>JAYWBQ010000029.1:0-32180 GCA_043781255.1 Minisyncoccota bacterium | reverse complement strand
TGCTTCTCTTAAACGCATTTTCTCTCAATATGCTGGCATCTCTGCCAGCATGCCCACGCTTCAGCGAGCTCACGCTCACTGAAGCAAAAGAGGCTTTGGCCTCTGGATTCGACTCTGGTGTCGGACATCCCGACACTGCGGCGATCTTCGCCGACACGCTCGGAATGACGGTCACGATGAACCGTGCAACAATTTCCCTGAAAACGGGAGACAGTGCCATCATCGGCCAGTATCGCGGCCCACGCCTGCCTGAAGGAGCTCATGTGCTCCCAGAGGGTTCCACTATCCAGTGGGTCAAGTTGGAGATGTAGTTTACCAGCATGGTGCTGATAGGATGGAGACGAGTGACCTCTCCGGAATATCAGGTAATCAAGGCCATTGCAATCCTGGTTAAAGGTAACCCAGGCAAACTGACAAAACCTTTTCTTTCACTGTAGTGCTGTATGTATCCTGACAATGGAAAATTGAACTGCCCATAATTAGGTAGCTCAAAATAGCAGACATTTCTGTTTTTCCAAAGGAGGTAATATGGTGTACTACGTAGACAAGTATGGTGTCGTGTATTTTTCGAAAGAGGAGTGTCACGTCGCTAACCGCTCGTAAAAGGGCATGGGTAATCAGGCAAGTCCCATTTTTAAAATCTTGCCTACTTTATCAAGTTCATCACTAAGGTGGTGGTGGACTTGTAAAGTTCGTTTACATAGTTAATAAAAGATGATTTGTATGCAGTTTCAAGAAAAAAGTAATAATTCTTGAACATACAAATCATCTTTTATTAACAGGAGAAAATCATGATCGCGTTGCCGTTATCTTACAATACTGGAGAATATCCGGAAGGAATTTTCTCCTCACTGACTGACGCCAGTAAAGAAGCTTCTTGTTGGAGGTTCGAGCGTGGAGGCTTCTATACATGGCAAGAGCTTGAAGAAAAAGGGATATCAACAGAGAGGGATCATGTCTCTTTACATCTTGGGTGGGTTCAAACAGAAAACCAGGATGTGGAAATAATTGTTGTTTGGCCCAACGTTTATGCATGTTGCGATTCAGAGTGGGAGGAATACGAAATTCGAGTGAGGTTCAATCTGGGAGGTCTGGAGGATTTTGAGGAGTGGCGTGAGTATGATCTGCGGGTGATATATCTAAAAACAGTAGGAACTAAAGCAGATGGTGAGGAGTGGGAGAATTGGAAAAAAGCCTATCGATTCAATCGATCATACGAACTCGGCTGGGGTCAATTTGGTGACATAAATTAGATAGTTATTTAAAGTTAGCTCTTTTGAGTCTTCGCTCAAGCCCTTTACAAGTAGGCGCTTGAGTACTCTATTCAGCCAGTCACAAGTATGTGGTTGGTTGACAGAGGTTCATTCTTCATTCAGTGCATCATGCAGATGGTGGATTGATAAAGTTATATTTATGTTTAATTACGCGCAAAAACGCACGAGGAGTTTATGTGAAAGTTCTTTTTATCATACATACCGACGAGGCAGTCAACTTTGTGCCCGCACCAAAAAAAGGTGAGCTGAAAGCGAAAGTCCGCGAGTGGGTGGTTGAGTATCTCAACAGTAGTATAGACGTTGTCTATGATAAGGGTGGAGAGGTAGTCTCTGTCGAGACTATCGCGAACGCGGTGATGTCCTACCCGAAAAATGAAAATGGATTTACGTTCTACGTGGTAGAGGACGGCGTCTTCTGTATCACGCAGCACCAGGACATCTGCACCATCTTGGATGGTGTGATGGAAGCAAATGGCTGGACTTCTTTCCAGCACGAATGAGTATCACTGTGCTCTGTAGGGGCAACTTCGGTTGCCCACTCTATTCAGCTAATCACACTAATGTGGTTGGTTGACAGAGTTAGTTCTTTGCCGGTTTCGACCCTTAGAGGTCATGCGTCTCCTACGCATCAAGGAAAATCAACATCAATATTTTAAGTCGCAATGCGACGGAAAGGTTACCATGAAAGTTGTCAGTATTGAAGAGCAACGCGCATGCATGTTTGCTGTGACCCTACTTCTTAAAAGTATTGGTGGAGAAGTGGGGTTGAAGGTGCTCGAAGAGGCAAACAAGGTGCTTGAGTCACTGGATAGGATACCTAAGGATAACCATTTTGATCCTATTCTTCTTCGTCCGATAGCTGAACTGAAGTTGGGTACGCGCACCACTAACTGTCTCAAGGCCGAGAACATCTTCTATATTGGCGACCTGGTACGGTATACCGAGAGAGATTTGTGTGGTGTTCCCAACTTTGGCCGGCGATCTCGGAATGAAATCAATATAGCGCTTGCTTCACGCGGACTGGTGCTGGGTACGAAACTTCCAAATTGGCCACCCGCAGGTTTGTAGAAATGGTGTTTTGTTTCCGGGCAACTTCGGTTGCCCACTTCATAAAGTTGGTTACACTTCTCATCATGATATGTGTAATAGATTTTTAGAGTTAGGTTGTTGAGGCGACCTTTACCATGGAATTCGGAAAGTATGATGTTGTCCCCCAAAACATCGCAAAAGACATCGCCGAGAACAAAAAGTAAAATTCTGGCGAACTACTTTGTCGAAAGCCCTGTTTTGTAAGTCGACGTACTAGATGTACGCCTTCTTCCAAAACAGGGCTTTCTTCGCGTATTTCATCCAGAATTTTACTTTTTATCATGCTGAGGAAATTTTTTCTGTTCAAAAACACAAAATTCACAACAGAAAAGCGGCCTCGTACGAGGCCGCTTGTATGTTTACCCTCTTCCTGTCTATACCACTAAAACCCCCTTGTAGAGTAAAGCTTTATTGACTAGTTATATTGACTTTTACTTAAAAACGTGCTAATATAAATATATTATAGTTCTTTTACAAAAGTAGTCACAGCGATAAGGAAAGAAATAGATTCTTTCTTCATCGCTGTGACTACTGGACGTTTGATCGAGTACACAGCAATTGAAAGGATGACGCCATGACCGAAATCATGTCCCCATCAACAGAAGGTCAAATTGACAAGGCTGTTGCCAAATACCGAGCCATGCTGACAAAAGCTTCGAAGGATCTTCCCTCGAAAGCTGTTCAGACAGTCCTTGAAATGAGTGAGCTTGCTTCTGCTCAGTCCAAGTTGTTTGTTGGAATTGTTGAAGCTCACAGTAAAACAATTGTCCGTCGTGCAACTGTTGATCGCACTCGTTCGCAGAATGACGCACTCATCGCCACGGGTCGCAAGCTTCACCTGAATGAATCCGTCGTGAAGACCATGCCGTCTGCCAGAGGAGACATCGAAGCAATCTTCGTCAACTTCGGTCGCAGTGTCGATTGTGACAAGCTCGATGAAGAACTCAGCAAGCTTGGCCTCGAACTCATCGTCGATCCGCAAGGGCTTGCCGCCATCAACGAGGATGATCCTGCTTTTGCAGATGATCACCAAAACGGTACCCAATGGAAAGATACCGAAGGCAGGTATTGCTACGTGATCTTCCGCGCTTGGCGGGGCGTGGGCGTGGGTCAGAGCGTCCGCTGCTGGGACGGCTTTTGGTGGTTCCCGTGCCGTCGCAAGTTGGCACTTTGAACTTACACACTTTGGACTTTTGGTCGCTTTGATCTTAGTCCCTTGGGGCCGTGCACTAGTACTCTAGTGCACGGCCCTTTAATTTTATATACTCAATTATGAAAGTAGGTGAATACGTGGGCGATCAAGGTTTCCCTCTACCGAAATCAGTATCCATACATTGAGAGTATCTACGATCAAGGTTTTAGATAGAGTGGTGTATGCATTGGAAAGTATGATGTTGTCCCCCAAAACATCGCAAAAGACATCGCCGAGAACAAGAAATAAATCATCCCATCTACGTTGTCGCTACGAGATTTTTCTCAGTCGCCGTACCAGCATGTACGTCTTCTTCTAAAATTCTCTAGGCTCCTAGTATCTGGAATAATTTCTTTCTTGTTTAGATGCAAATACAGAATTCAAAACACACAAGCGGCCTCGTACGAGGCCGCTTTTGCAATTTTACCTAAGATTTTCTTATCATTCTTACAAAAAACTTGCAAAATCCGAGAGAGAGAGAGAGATACTTATAGGTATATAAGCTTAAAATATTTTTATGTCACCTGATCACGCACCACAGCAGCCGATTAAAAAAAGTGAGATAGATACTCTTAAAGACCAGATTGAAGCGGCTGACGCAAGCTACGATAGTGCTCTCGCCGAAAAGTTACGAGGGGATCTGTCCACGTTAGAAGCACAAAGTAAACCAGAAAGTGTCATGGGGATTATTTCAAGTGGAGACCCAGTGGCGATCCAACAACTTGATGAAAGATTTGCAGTTACACCTCAAAAGAAAGTAACTGACGAACCACTGCATGACGCTCACGTCGAGGTACAAAGAGAGCATCAATCACAAAAGGAACAAGAAGAATTGGAGGCATACAGGAGAAAACAGGAGGCTATACAAAATGCCGCAAATAGAAAAGTGGCCGATATTTTTTCGGCCAGGTCTAGCAACGAAGGTCGTAAAGAGATTGACATGATCAGAGCACTTATCGAGCTCTCTCGTCAGGCTCGAAAGGACAAGGGGGCTATTGGTTGGGCTCCATACAAAGAGGCTCTTGGAAGTCAGATTAAAAATGTTAAAAATGAATCTGAAAGGGCTGCGCTAGAGGAATTGGTTGATGGGCAGGTGTTAAACACCCTTGCACAAGGCCCCATCAGTGCTGAAGGCCTTAGAAGAAGAGAACGAAAGGATGTTGAGAGCGGAAGAACGGAAGTAGAAGCAAAGGAAATTGCTCAAAACCTTGCGAGGGTAGATGCCGAAAGACAAACTGAAGCAGAAAAGACTCTTGCAAAGTTGGGGGTAGATATATATAATCTATAATTAATAAATATAACAAAAAATACTGCGAATGCAGTATTTTTTTGTTGGCAGTTATTCACAGAAATGTATAGTTGACTTTACATCTACCCGGGTGTATTCTTAAAAAGTAAAGTAAAGTTAACTTTACAATCAGATTTATGTAATAAAATAATAATTTAAAAAAATATGAAAAAAATAACAATCAGTTTAGTTGGGTTAGTACTTGCTTCATCGCTAACAAGCGCTTTTGCTGAAGATGGTATGATGGGTATGGACACGAATCTCATGATGAGCTCACGAGGAAGTTCTGTGGTTACTCTTCAGACATTTCTCGAATCAAAAGGGTATCTTATGATGCCTGAAGGAGCTTCTAAAGGATACTTCGGAAATCTTACTAAAAGAGCTCTCATAGAATATCAGGCCTCAGTTGGATTACCGGCAACTGGATACTACGGTGCTATGACTCGTGCCAAGATTTCAGGTATGGCAATGAAGGATGATATGAAGAAGAGTGATATGATGAAGACCCATAGCATGGGCATGAAGGATGATGGAGTTATGGTTGGTGGAGCTATGATGATCTCTACTCGTGATATTGTTGATAACGCAGTACTTGCAAATAATGTTACAACAGTCGTAGCCGCAGTAAAAGCAGCTGGACTTGTAGACACACTTAAAAGTAAAGGCCCATTCACAGTATTTGCACCAAATAATGCTGCATTCGCCAAGCTTCCAGCAGGAACTGTAGAGACCTTGATTATGCCAGAGAATAAAGCGAAGTTGGTTGATATTCTTACTTACCACGTTGTTTCAGGGAGATATACATCAAATGATTTATATGATGGTCAAATGTTAACAACTGTAGAAGGTAAGACTCTTAAAATTACAAAGGTAAATGGTGTTCTTATGATTAATGGAAGTGCGATGATTGAGACAGCAAACGTACTCTCTTCAAATGGAGTGACACACGTCATTACTTCTGTACTTCTTCCATAATAAGAATATACAAAAGGCATAATAATACTATAAAAATACCTCGTACGAGGTATTTTTATTTAGAACCAGACTGTGCTTTACTGGATATACTAAATACTCTTAAAAAAAGATTGTATGACAAAAAAAATCCTCAATAACCATATTCAAAAATATCGTCAGGAAAAAAATTTAACCCAAGAAGCACTTGCAGAACTTGTAGGGGTTTCGAGACAAACTATTATTTCGATTGAAAAAGGAAATTATGTCCCAAGTCTTGAGTTAGCATTCTCACTTTCTGAGATATTCAAGACAACTGTTGAAAAACTTTTCTTTGTTTCTAAAAGTACATAATTACAAATAATTACATGTCATATGATACAATTTTATGTATGAAAAAAACAATCTTCATTGAATGCTTCCTTCTTACTCTTTTGAGCGGCTTACTTGTGTGGCTACTTAACCCATTTAATCTCATGATGAAAGTTATGTTATCAGGAGGTGTTATTGTTTGCCTGATTGTTCTTTATCTTATTAAATTTTTTGTTATTTTTAAAGAAACACCACAAGATGAAAGAGACTTACAGCATAGATATCATTCTTCATGGGCCTCATACAGCATGGTATCCATTCTGCTCTTTGTAGGTGTAATTGTGGAATCTCTTCAAGGGGACGTTGATGTGTGGTTAGTGATTGCTTTTGCTGGAATGCTTATCTCAAAACTCTTATCGCTTATCTACCTAGAAGTGTATAAATAGTAAAAATAAGTTTTCAAGTAAAAATAAGTAAGGATGCTTCATAGGAATATTGTTGTAGTGATACTCCGCTTTCTCTTTTATCAACACACAAACAAGGCTTTCTTTATATACCTTATTTAGAATTTTACTTTTTATCATGCTGAGAAAATTTTTGTTTGTTCAGATATAAATACAGAATTCAAAACACAAAAGTAGACTCTTGCAAGGCTACTTTTGTATCGATTTTATGAATTATTAAAACCATTCTTATAAAATACTTGCAAAATCCGAGAGAGAGATACTTAAAGATATTATTATCTTTACTATAAATACCTATGTCATTTAAAGGAGCTCCAACCGGAGGAGAATTATCATTAGAAACTGACGAGCAGACAGTCGCTCGCCTTGGTGCCGAAGCCAAAGCTGTACCAACAGTAATGGAGGCAGTTAAAGCTGCCCAAGAAACAGGTGACCCAGTTAGTATTAAAGTAGCGACTGATGTAGCAGATGCTAAATATATCCTTAAACCACTTGATGATGCGCATGTTAAGGCTTTTGAGAATGATCAAATGGGTAAACAGGTCGAGAAAGATGCGTTGCAGCGGCGTGAATTTGCTGAATCCATTGAAAAAGCAAATAAAGCAGCAAAACTATTTGTATTAAGTCTCAGGGACATTAAACCTAATCAGAATAAAATTGATATGCTTAATTTGTATGGACAGACGGCAGCTGTGCCGACAGATGTTCTCGATAAAGCAACATTAGATAATCTTTTTCAAGTATGCGCGGGTTTTGTTCATGATGTCCCAAAAAAAATAGGTGGATTATCACATATTAGGGGACTTATGGATTTAGACGATCCCTCAGATTTTATCAAGTCAAGAATTATTTCAAAAACATTTGAAGTATTACAGTTAGGTGCCGGCTTAGAACTTCAAATACAAGATGCAACTTTGCAGCAAATACCAGAAAGTCTTCGCAAGACTGCGGAGCTTCTTGGTGATATTAAATCACCAGAAAAAAGTAAATAGTTTTTAATAACAAGATCTTAAAAGATTTAAGGAGGTAATTAAAAAGTTAAGTGATGGTGATAAAGAAAAAGCGGCCTCGCAAGAGGCCGCTTTTGCATTTTTTAAAGTATCAACACAATACTTGACCATAGTATTGATATACTAAATCTATGAAAAAAATTCTATGTACTCTTCTAATGCTTGCTGGTATTTCAAATGTTTCCGCTGCATCATGTGTTGATCTAAAGAGTGTGCTTAGTAAGGGTGCAGAAAACTCTAGAGTGCTCTCACTCCAGAATTTTCTTTTTGATAAAGGGTATCTTAAAGTAAAGCCAAATGGATATTTCGGGGGAGGGACTGTGGCTGCGGTGAAGGCATATCAGAAAAGTCTTGGCTTTGAACAAGCAGGAAGTGTCGGACCTGGCACACGTGCTGCAATTAAAAAAGAAACATGTGGAATAACTGCTACAAGTACGACAGCTGAAATAAATAAAGTAGCAAAACCAATAATTATAGTACCCACTTCTTCATCTACAGTAACGACGGTGGTTATCTACAAACCACCTGTCTCTGCCGTTAGTACACCGAGCGCTCTTCGTAACGTCAAACGACGAGAAGATCTCGAAAAATTACTCAAAAATATCTATACACGTTTTAATGATTCTCATGGCGTTCATCCAGTAAAAATAACAGACACACCAATTGAGCTGTGTGTAGTACCACCATATGTTCCGTCTACTGCTACTGCAACCGAAGTTCTTGTCCTTGTCACACTGGATTCACCCTGTAAAGACTTTGTTGATATTTCGTATCTATCACCATCATATCTAACGCAGATTCCACGAGACCCAAGTCTTGCAACATCAAGCACACTCATCGGGTATACAATTACACGTAACGATACTAACGACATAGTCCTTGCAGCCAAAAATCCAGAAGATGGTGCAATCATTAAAGTGATATGTAACTTTAACGGGTTTTGTCAGAACTTTAAACACATTTCAACCATTACTTACGGCAGACCAGTTTTTTCATCAAGTAGTAATTCAAGTATCATCAGAGACACAACACCAAAAGAGCCTATTACGTTATATGGGAAAAATTTAACAGCAACAAATACTGTTGTAATGCTTTCAAATTATAATGGGAAAAAATATGTACTCGGTACATTTGCTTCTATAGATGGAACAAGTCTTCCTCTTGCTGCGACAAGTACAAATCAAACATTTTCATGTGGGATAGATTGTACTGAAAAAATCCCACTAGGGGATTATAGTTTTACAATTACAAATATAGGAGGAACTAGTAACCTAGGGTATTTTACGTTCAAAGGCATCACAACATCATCAATCTCTAACTATACTAATACCTCAGTAACTCCAAAAACAAATAATGTAAAAGTCGGCTCATTTGCAATCAGTGCTGGTATTCCAATAAAATTAAAAGCACTCACGCTTATCTCCACGAGTACCTCGAGCGTCTTGCCGAGTAAGATCAGTAATTTTGTCCTCAAAGAATCAGCAGAAGGAACTTCATTTACTGGACCAACATTTTCATTCTCTGGCCAGTCGTTATATGAAAATCAAACACGTGTGTACGATCTTTATATAAATATTGCAGAAGTAGAAACACATCAATCAGGATTTATTACCTACGGTGGAAAGTTTACAATAACTGATGTGCTGACAAATAAAGATATGGATTTACCGATTAAGGATATAGCTTTTACCGTGTCGTATTAGAATTTTAAGCCAAATTTTAAGCGTAAAATTTGTGTCAAAATGAGCACATTTTTGACGTAAATAATACACATTCAAATTCTCCTCTGACTTAGCAAAGCCACACTCTTTGCACGAAATAGCAATTTTCGACGCAAACATGAAAAAGTAATGGGGGGGGGATTTTTTGTCCATGGACCCAGCCAAAAAATCCCCCCCTAGAATAACCACCTCACATAAACTTTTCATAAAACACCACACTCACAACCATGAGAACCTTTAGCGAGCGAGTGGTCGAAGCGGTCATGACTATATAGAGTGAAGGCTAATTAAAAAAGAAAAAGCCAAACATCAGTTTGGCTTTTTGAGGAAACATCCTTACTAACGCAGCTCTTCTTTTGTTGTAATGGTGAGGTAAGGTAGCGGTGCTATTTTGTGACACTTAAGTGTGTTCTCTATGAGGGTTCCAGTATTTGTAATACCTCTTTCATTTGATACATTAAAAGAATTTAAGCTATTCACTATCTTTACAAATTCAACCCAGTTGACTACATGGTAATCACAAGCTTGTTTTCTTAGTTTTTTATTTAGAAAAGACGGCTCCTTCTCATCGCCTGTGCAATGAATCACTGGTTTGTTTTTAAAATAGTAAGCTTGGTATAGTCCAAAGTAGATACCAGGTTCTTTTTGAAGTACAAATTTGCCATCTTTTTCGTATATCGCAACTTCTACTCCTCCAGATCTAATGGTATTAGAAAAGAAAAACATAAGGCAAATAATTATTACAAGCGTTCCAATTATATAATTAAAGACGCGGCGTACGACCCGACCCACTACTCTTTCTTGAAAAATACTGTACAAAATAAAGGTACCAACAGGCAGTAGATACATAATGTTATCAATACTAAATGCATAAACGCGGTAAAGGTGGTCCACGATGTTCTCCTAGAAAGTTCAAGATCTATAACTCAAAAAGAGTATAGGCTAACGGAATACTATACTTAATTATTATTTTTAGCAAATACTAGACTATATGAAAGATTCCTAATTATCTACACTATTTATTCGCAAATAATACCCTAATAGCGTCAGCCCAAGGGATTCATTCAACCTCTAACGACAGTGTTATACTTTTAGCATGAAAAAGAAACCAGTAGCAGATAAGACTTTTAGTCAAAGGGTTGTCGAAGTCGATTTTTAAGCATAAAAATCGCATCAAAATTAGTAAATTTTTATGCAAGAGTTTAAGTAAGTTAAGTGATCTACTTACAGGAGAGGTCACTTGTTACTTTAACAATGTCATTTTTTAAACCTTTTAAAGGAGATATGAAATGCCAACTGGTTATAATTGGCTTGAAATAATGGCCTCTGCAGCAAAAAAACTTCGAGAAGCTGATATTATGGGGGCCAAGAAGAAGACCAACGAAGAGCTTATTTTATTTGTTAGTGGTGGAAATGATGGCGATGAACGCGACGCTTTTGCATGGAGTGATGTTGTTCGTGAAGTGAAGCGTCGAGGACTCACTGTGGCAATCAACGAAGACAAGTATGACTTCTACTAATTTGTAGAAAATCTTTTAAAAATCCACCTCGGTGGATTTTTTTGTATTGGACCCCTAATATTTCAAGCTTTCGAATTTTAAGTGTAAAATTCGTGTCATAAATAGCAATTTGTGACATAACATGAGAAATGACTTGCTGGATGATTAGTAGATCATGCCGGGAGGCTCCGACGGGGCGAGGCAGAAGAAACTTCCTTCATCGAAACTTGCTAGTTTCGATGTTATTTTTTTAAGCGTAAAAATCAGCAAGAAATTATGCTGGTTTTTTTGAATGAAAAAGCTTAAAAAGAGAAAATTATACAATTTAAAAAGAGGTTTTCTTGTAGTTGAAAATAGCAGTTATAGAAGTATGTATTTTATTTGCAATCACCATAAGAATGTGATATTATAGCGAGACTCACTTAGCAACTACTGAAGACTCTGCTTGGCTAGGTAGTAGCAATCGTTTATTAGTTTCTTTTATTTAAATAATTATTAGTCCAATATCCTCAAGGAGTTAGCAAAGGCTAACACTAGGGAGACAAGACCCAACAAAAACATATGGCAGAACAATTTGATCGCTCAAAACCACACGTAAACGTAGGAACCATTGGTCACGTTGACCACGGAAAGACAACGCTCACAGCAGGTATCTTAAATGTGCTCCACTTAATGGATTCTACTATTAAGACAAAAGGAGTGGACGAAATTGACAAGGCTCCAGAAGAAAAGGCTCGTGGAATTACAATTTCACTTTCTCACTCTGAATACTGGACAGCAAATCGTCACTATGCGCACATCGATGCACCAGGTCACGCTGACTATATTAAGAACATGATCACAGGAGCCGCTCAAATGGACGGTGCCATCCTCGTGGTTGCTGCAACTGATGGTCCTATGCCACAGACTCGTGAACACATTCTCCTAGCCAAGCAGGTGGGTGTGCCGAAGATGGTGGTTTTCTTAAACAAGTGTGATATGGTTGATGATCCAGATATGATTGAACTCGTTGAAGAAGAAATCCGTGAACTCCTTACCAAGCAAGGATTTGACGGTGCTAATACTCCAGTTATCCGAGGGAGTGGTCTTAAGGCTTCAGTAGCAACAGACATCAATGACCCATGGGCACAGAAGATTGTTGAACTCATGACTGCGCTTGATACTTGGATTCCAGTTCCAGAACGTGACATTACAAAGCCTTTCCTTATGCCTGTTGAAGACATCTTCACAATCGAAGGACGTGGAACTGTAGTAACGGGACGTATTGAACGTGGAGTTGTTAAGATCAACGAAGAAATTGAAATCGTCGGACTTAAGGATACTGTTAAGACAACAGTAACTGGTATTGAGATGTTCAATAAGTCACTTCCAGAAGGACAAGCAGGAGACAACGCGGGTATTCTTATTCGTGGTGTTAAAAAGGAAGATATTATGCGTGGACAGGTCCTTGCTAAAGTTGGTTCTGTAAAGCCACACACAGAATTTGAATGTGAAGTATATATCCTTAAGAAAGAAGAAGGTGGACGTCACACTCCTTTCCTAAATGGTTACAAGCCACAGTTCTATGTACGTACAACTGACGTTACCGGTGAAGTTACTCTTGTGGCAGGTACAGAAATGATTATGCCAGGAGATACAGCTAAATTTAACGTCAAACTTCTTGCTCCAATTGCTCTTGAAGAACAAGGACGTTTTGCTATCCGTGAAGGAGGTAAGACTGTAGGAGCAGGTGTTGTGACTAAGATCATTGCTTAATTTTACTCTAACGGAGAAATCTAAATTCTTACAAGTATGACAGCAACAGTAACAAAAAAATCTGCAAAAGGGGTTAAAGTACCAGATACTCAAAAGCTTCGTATTCGTGTACGAGCGTATGAGAGTAAGGTGCTTGATGCATCTGTTAAGCAGATTATCGACACAGCACGACGTTTTGAAGCTGTAATACTTGGGCCAATCCCACTTCCTACAGAAATCAAAAAATATACTGTTAACCGATCGTCATTTATTTACAAGGATGCTCGTGAACAGTTCGAGATGCGTGTTCATAAAAGACTTGTTGACATTGTTAATCCAAATGCAAAGCTCATTGAAGCACTGACTAATTTGTCACTACCTTCTGGGGTTGACATTGACGTTAAGATGGCATAAATAGCAGCAGACTGAAAGACATCAGACCTTCAGACAACAGAAAAACATAACTACCATGAAATTCACTTTAGCAACAAAACAACATATGACTGAATTCTTCTCCCAAGATGGGAAGGTTCATCCAGCAACACTTCTTCGTGCGACGCCACTTACTGTGACAGCGCTCAAGACTATGGAAAAAGATGGTTACGAAGCTATCCAAGTAGGACAAGGGGAACAGAAAGCATCTCGTATTTCAAAAGCTCTTCTTGGACACTTAGGAGGTTCTGCACATACTGTTGTTAAAGAATTTCGTACATCACCGGGAGATCTCGCAGTAGGAGCAACACTTGCATGTGATATTTTTAACAAAGGAGATACAGTAACCCTTTCAAGTGTTTCTAAAGGTAAAGGTTTCCAAGGTGTTATGAAGCGTCACGGAATGCATGGAGGCTGGCATCAGCACGGACAGAAGCACTCAATGCGTGAAGTTGGATCTATTGGATCAACAGGACAGCAACGTGTTAACAAAGGAAAGCGTATGCCAGGAAGAATGGGAAGTGATCGAATTACTCTTAAGAATGTATCTATTCTTGATGTTGATGTAGAGAACGGCTTCATTCTCGTTAAAGGAGCTGTGGCAGGAAAGCGTGGCACAGTTGTTGAAATTAAAGCACTAAGTTAAAGTATATGAAAGTAAATGTCTACACAATGGAAGGTAAGATAAGTAAAACTCTTGAAGTTCCAGAGGCTATTTTTGGAGCTGATTGGAATGCTGATCTTGTATCACAAGTGCTTTATTCACAGGCTTCAAACCGACGCGCTGGTACTGCTCATACAAAAGATCGAAGTGAAGTTCGTGGAGGAGGAAAGAAGCCATGGGCACAAAAAGGTTCAGGACGTGCTCGTCACGGGTCATCACGTTCTCCAATCTGGAGACACGGAGGTGTAACATTCGGTCCTCGAAATGATAAAAATTACAAGAAAATTATCCCGAAAGGAATGAAAGTGGCTGCGTTATTCTCACTTTTATCCGCAAAGGTAAAAGCAGGTAAAGTTATTTTCTTGGATGAAGTTCCAACACAGTCTGGTAAGACAAAGGAAGCAAATACTGCCATCCAAGGACTTACAACTATCGAAGGATTCAAGACACTTTGCCACAAGAAGCCTAATAATGTATATCTTTCAATTAAGAAAGGGGATGAAACTACAAAGCGAGCATTCCGTAATCTCCCGTATATGACACTTCATAATATGGATGACCTTAATCCTCTTGATATTGCAAATACTCGTTACCTTGTTATCGCTAACCCAGAAGAGACTATCGCATATCTTTCTTCAAAGCTTGGAGATAAGATAGTTTCAGTAAAGTAATTAAACATATATGGCAAAAAAGACTACGACAACTGAAAAGGAGGTACCTACTAAAAAAGTTATTCTCGCCCCTCGCATGACTGAAAAAGCGAGCGCACAATCTTCTGCAAATGCATACACATTTGTTGTTGCAAAGAATGCAACAAAGCATTCAGTTCTTGCTGAAATCAAGAAAGAATATAAAGTTACTCCGAGAGCTATTAATATCACCAACATGCCTACGAAAAATACATTTATTCGTGGTAAGTTTGGAACTCAAGCTGGAATTAAGAAAGCAATTGTTTTTTTAAAGAAGGGTGATACGATAGCACTTAGTTAGACAAGAGAGCATAGACAAACAGACAACAGAACATACATACTATGAAAACATATAAACCAATCACCCCATCACGTCGCAAGATGACAACGGTAACTTACCGTGGAGTTCTCACAACGAATGATCCATACAAGCCCCTCACAAAAGGATTTCGCCGTGGATCAGGTAGAAATGCGTTTGGTCGTATCACTTCCCAGCACCGAGGAGGAGGACACAAGCGATCATTCCGTGAGATTGACTTTATGTATGATAAGATGGATATTCCTGCGAAGCTAGAAACTATTGAATACGATCCAAATCGATCAGGATTCATTTCACTAGCTTGCTATGCTGATGGGGCAAAGCGTTATATTCTTGTGCCAAAGTCAATGAAAGTAGGTGATACATTTATTGTTTCAGAAAAAGCTGATCTTGAAGTTGGAAATCGTATCATGTTACGAAATATTCCTGTAGGAACTTTTGTTTTTAATGTTGAGCTAAAACTTCGCGCCGGAGCAAAGCTTGTCCGTTCAGCGGGAACATTTGCACAAGTTGTTGCACACGACGGTGGATATACATCTATTAAACTTCCTTCAACAGAAGTTCGTAAGGTGGTAGATACATGTTATGCAACAGTTGGTGAAGTTTCTAATGAAGAATACCGCCTTCGAAATATTGGAAAAGCTGGACGTTCACGCCACCTCGGTATTCGTCCAAAGACTCGTGCTATGGCCCGTAACCCAGTAGACCACCCATACGGAGGAGGTGAAGGAGCGCAATCACGAGGAACTAAACGCCCTAAGACAAAGCAAGGTAAGACTACCGGTGGTCATAAGACACGAGCACCAAAGAAGTACTCAAACGTACACATTGTCACTCGCCGTGTGGTACGAAAGAAATAATTACACAGAGAGTAGGGTATGGAAAGTAGAAAGTAGTAACACACTGAAACAAATCCTGAAAAACGCTTTACTTTCAACAAAAATCTGATATAATAAGCCAACTTAACCAACTATGACACGATCACTACACAAAGGGCCATTCGTCGATGAACGAGTACTTAAAAAAGTACTTGGTAAACGTCCTGAAACAACGGGCGTTATCAAGACATGGATTCGTCGCTCTGACATTTCTCCTGAGATGGTTGGATTTACCTTCGGTGTTTATAATGGAAAGACTCATATTGATGTGCTTGTTACTGAAGATATGGTTGGTCATAAGCTTGGTGAATTTTCCCCAACACGTAAGTTTACTCGCCATGGAGGAAAGATGCAGAAGGAAATTGACCAGAAGAAGAAAGAGTCAGAAATAACCCAAGCTAAAGCAGCTAAGTCAGCAACTGACACTAAGAAGAAATAATCTATTACTTGTATGAAAGCATCACTTAACAATTACCGACAAGCACCACGAAAAGTTCGCCTCATCGCTGAACTTATTAAAGGAAAATCTGCAGTTCAGGCACAGGGTATTTTAACTCATCTTATCAAGAAGGGGGCACTTCCAATGAAAAAGCTTCTTGATTCTGCTGTAGCTAACGCTGGAGTTGATGCTTCCACGCTTATGGTAAAAGTTGCAACTGTTGATAAGGGGGTTGTCATTAAGCGTTGGATGCCTCGAGCTATGGGGCGTGCGTTTCCTATTCATAAGCACACAAGTCACGTCGTAATTGAACTTGCACCAAAGGCTGAGTCTAAAAAACTAGCTTCTAAAAACTAGTAATTAATACCTATCTTTATGACACACGTAGTACACCCATATGCACATAGACTTGGAATCATTCGCGACTGGAAGAGCAGGTGGTTCGGCAAGAATCAAGCCAACTATGTTGATCATCTTCGAGCAGATGTTTTAGTTCGCGCGTGGCTTACCAAGAAGCTTCGAGGTATGTATCTTTCATTAATTGAAATTGAACGAACTGAAAAGCAATATCGCATCATGATTCACACATCACGCCCTGGTATGATTATTGGTCGCGGTGGAGATGGTATTGAAAAACTCCGCGCTACTCTTAAGAAAGAGATGGCTCGTCTTAAGATTATTGTTCCACAAGACGTTAAGCTCGATATCGTAGAAGTTAATAATCCAGAAGCTGACGCTGCTATCGTCGCTGCTATGATTTCTGAAGGTATTGAGAAGCGTCTTCCTTTTCGCCGGGTTCTTAAAATGACTATTGAAAAAGTTATGGCTAATCGTGAAGTACAAGGAGCCCGTATTGCAGTATCTGGTCGTCTAGGAGGAGCTGAAATGGCTCGTCGTGAACAGATCAAGCGAGGTGGAATTCCACTTCAAACACTTCGTGCTGATATTGATTTTGCCCGTGAAAAAGCTCATATGACCTATGGTGTTGTCGGCATTAAGGTATGGATATATCGTGGTATGAAGTTTGATAAGAAAGAAGGTACAAAGTAAATAATAGTAATTAATTAAACCAAGTATGTTATTCCCAAAGAAAGTAAAACACCGAAAATGGCAGACAGCCCGATTATCCGAGGCTAAGCTCGCACGTCCAGAAACACGTGGTATTACTGTTTCTTTTGGAGCATTTGGGTTAAAAGCTGAGACTCCATCTCGAATTGCAGCAAATCAAATAGAAGCAGCACGCCGTGCTATGCAACGTGCAGCAGGAAAGACTGCAAAAGTTTGGATTCGCATTTTCCCTGATCGTCCGGTCACTCAAAAGGCAGCAGAAGTACCTATGGGTAAAGGTAAAGGAGATCCAGATCGATACGTTTTTGAAGTTCGTCCAGGAAGAATTCTTTTTGAGATCGACGGAGTTACTGAAGAAGTTGCACGTGAGGCACTTCGTAAAGCTGGATGTAAACTTCCTGTAAGAACACGTGTCGTCGCACGATAATCGATTTCTCACTATAATTTTTTGAATTTTATGAAAACAACAACACCAGAAATAAAAGCAGTAGTAGCCACTCGTAAGAAACTTACGGGGACTATTGTGTCAGATAAGATGGATAAAACTGTCGTCGTTAACGTAAACCGTTACGTTGCGCACAAGAAGTATGGAAAGTACTACAAGATCGACAAGCACTACAAAGCTCATGATGAAAATAATGAGTACAAAGTAGGGGACTTGGTTGTGATTGAAGAATGCCGCCCACTATCAAAGGATAAGAACTTCACGGTACTTGGTAAGAAAGTATAGCTTTCATATCCGCATTACTAACCATTAATTACTAGCCATTAATAACTACTACTATGATACAAGCAGGAACAAATGTAATAATCACTGATAACTCAGGCGGAAAGCGCGGGAGAGTGTTTAAGGTGTTAGGAGGGTCAAAGCGTCGTTATGCGTCACTTGGAGACATGGTAGTTCTTTCTGTTAAGGTTGCAGAACCTCGAAAGCAAACTAAGAAGAAGGATATTGTCTATGGTGTTGTTGTTCGTACAACAAAGCAAGTCCGCCGTGAGGATGGTTCATATATTTCTTTTGATGATAATGCTGTTGTTATTGTGGATAAAGTAAAGAAGGAACCAAAAGCAGGACGTGTATTTGGCCCTATTCCTCGAGAGCTGTCCCTTACTGGTATCGATGGATTCAAGAAGATAGCAAGCTTAGCACCAGAAATCATATAACAGCCATTAGCTTATAGCCTTTGGCTTTTAGCAGATACAATACAAATACAAAATTTTAATAAAAAATATATGCACGTAAAAAAAGGAGACAAAGTAATAGTGATTGCAGGTAAGGAGAAAGGAAAGTCTTCTTCTGTTGTGTCTATTGATCGCGAGAAGAATCGTGTTGTTCTTGATGGTCTTAATATGATGAAGAAGCATGTTAAGGCTCCAAAGCCAGGTGAGAAGGGTGGTATTGTATCTATTGCGATGTCTATTCATGCGTCTAACGTAAAGCTCGCTGATAAGAAAGCTGTGAAAGAAAAACCAGCTGCGAAGGCAAAGAAAGCTACGAAGAATGCTGAATAACAAAGAAAAAATGATCTAAATAAGATCGTTTTTTTGTATTAATTTAATCGTTGCAACTATATCTTGTGTTATGGTAGGATACCCGTAGACCATTTACAAGGAGAAAAAAATGGATTCAGATACAGTTGGTTACATTCGAGTTAAAAATCTGGCTTTTGGAGATCCTTGGAAAGACATAGGAGACGGAGTTCCTTTTGAGGAAGTTTTTCCAATTAAGTATTCTCTTACGAAAGAAGAGTCAGACTTGCTGAGAATGCTTCATTTTTTCTATCCACGGCATCACCCTATCGCTTATTGGATTTTCCTAACGCTAAAAGGACTCCTTTGTGCTTCGGCGCTGCTTTCATTGAGTTTTTTTCTTACTTGGCGATTCTTTGGTCCAGACAACTTTTCACTATTGTGGTTGTTTGCCCTGATTCCTATTTTTTTTGTTTGCCTTTTCATACCACTCCTTATTTTGATGACATTTGATTGGTTCGTTATTAGGTGTAGAATTATTAAAATTATGAAGTATGTGAATGACCTGACAAAAATTACAGGAAAAGGAAAAAAGTATTATCGTGAGATGATACAAGATCTTAAAAATAGCCCCAACCCTCCAATAGAGATAGACATTTTTACAAAAAGCATTTTGTTTCGTTTTTTGTAGAATTTCTGGTACAGAAAAAAGCGCGACTGAAGTCGCGCTTTCGTTTTTTGCTTCTAATAATTAGAAGAGATGAGGCTGTTTCAATTTTTCAAAAATGGGAACAAATAGTTCTTTAACTTGTGTAGAGGTGAATCTCTCAATGGTCTCTTTGTGGTATCGGCCTTCTTTTATTTCGTGTATATACCCCGAAAGATGGAACTCCGTTGGCAGGAAATGTTTTGTCACTGTTCCACAACCAGAGATCATTAAAGTTCCTGAAACGTTGTAGCAGTTTGGATACAAGTCTGAAGGGATTCTGTACTCAAACCATCCAAAGTAAAGACTTTTCTTCCCTTTTTTGCTGGAAAGAAATTTATCAATACGAGGAGAGTCACGGCGGTCAGATGGTGAAGATGGTTCTATATAACTTATGGTTATTTTTCCAAGTGCTTCACGTACTTGTTCTAGTGCTTCGTCCCCAAAGTGATTAAATGAAGTAAGTTTTAGCATGGCGACTCCTTTTGTTTTTACAAATTACTGCTTTGCGATTGCTTCATTTCTGAAGTTTGTGTCGTAGGTGACTTCTCGAATAATCGGGAGCCATTCCGGCAGCTGTACTACTTTTTGCTCTTCGGTGAGCTCTATCTCAAGCATGATGAGATCTTTATCTTTAAAAATATCAAGCTCAAAATATTGCTCCATGTACACAAAACATATTCGTTTCTTGTACAAGGTTGGTACACCTTCTAACTTTGTGGACAGGAGTTCCCTGTACGTTCGTGCACTCACTCGCTCTTCTTTTTCAAAACGCACCAAAGGGTTATCAGTGTCGATTTTGTGAGTCTTTGTGTAACTAGCTACGTCACCTTCACTACGCTTTCGTATACGGTATCCACCAGGGAGACGATGCCATGCTTGCCAAGAGACTTACAAAAGAGAGTATTCAAAAACTTTTCTCCATTAAAAGTAAATATATTTCCACAAAAGATATTCTGCGCGCGACACACTCTGTGCTTGAAAAAGAAGATACCTTCTTCGCACTTCGTTATGCGATGTATTCTGCATATCGTATGAAAGTTCTGAAACAAAAAGAGTAGACTTTTACACGAAAGGTGTATACTTTATATATTACATATTAGCTATTTATTACTATATTTATGGAAATTAATGAACTACCTGACATCCCAATGTTTGCAAAAAGTATCTTTTCAGATGCTCTAAATAAAAGAGCGTCCGATGTGCATATTGACCCTGGTTCTACGAGGTTTCGAATTCGTTTTCGAGTGGATGGGTCGCTCCAGGATTATGGTAGTATCCCTATGGCATATTTTGAGCAGTTACGAACCCATTTTAAAATTCTTGCAGAGCTTGATACGACGTCAGTCTTTACTCCTCAAGATGGTCATTTCGCATTTAACTTCACACACTTTGATGAGAAAACAAAAGCAACCTCTTCTGTTGTAGTTGATCTTCGAATATCAATTTTCCCAACCATTCATGGTGACGCTTCTGTTTTCCGTGTTGCCAATTCTGTTTCACATGTTCTTAATCTTGACGGCTTAGGCATGAATCCAGCAACGCTTGCAAAGGTAAGAAAGATTTTGAAGAAAAATACAGGCATGCTTTTGGTTACTGGTCCTGTTGGATCAGGAAAGACGTCCGCACTCTACTCAGTACTTAATGAAGTTATGGACTCAGATAAAAATGCTATTACGCTTGAAGATCCTGTTGAATTCCGTTTTGATAAGATACGACAAGTACAAGTAAATCCAGATAAAGGACTTACCTATGCCATGGGAATGAAGTCTATTCTACGACAAGATCCAGATATTATTATGATTGGAGAAATTCGTGATGCAGAAACTGCTGAGCACGCGGTAAGAGCAGCACTTGTTGGGCGTATCGTCTTTTCAACGATTCATGCTAACTCGAGTATCGGGACTGTTGCACGTCTCATGGATATGAAGATTGAAAAGAGTCTTGTTGCATACGCTTTAAATGGTGTTATCGCAACACGTCTTGTTAAGAGAAATTGTGAAGCGTGCAGAGAAGAGTATATGCCATCTCCGGAATATCTTGCATATTTCCCATACGATCTCTCTAAGAGTAAGTTTTATCGAGGAAGGGGATGTGAAGTTTGTGAAGGCAGGGGGTATATGGGGAGAATTGGTGTTTTTGAAGTGCTTGAGTTCGATACACAATTTCGCTCGATGATTGTTTCGGGAGCTTCTATGTCAGAACTTCAGAAGCTTGTAGATACTAATGGCACAAAAACCCTTCGTGATGATGCTCTTGAGAAGGTTCTCTTAGGAATAGTAAGTATCGAGAATGCGGTAACGGTTATTTAGTCCACACAAATCCTTCGTGGTGTCAGCCCGTGAGATGGAGTGAGTTCATGTTTTGTAATCAAAACATGTTAAATAGCGAAGCTTCCCAACTAGAGCAATTCAAAGGATTACGATCTAATCCGCTGTGGCGTCAACCTAGCATTCTTTAGTTTTTCATTTTTTAACGATTATTGGCTAAAAGCTGTTTTTTGTGGTACAGTAGCACTACATTACTAAATAAATAAGCGACGTACAACGTTTCTTAGGATGCTTAAAAGTCCGAAGAAGCCAATCGTGCTTGATAAAAATATGGAAAATACATCAGCAATTATGAGTGTGACAGATAAGCAAAAGGCATCTTTTGAGAAGCTTTCAAAAGAATTTGGTTATAAAAATATCATGGCAGCACCTCGCCTCGTTAAAGTAAATGTGTCTGTTTCTACAGGGTCGTCAATGAAGCGTGATAAGAAGTTTAATGATCTTGTTATGGATCGTCTCATGAAGATTACAGGACAGAAGGCAACTATTCGTAAGGCGAAGATGTCAGTGGCATCATTTAAGACTCGTGAAGGAGATCCAATCGGAGTTGCAGTTACACTGCGTGGTGCTCGTATGATAGGATTTTTGGACAAAGTTCTTAATGTGGCACTTCCTCGAACTAAGGACTTCCGTGGACTTAATCGTACCTCAGTAGATGATATTGGTAATATGACGTTTGGTATCAAAGAGCACACGATTTTCCCAGAAATTAAAGACGAAGAACTTAAAGATGTCTTCGGCATGGCTATCACTATGGGGACTACAGCTACAACAAAAGAAGAAGCAACGAAGTTTTTCGAATTAATTGGTATCCCATTCAAAAAGGCGTAAAAAGTTATAAATTATTTTGTCTGCTTCATTGAAAGCAAATTCTTATTTTTCACAAGTTATGAGATGTGTAAAAGAAAAAAGGCCATCCCGACGGGGTGGCCTTTAAAATGTACGTGCACAGTTATGCACCAAGATTCGCTACTTTCTGGCTTCCTTTTATTGTAGGTTGTTAGATTACAAAATTGCAATTAGCAACATATATTATTGCATATTTATGGAATATGTCAAGTTTTGTCAATACTTGACATATATTTTTATGTATGGTAGGGTACGTGAATGAAAAAGATTATAGCAATTGTTGGGTTTATTGGGTTTTTTACATCCACGGCATTTAATGTGTCTGCAGGGTACTTTAACAATAGTCCTGTTATTACCTGTGAGTCACAAATTACAAGAACATTACAAGTTGGTTCAGAGAATAATGAAGTGTATGTACTTCAACAAATTCTTGCGAATGAAGGATTTTTAGATGCAACACCAAATGGATATTTTGGCCTAAAGACCAAGTATGCTCTACAAGCATTTCAGATGAATAACAACATTTCTCCTACAGGAGTTGTCGGTTATCAGACACGTGAAGCACTCAATGAAAGTGCTTGTAATGGTGATAATTCATCTTCATCTATTAACTCAAACTATACGTTTAATCCATATAACTTTACAAGCGGTGTTACACAAGTTGGTCAAAATGATCCATTTGTGACCGTGATTAACCCTCCAGTTTCTGCACCTGTTGTCTATAACACTCCACAAAATAATAATGTATATACTGGAGGTAACTCAATGTATGTCAACAACGATAGAGGGCCAATTGCTACACCTAGGGTGATCCAAATGGGTTCATCATATAATCACTCACAAATCGCAAGTACTCAGGTAATCTACAGCCCAACTATTGGCTATACCTACGGTATCACTCCTACCACTGGATCAGTTACCGTTTCTTCACCTGTTGCAAATACCACCTATAATGAAGGAGATACTGTCTTTGTAAATTGGGGAACAAATAATCTTAGTGCACGTACGTTTTCAATTATTCTTGAAAGTAATATTTCAGGACAAAGTAAAGTTGTCGGCGTAACAAGTGGTAACTCGTATTCATTTGCTCTTAGTAAAGAAGTTCTCGATGCTGTCTGTTCGGGCACTTGTAACAATAATCAACAGGGGTCATTTAAGGTTATTCTAACAACACCAACTACTGATATCGCGGGTATCACTTCCACTCTTCGTGCTACTATTGCCCCTATTACTATCAAGCGTCCACTAGGGAATGCTACGGTAAATATTACCGCAAGTAAGACACCAGTAAATACTGGGGAAGTCTTCAAGTTATATGTGAATGTTCCAACAAATACATATGGGTATAGTACTACTAATGTGTATGGTAACTACTCTGTACGTTTGAAAGCTATCTGTCCACCATCAGTATCTGCAAGTATTGCAGGTGTACCGTGTGGTCAAGAATTTGTTGTGCCATCCACAGTGATAAGTGCACAGCAAGAAATTCCAGCTGTTATAACTAATACTACGTGGTATAAGCAAGAAGTTGTTTTCCAAGTAACTATTGTTAACCTTCTCAACCAAGTAATTGGTCAAGCTTCTACTGTAGTGACTGCAAATGGCACACCGTTTAGTTTTTAAAGAATTCAGTATATTTTATAAAGATAAAAAGACCACCCCTGAAAGGGTGGTCTTTTTGCTTCTCATAAGCTTTTTGAGCTAAAAACAAATTGGCTAATTTTTAGAATATGTGGTAGTATTACGAAACTCTTTGTAATCCGTATTTCTCCGCAAGTTTTGCTTGTAAAAGTAAGATTTACGTAAAAATTACGTGATATTCAGAGGGAGTAGTACCTATACGTACAGGCAAGTGCGTATTTGCATTATATTTACTAAATGTTCCTGCGCTTGCTAGCTTCGGTACTCTTCGCTTCCAGCGAATCCACTGATTCGGCCAAGCTTCTCGAACTAACAACTAATAACTATCTAAGGAATGGCAAAAACATCAACTATTGCACGAAGCAATAAAACGCCAAAATTCTCATCACGATTAGTGAACCGATGCTTTAAATGTGGTCGAAAGCGAGGTTTTATGAGAGATTTTGGACTCTGTAGAACATGCTTCCGTGAGCTTGCGAACGAAGGAATGATTCCAGGTATTAAAAAGTCTTCTTGGTAAGAATGCAGAACTTCGCGGAATAAACGCGGAACTAATGCAGAACAATATTCAAATAAATTATGGATCAAATAGCAAACATGCTCATTGCAATCAAGAACGGTGGCCTTGTTAACAAGACTACCGTTGTTGTACCTTCATCAAATATGAAGGTGGCAATTCTCGAGCTTCTCAAAAAAGAAGGATACATTAAGACATTTATCGTGCACGGTGACGTCAAGAAAACAGTCGAAATTGTTCTTGAATACGTCAAAGGAACATCACGTATTAATGGTGTTGCTCGGGTATCAAAAATGTCAAAGCGTGTCTATACAGGAGTTAAGGATATCTCATCTTTTAAGTACGGTCATGGGATGACGGTATTTTCAACTCCAAAAGGCATTCTTTCTGACAAGCAAGCTCGCAAGGAGCAGGTCGGAGGGGAATCATTATTCACAATCTGGTAAAAAACGTATGAGCAGAATAGGAAAACAACAACTACAAATTCCAGCAGGTGTCGAAGTAACATTTAATGCCCATGCTGTACGTGTCAAAGGACCACTTGGTGAACTTGTGCGCGAGCTTCGTGATGAAATTACTTTCAAAAATGAAGGTGGTATTATCACGTCAGAACCTCGTCGTAATGACAAGTTCTCACGGTCACTTTGGGGAACATACATGTCTCATGTTAAAAACATGATCACAGGTGTGATTACTCCATTTAGTAAAAGACTTCTCGTTGAAGGTGTCGGGTTTAAATGGGAAGTAAAAGGAACAGATCTTGTTATGTCACTAGGTTTTTCTCACCAAATTATTAAGGCTATTCCTACAGGCCTTACTGTTGTTGCAGAAAAGAGTGCGCTCACAATTTCTAGTATTGATAAAGAGGCAGTCGGACTCTTTGCTAACCAAGTTCGCTCTATGAAGAAGCCTGAGCCATATAAAGGTAAGGGTATTCGTTATAGTGATGAAGTGGTACGTCGTAAGCAAGGTAAGAAATCAGCCTAAACATCAGAAAGGATGTCGGCCGATAAATCTTGCAAGATTTATTGAGGCATAGTCCTTCAAATAAATATATGAAAACAAATATTAAAACAGAAAAACGTCTCCGTCTTCACAAGAAGATTAGATCTCGTGTTTCAGGGACAGCAGAATGTCCACGACTTGCTGTATTTCGTTCTAACCGATACATGTATGCACAACTTATTGATGATGTGCTCGCTGTCACGCTTGCGTCAGCATCAGATATTGCTTTGACAGATAAGATGTCAAAGGTTACACGTGCAGAAGCTGTTGGGAAGAAGCTTGCAGAAGAAGCAAAGAAGAAAAATATTACCACTGTCGTTTTTGACCGTGGCGGGTTCTCGTACCGTGGTCGAGTGCAGGCATTAGCAGATGGCGCCCGCGCTTCTGGCCTTATCTTCTAATTTCTAAATCTATGTCAGAAATAAATATAACAACTACAACAACAGTAATTCCAGTTGCTCAAGCAACCGTTGCAACAGGCAACGTCGCAGTAGCTCACGAGAAGGAGATTGGAGGTCGTGGGAATTTCCGTGGAGGAAAAGGTGGAAAGCCTACCGGCGGAAGAGGTGGGTCTCGCGGTCCTCGACCACCACGAGAAAAACCAGAATTTGATAGTAAGACTATTAGCATTCGTCGTGTGACTCGTGTGGTTTCGGGGGGTCGTCGTTTTACGCTCTCAGTAGCTATTGTTGCTGGAGATAGAAATGGACGTATCGGTCTTGGAACGGGTAAGGCACTTGATACACAAGTTGCTATCGAAAAGGCTCTTAAAGCTGCAAAGAAAAACATGTTTACGATTAAGCTTTCAAAAGCTAAATCACTATCACATGATATCTCTGCGAAGTTTAAGTCATCCGAAATAATGATCATGCCTAACAAAGGAAGAGGTCTCATTGCTGGGTCGTCAGCTCGTACCATTCTTTCACTTGCTGGGTTGAGTAATGTTACTGCAAAATTCAATTCAGGAACAAAGAATAAGCTTAACAATGCTCGTGCAACTATGAAAGCTCTCCAGCAGGTGGCGTATGCTCATGGTGAAGCGCCAGTTCTAGCAACTAAGATGCCAGAAGCAATTGTTGCTCCAGTTGAATCAATTACCAAATAACTAAACGACTATGCAAATACATGAAATAAGACGCGATCACGCGCATAAAAAATCAAAGTTGGTAGCTCGCGGTGGTAAAAGAGGAAAGACTTCTGGAAAGGGAGGTAAGGGGCAAACAGCACGTGCCGGTCACCGTGTTCGTCCTGCGATGCGAGACATCATCAAGAAGCTTCCAAAATTGAGAGGTCACGGCAAGAACCGATCTGAATCTGTATTCTACAGAGGTCCAGAAGCTGTGGTCAATCTTTCTGCACTTAATGTGTTTAAAGCAGGGGACGCAGTTAATCCAAAGACTCTTATTGCAAAAGGACTTATCCGAGAAATTCTAGGCAAGACTCCTGTTGTCAAGATTCTTGGGACTGGAAGTATCACCGTTGCTATCACCGTAACAGGTTGTACTGCATCAGTTACTGCAACAACTGCAATTGAAAAAGTTGGTGGATCGGTAACTACGACTATTAAACCAAAGCCACAATCAGATGAACAGTTAAAGAAAATTGCTGATAAAAAAGCAAAGAAGCTAGCTGCTAAAGCAAATAAAGGAAAAACAAAGCCAAAGACAAAGAAGTAAAAATTAGTTACTGTTCTTAGTGGTTAGAAGAGTGGCTATATAAACAAAGGACGACATCGTAGGTGTCGCCCTTTGTTCTTTACGGTTTAGTCCATAAAAAATAAACTACCTCGCTGTAAGCAGGCGAGATATGAATGCACACACAAAAATAAATTCAGTTGACCGATGCAAGCATCGAGGAGTTCTTTCGATTAAAAGTTGTGTTATACCATTTCTAATTAACCTTTACACATTGTCTGCACAAAAATACTATTTTTAATGAGGTAAATTAAGGCAAATATGTTGAGTGGTTTGTTAGGGATGGTATTAGTCTAAGTA
Source organism: Minisyncoccota bacterium (assembly GCA_043781255.1). Lineage (GTDB taxonomy): Bacteria > Patescibacteriota > Minisyncoccia > Phycocordibacterales > UBA5272 > UBA11704. The sequence goes on along the minus strand of JAYWBQ010000029.1, from coordinate 4,645 downwards.
TGCTTAATTATTTTTTTCTATCGGAAATACTTCAATCATTTCATCTGAATAATAAAAAAGTCCAGCAATTTCGCCGAAGCTATACTTTTTGCTATCAATATCTAAAACAGCACCTCCAGAAGTTGGATTTGCGTGAGGTTTTGATTTTGCAAAACCAAGATTCCAAAGGGTTGCGATGATCTCTGGTTTGTTGTTAATTGGAAAACCTTGTTTTCTCCACTGTGTCTGTATTTCTAAAATATATAGTGCTGCATAACGATAACTAAAGAGATGATTATGCTCGTCAGTGATACGGAGGTAACGCTCCTGGTCAATATCGGTTGATGATGCAAACCGAAGTGAGTTTTCAAAGTTTTTTCCTAAGTAGTATGGGGAAGTGGAGTCTTTAAGGTGGGCCTCAACATTCTTTGCAGTATCGTCTTTAATACCAAAAATACCCCATGAAAATTGACTTTGACTACCAAGAACTTTGAGTGGTTCAAAAACACTTTTGAAAACTGATCTACTGCCATGGAATAATCTCATTTGTTCAGGCACCAAGATTGCAACTAATAGTCGAGCAGGAATTCCAGTTTCTTTGGATACTTTGGTTATCATGGGTAAGTCTTTTACGATGGCCTGACGAAATGCAATCCACTCGGGGGTATGAGCAAGAGGGAAATCTTTATAGGTAGGTATGGCTTTTTCTTGGCGGGAAATGAAGCTTTTCGTTTGATTATCAATTATTCCTTCTGTATTAGTAAAACCAAAACGCACAGCTACATATCCAGATGTAAGCACAAAGCCAATGAGTGCAAAAATTACCACAAGCACTCTAAGACTTTTTGTAAGTATTGGAATACATGAAAAAATTCTTTGTAACATCGCGATAGTATATGCGAAACGTGAAGATTATGCGAAACATCTATTCCGATGTTCCAAGCTGTATAGTTTATGCTCTTTATATGAGTAATACCTATACCTGTGGGTTGATGGCTAAAGACTAGGTGATATGGTAGAATATATCAATTATGAAAACACTTAAGGCTATTTTTTATGACCGCGGACTACGCAATCGTATTCTTTTCGTTGCATTTATTCTTGTGATTACACGATTTTTGGCAGTTATTCCAATCCCAGAAATCGACCCAACAGCGCTCGCCAGTCTCCTTAAAAGCAATAGTTTCTTTGGACTCCTCAACATCCTCTCAGGAGGAGGAATTGCGAGTTTTTCTATTGTAATGCTTGGGGTTGGGCCGTATATTACTGCTTCTATCATCATGCAGCTTTCTACAGTACTTTCACCACGCCTTAAGGAAATGTATCAAGAAGAAGGAGATGCTGGACGACGTCGTTTTGTGCAATACGGACGTCTCATTTCTTTACCACTTGCTGTGATGCAAGGGTTCGCGCTCCTTACGCTTCTTATTCGTAAGGATGTACTCCCTGCGATGACTCACGTTGAAATGGGGAGTAATCTTATTATTATCACAGCAGGAACAATGCTTATGATGTGGTTAGGGGAGCAGATCAATGAACGAGGTATTGGGAACGGGGTCTCTCTTATTATTTTTGCAGGTATCGTTGCTGCTATTCCTCAAAATCTCGGAAAATACTTCCTTACATTTGATGCATCCCAAATTCCAACGCTGGTAGGACTTCTCATTCTTGTACTTGTTGTGGTTTCCGGTATCGTATTTGTGACCGAAGCAGAGCGCCCAGTTCCTGTGACGTATGCTCGTCAGACACGAATGGGGCAGTCAAATGGATTAACAGCATCAACATATCTTCCTCTTCGTCTTAACCAAGCTGGAGTTGTGCCAATCATCTTTGCTATTTCTATTCTTATTTTCCCACAGTTAATTGCTCAATTACTCTTGACCTCAAGTAATTTCCAATTACAGTCAATTGCTCGTACTATTGGTGAACTTATTGCTAATCAGTGGATCTATGGAAGTGTTTACTTTATTCTTGTTGTTTCATTTACGTACTTTTATACTGCCGTTACTTTTGATCCAGAAAGGACAGCAGAAAATCTTCAGAAGAATGGTGCGTTTATTCCAGGTTTTCGACCAGGTGTTGCAACGGCAGAGCATATTGGCTACATCTTGGCGAGAATTACATTCTTTGGTGCGGTATTCCTTGGAGTTGTTGCTGTGCTTCCAGTTATTGTGCAAGCGCTCACTGGTCTCACTGCGGTACAAGTTGGAGGTACATCACTTTTGATTGCCGTGTCGGTGATTCTCGATGTCATCAAGAAGATCGATGCTCAGCTTTCCATGAAGGAGTACTAAAAGATACTTGTGTCCTTTTTTTTCTAGATATATACTTATGGTGGTGACAAAAATCACTTTTTAAGTATCATTTCACTTTCTAAGAAAATATCGTTAGAGTAACTTTATTTAAATTTTTTAAAAAGATTTTATTAAAAAATAGAATAATGACAAAAATAATTCCTTTTGGAATTGGGATAACACCTGCACTTCTTTAATCAGTCTACATGCCACTAGCTACGCTTACATTAAAAGAAAAATGTTCCTCATCTTCAATCATGGGCAGACTTACATGTGCTAACTTCGTAGCAACTGAAGTATATAAAATTATAGACGGGTTACCTTACAAAGTAAGTTCTGTTTCTTTTCAGTACTATCTATATGTAAAAAAAATAAAAAGGACTAATCTTTGGTTCTGGAATAGGCAGCCATTTCAACCCTTTAAGAAGTGGTATTTTTCTAAGAAAGTACAATAAAGATGCATGATAAAGTTAAAAATAATAAATCTTTGGTATACATTTGTTCAGCTGTGTAGTGCTCCATTTGAAATATTTATTATGAAGTATTTTTATATTAACGTGCACAGGCCGCAATCTTTTGATCTACCTCAAGGTGTTCTTTTCATAGCTAATCATCAAAGTAGAGTAGACCCTTTTCTTATTATCTATTCTATTGGTTTTAAAAATTTTATAAATGTGCTTCCTACTCGTTTTCCTATTACAGCAGAATACATGTCACGTCCGCTTATTAAACACATCCTTACAAGTTTTGGTGGATATAATATCGGCGCAAACTCAATTGAGCGGATGAAAAAGCTTTTATACACTCGAGATATATTACGCCGTAAAGGCTCTATCCTTTTATTTCCTGAAGGGAGGATTAATAAAACAGGGAAGATCGATTGCTCTTCATTTAAGGATGGTGCTGCTATTTTATTTTATGAGAACACTCCTATTGTTTTTGTTCGACTAACGGGGTTTTCAGATTTTTCATGGAGAACCCGTACGGGCGCTGATAAGCGAGTTATTACATATAGTGAGGTTATTTTGGAAGGAACTCCAGAAGAAAAACTTGAAAAGATGCAAGAGTTTTACAGATAATAAATATAAATATGCAAACAATAATTGCTAATTTCTCACATATTGACGCACTAGTCTTTAATCAAGATAAAACTAAATACAGCCATAGTCATATGTTGGCATGTTTAAGAAAAGAAGGAGATAGTATACAAAGCTCTGAGGGGTACACCGTCGTTAAGGATTTACAAGGAAAACCTTGGGCGTACAAGAAAAGTGACAAAGATCGCATAAATCCTTTTTCGGTAACAACATCACATTCCTACCCATATGTGTACTCAGGGCACAGTAGAAACAAGGATCTTATTGGGTGCGATGTTGAAAAAATTAGAGATTTTGAAGACTTCTTTCTTACTTCCTTTCTTCATCCTCATGAGCGTTCTCATATAGATACTTTAGATGTTTTTTTACGCAACGAGGAGGCAACAATTGCATGGACAATTAAAGAGTCATTCTTAAAAGCATTAGGAAGCGGACTTAGAGTCCATCCAAAAAGAGTAGATGTTAGTTCTATTTTATTGAATAAAAAAAAGAATATTCATACCGTGACATATGATGGAAAAAGCAGGATATGTACTATTGTTTCTCTTGAGAAAGTTGGTGAATTTATATTTTGCTTTCTAAGTATGCCTAGACAAGTGCAGTCAAAATGTTTGGAATAAAGAGTAATTTCTAATCCCTACATGACATCAAAACCAGTATATCAATTCTTAAAATTAGCGAATAATTTTTGCGTAGCTTTGAGCAAATTCTAAGTGAGTAAAATTCTTGTTACATTGACTTTTTACTATTTTCATGCTATTATTGTAGGAGTCACAATCTGTGGCAAACTGTTTCGGCAGTTTAAACCGAATTTGCACATTTACAAGGAGAGCTAACATCATGACGATGCTTACTCAGCAAGACAAAGCGACCGACGGTCAAATCGAGCAAGTCACCCGTGTGGCAGTGGACGGCATCCGCAAAGCGGTAGCCGACTACTTCGCACAGAAGAATCCGTCCAAGGACGTTGCTCAGCGACTGCACGCAAACGGCAATGAAATCGTCGCCCGCCTGTGTGAGAAACTCTTCGCCGTGTACGACGACATCTCTGTCGCCGACAAGTACAAGAACGAAGAGGCTCGCTCGAACTACGTGTACCCGAAAGAGTACCGTGGTCCGAAACCGATCGGCGCTCAAGTGGACATCCTCGCCAAGGAGTTCGGTCTGTCTCTCGGTTACACGAGCGACTGGATCGAGACGGTCCTGCCGACGCTTCAGCTTCCCGACGGTGCAGAAGGATGGTTCGCCATTCCCTCCATCGATGCGGTCGCCAAG
>JAYWBQ010000028.1:0-84448 GCA_043781255.1 Minisyncoccota bacterium | reverse complement strand
TTCTTTAAAAGACATGTCAAAGAAAGCTGTAGATTTTTGAATACTACTATCTAAGTGTTAAGATACATCTTTTTTAAAAGCTGCCCCATAGAATACATAATAAAGGTTACACTATAATATTTAATAAAAATTTAATATTATTTAAATAAAGACATTTCTATAAGTCAACATGTATGGAGTTTATAGTTTTGATAATAAAAGACACCAGAGATACGTTATGGAACTAAAGGAAACTGTATCGTAAATATTGTCCCTTTGTCTAATTTACTTGTTGCTGTAATTTCTCCTTTATGGGCCTCAACAATCCATCTTGAAATAGCAAGTCCAAGTCCAGTTCCTTCGTGATTAACTTCTCGTGCAATTGAAGTTCTGTAAAATCTTCCAAAAATATTATGTAGATCATCCTCTGCAATTCCTATGCCATTATCTTTAACGTTGATTATTATATTCTTATCTGTCTTTCTACTTTCTATATGAATGGACCCATTTTCCTTGCCATAATAAATAGCGTTACTAATAATATTAGAAAAAAGTTTTTCTAAATATTTCTTCTCACCAAGCATACTAATTCCAAGTGTCATATCTACTGTAATAACAATATGCTTGAGTGTGCTAATAACATCTAATCGATTTACAACATGTTTAATAAGTTTCGAAAGATCAACCGTGTGAGTTAATATTTCTTTTTGAATATCTTGGTTATCTGTTGTGAGAATTGATAAATCTAAAATCATCTCAGAGAGATGTTTTACTTCTTCATTAATAGATTGAAAAGTTTCATTTATTTCTTTTGAATTTTTTTTATCACGGAGTGCGAGATCAATATTTCCTTTGATAATCGCTAACGGAGTGCGCAACTCATGAGTAACATCAGTAATAAAAGCATTCTTAAGATATTCTTGTTTAAGATTGGCAATTGCCTTTTCCGCACTTTCCGCTATTTTTCGTTCACGAATATCACGAATATTACACTGAATAACTCTCGTACTCCCCGCAATATAGGCATTACTAACAAATTCTACTGCAATGAGAGCCCCATTTTTTGTTTCAAGAGGGAGATTTTCATATCGTACAGACCCAATTTCTTGTAAGGTTTTAAAAGCTTCTCTATTTTCATTAACATTCTTAAAAGCCCCAACCTCCCATATTTTTTTCCCTAAAAGTTCCTTTTTTGAATATCCTAATAATTCTAGTAAAAATGGATTAATGTCTGTAATTTCTCCAGTAGAAGAATTCAAAATAATAATTCCATCATGAGCTGTCTCAAAAAGTCTACGATATTTTGTTTCAGTAAAATGAAGTTTAATCTCCATTTTTTTTTCTTTATCAATGTTTACGCATTTACTCACAAAACCTAAAGAGCTCCCATCTTGAGAGAAAAAAGACCTTCCATCTTCAACTATCCATTTATAGGCATTCTCAGCATTTAATAATCGATATTTAAATCTATACGGCTTTTGTGTTATTAAAAAAGAATCAATCGCTTTTCGTACACGGGAGATATCTTCTTTATGGATACGACTAAAACGCCCATTACCAAGCTCGTCAACAAGAGATGTCCCTGTAAAAGTGAGCCAATTTTTATTCACATATGCGACAGAGTTATTTTTAGTAAAGCACATCATATCTAAAGAAGCCTCAAGACTTGATGTAATATTCTCAATATCTTTTTTAAAAGCTTCTCCGATAAATTTATATTCTTCTTCTGACATAAAGCTTTCTTTAGTGGTGGCTAGTGAGTATATATCCGACACCTCGTACAGTTTTAATAAGAGATTCTTTTCTTCCGAGATCAATTTTTCTACGAAGATACCTCATGTGTACATTTAGTTCATGATTTATTTCTTTAAAATTCTTACCCCAAGCTTCTTCTATTAATTGAATACGAGTAATTGCTTGACCATTATTACGAAGTAGAGTTTCAAGAAGTCTGTATTCTTTTGGTGTAAGAGGGACTACTTTACCTGCGCGAGTAACTTGATGTTTTTTGCCATCAAGAACTAAATCTTGAAATGCAAGGAGTGTGCTCTCTGTAACTTTTCGACGGCGAAGAACAGCTCGTATACGTGCAAATAGTTCATCAAGACTAAATGGCTTAAGAAGATAATCGTCCGCTCCAACATCTAAGCCTTTAACTCTGTCTTCAGGTATACCACGCGCCGTAAGCATGATAATAGGGGTGTGAACAAACTTAGCACGAAGTTCTTTACAAACGTCCAAACCATCTTTTTTAGGAAGAGAGAGGTCAAGAATAATAAGAGCGTAATTATTTTGAAGTGCTTTTTCAAGACCTTCTTCTCCATCATATGCCACATCAAATGCGTAGCGCTCACCACGAAGTGCTTTTTTTAATATCTCTACTATTTTTTTTTCGTCCTCAATAATTAGAATGGTCATAGTGCAAATATATACTAATATATTAAACTACTATTAATAAATAGTCAATATAAAAATACTGCTAACTACTGTTATATATCAATAATATTTGCCTGAAAAATCTAAAAAGATAGGGTCATATTTTAATTTTATTATTGGAAGTTAAATAATTATTAAATTATGTAATATTTTTCTAATTCATACGTCAAAGATACTGTAGGATTAATAATAGTGTCATTCGCCTTATTATAAAAAAAGGTTATCAATTAAAAATAATATAAAATACAATGAAAACATATACGTATAAGAAAATAGCAGCTTTTATTGGAACAATGTCGCTTATCGGAGTTCCTAGTTTATTTGCAGCAAGTATGACCGTTACAAATAATACGACCGCAAATGTATCTAATAATGTTACTGTTTCCGCAAGTTCTGGCAATAACGTTTCTACCGGCGCTCGTGGAGCTCGTGGTGGCGCAGGGGGTAGCGTATCTTCTTCTGGTCCTACAGCTGTAGGAGGAACAGCGGGTGCTGGAGGAGCGGGTGGGGCTGGTGGCATGGGTGGTAATATAACAACAGGAAGTTCAGTTGCTACTGCTGATATAAGAAATGACATCAATACAACAGATACTACTGTAGAAGATATGAGCTCATCATCACTACGATTCAATGAGACTCAGAATAATAAATCTAGCATTGGATCTTCACAGCAAGCTAGTCTTGATTCACGCTTTATGACGGCAGATATGTCATCTAATTCACGAACAAATAACAATACAAATACTGCTAATGCGTCAGGGTCACAAGCTACTTCAAGTACTTCAAATGCAACCTCATCAAATAGCACGGGAGCAAGTACTAGTACCATCCCAGCAACAAGTGCATCAGCAAGTAACTCAGCTACAAATAATGCTCAGTCAAATAATTCAAGCTCTCAAAATAATGCAAGCAGTTCAACAGTAAACAATAATAATGATATTACACTTAGTGATACTCTCTTGACTGCTTCATCATCTACCAATAACAATGATCAGACATCTAGTCATACAAGAACGTATGTGACAGATGATAGTGCATATCTTGTTGGTAACTCAACTAATGGTGCAGCAACAAATACTACCTCAGTCGACTCTTCTTCTGGTGGTAATACATCAACTGGTGCTCGTGGAGCACGCGGATCAGACGGTGGCTTTGTCACTACATCAGTACTAGGAACAGGAACTTCAACCATGGGCACAGGAGGAACAGGAGGAGATGGTGGTAAAGGAGGAGTTGGAGGAAATGGGGGAACAGTGTCTGCAGGGAACACGGATTCTTTGTCAACAGTCATTAACACAATTGGTCGTACAATCACACGAGTGATTCGCCACTAGTTTGGTATAAGAATAAAGGGTTTAATCACCCTGTATTCTTAGAAGACATTGATTCTAATTATCATATGTAATTCTATCGATGTCTCCTAAGAGTACAGAATTAGGTACTAGCTACACACGCACTAACATTCATACCACAAAGACTATGACTACAAAAAAGTACTGTGCAAAAAAATCATATATTTCAATAGGAATGATTGTTATACTTCAATGTGGACCTTTACTCACATTGACTTCCTATGCAAGTGAATCAGAACCGGTAGGACTAGTTGAGCAAACCATAAGTAACGAAAAAAAAGAAATTATAGAAACCCTAGGCACCTCCTCTCAAGAAATATCTACAGAAATATCTACCCCAGCGATACCTTTAGAAGAAACAATCACAGGATCTACTCCTAAAGCAGAAGTAATCACTACGACAAGTACACCACCTACGCCAGAAGAGCCAAAAATTGAATCAACAGGAACTTCTACAATTGAATCAACGGGAACTTCTACAGCGCCTTCTATAGTATTATTTTCAAATGCAAGTTCAAGTTTTGAAGGTTCAACCACTTCACAAGAAGAAGTCCGTGCGTCATCAACAGAAGTAGCGTCATCAACAGCATTAATAGAAGAAGTTATTTCGCATGAAAACACAGGGGACCTTCCCTCAGGAACAACAACTATTTCCACAGGATCTTCAGTTGCGTTAGCAAATATTCTTAATATAACTAATACAAACTTAATTAACTCAACGGGGTCAATTATTCTTGAGAATTTATTTACTCCTCAAAATGGAGATCTAGATATACGTCTCAATAAAGGGGCGACGAGTACACCTTGTACACTTCTTAGTTGTAATGGTATTGATTCTATTACTGCCAAAATAACAGCTGAATCAACTGTAGATACTACAGTTTCTCTTATTGCAACATCAGGAAGTAATGAAATTACTACAGTGGACGCAGCTATCATCGATACTGGGAATGTCTATGCGGGCCTTAATCTTGTAAACATAGCCAACACGACTTTAGTGGATTCACATTATTTACTACTCTCACTTAATTCCTTCGGTAACTTTAATGGAGATATTATTTTCCCATCGCTCTCTAACTTTTTCTCTTCACCAAATAGCAGTAGTCCTTTATCAGATTTTGGAAATGCCACCATCCAAACAAATGCCACAATAACGAATAATCTTAACATAGGAGCAAATGCTGGCGAGAACACAGTTGGAAGCTCTACCGGTTTTACTCAAACAGGAAGTACAAACTCATCCTTAAACCTGTACAATAATACGAATTCCACACTTCTTGGAGGCAATTCACTGTTACTACTTCTTAAAGTAACTGGTACTTGGCTTGGTAACTTAGTTGGTATAAAGACTCCTATGAATTTTATTGATGAAGGGTCTACTCGTATACTTCAATTACAAGATAATCTGTCGATGGGGTCTAATCATAATGGTACGTTTTTAAGTTCGAGTACTGCTTTACTTACTAACAATGTCGAAGTACTTGCTGATAGTGGTAAAAATATAACAACGGACACTAACACCTCACAGATCACAACAGGAGATGCATATGCTTCAGCAAATATAATTAATATCGCAAATACACATATTATAGGACATAACTGGGTACTTGCTATTATTACCATTTTTGGAGATTTTACTGGAAACATTGCATTTGGGCGACCAGATCTTTGGGTCGGAGAACAAGTTTCAGCGGAGTCTATAATCGCAAACGACACAGAACTTCTTTACAGAGTTACCGTTATTAATAAAGGCGATAGTAATGCCTCAAATGTTGTAGTGACATCATCTTATGATACCAACCATCTTGATATCATTAATTCGAACACCTCATATAGTGAAGATACTCACAGTAAACTTGTCTTTTCTATTGGCAATCTGGGACCAGAAGAATCTAAAGAAATAACTTTTCATGCTAAAATTAAAGAAAGCACACCTGGAATACCTATTACCAATACTGTAACGGTACAAGGAGATGAGAAGGATAATAATACACAAGATAATATCGATACCACAACCATAACAACAACAGTAAGAACTATAGCATCCGGTGTTGGATATCAATATATTCCACCTGAAATTACTATTCTCGCCATTTCTCCTCAAAAAATTCCTTTAGTTGTTCAAGAAAAACCACAAACAGACACACTACATTCCATAATCGTAGTTCGGGTGTCTACTTCTACAATAGTGACAACAGAGGGGACCGTTGTAGAGCAGACGATTCTTATCAAGAACCCAACTCAAACAGAGATACCTTCTGTCATATTTAATGACTTTCTTATTGACGAGAATGGTAAAAAAATTAAAAAAGAATCCTGGGATATCGGAAGTTTACTTGCAGATGAAGAAGTTACACTAACGTATTCTCTTTCATTTGAATCGCAAGCAAATAGAGGCGTATACACTCTATCAAGTGAAGTTCTCGGAACCCACTCTCAAAATATTTTTTTTGGAAATAATGGAATTATTAACTATCTGCCAAAGAGAAATGATATTCAAAGTGCCATCAAACCTACAGCAGTCATCACTTCTCTTATAGTTCCTCAAATAAGAGTAAGCTCTCAAATAAAAAAAGTAACCCTCGAATCACTTATTAGAAGCAATTTTATAGAAACAGCCTACGCAGAAAATGAAGCTGAAGCAGGCCAATCTAGTCCTTTTCAGCCTACATCTTCTTCACTCCAGTATGTTATATTATTTGCAGCATTTTCAATTTTACGTCTCTTCCGTAAACATCCTAAAGAACGAATAAGAAAGTAACACCATCTCCAATTAACCAGTTTCCTGTGTCATTCTCGTAAAGACGTCCATCTAAATCTATAACACTGACTCCTTGTCTTCACGAAGATGAAAACAAGTGGAAAGTTATTATTTGGAAATAGTTTATTTCATAAAAAGAAAACAATCCGTCAATCCTTATTATGTAAATAATGCATACTAAAATACCTCAAAGAGGATTTTGAGGTATTTTTAGTATAAAAAGTAGTTTTACTAACTTACGGGATATTCTTTTACATTAGTTGCACCATTTCTTTCAAAAATTGCACTAGTACTTTTATCTTGATCACGCGCTATAACTAGAACCCCGCCTTTACGAACATGCTCTTCATAAAGATGTGCATCATCAGCGCTCACTCCTAGGTGAGTAAGTGCTCCAATAAGACCACCTGCAATAGCTGCTGTTCCTGCACCTGCTAAGGCAGTAGCTCCTGCAATTCCAAGAGCTTCAGCGAGAGGTCCCGCAACTACAAGTGCTCCAAATCCTGGTATAATCCCATTTGCGATAACTAAACCAGCAATTCCACCAATAACAGCTCCCGTCGCAACACCCACGCTAGCTGCAGTTGCAATCTTCTGGCCATTTTGACCATCTTTCACACTTCCTTCGTCATCAGTATAAAGATATGATAGATCACCTTCACTGACTCCAGAATTACGGAGTTCTTGCAAACCTTTTTCAGCGGTTACATGAGTTGTAAAGACACCTATAGTTGTATTCTTCATAGTATTTATGAGTATTAATTAAGAAACATTTGTATAATTACTTGCAATATCACGAGGCTCATCTATTGTGACGTTCTGGTCTCTAATTTCTTACAAAAAACTATTTTTTATTCGCGAATAATACCCCGTGGCGTCAGCCCGGGGAGGTTCATTTACTCAGCTCGTAGACTAGACATGGAAGTTGCTCTCCAGTGGTCGGATAACAATAAATTTCTTTTTCCAGGCTTTTTGAAAATCTGTAATAGAAATCTTTTTTTGACCAAATTTTCCTGCTGGATCATTATAGTAAACAAAACCATCTCGTATTCCATCGAGTACAACAAGATGTGGAATTTTACTTTTTGGATCAAACTTATAATGAACAGAAGCAATCACTGGACCTTCAGATAAAAAACTTTCTAACTTCACCAAAGAAGTATTTTTCCCAAGTGACGATACATCATAACTATTTCCTTCTAGTCCATATTCTTTTGAAAGTGTTATCAGATCTTTATGTATCCAGCCATATGTTTTATTATACGCACCGCTTGCTACACCTTGCTTCAGTAATGCGTCCACTGAAATAGTTTCCTCACTGTAATAGTCAATTACCATTGCAAGACTTGTTATCCCGCAACCAACTTTTTGCCATGAAGAACTATGGATATCAGTAAATTGAGAGTAAAAGGGCACAACTGGAATAGGCGAGTGAACAGGAATGACAGGTATCATATATTCACTATGACAGTTATGCAAATCATTTGCAAGTATTTCCCAGAAATGCCAATAATAATGGTATGCATTTCATTTTTAATTCTGCACAACAACCTTCATTCCAATTTCAGCCCAATTGTACAGTTTTTTTGCATTCGCTGGGGTTAGATTGACGCAACCGTGACTCCATGGAGTGCCAAAATGGTTATGCCAGTAGGCGCCATGTATCACAACTCCTCCTGCTGTAAAATAGAGATTCCATGGCACTCCCGGAAGATCATACACCTGGTCACTGACTTCTGGAATTGGTCCTTGCATAAATCTACTTGGCGTCATTTTAAAAACTGAAAATGTGCCGCGGGTAGTCGGTGTGAGTTCTAGTCCAGTTGAGACTACAGCTTCCATAAAAAGCACGTCACCATCATAGGCATATAGTTTTTGCTCTGATACATCAACTAGTATATGTTTAGTAGTTGTTGCAACCTGGCCTTTTTCTAAATTATAATCACCTTCATTTGAAAATAGTTTTACGTAATCAGCTGATACATACCAATCACCTTTTACTCGCTCCGGATAGAGAAGCTTGTGGCTAAACAAAATTTTATACCAAGACTTGCCATCCTTTATTACAATTTCTGCAACTTTTAAAACTACTCCAGTTCGTAATTTAACAGCCACAGGAAATTCAGTTCCAGGACCAGTTCGCATATTTACACAATCACCCACAAACGCATAATCACATCCATCAACCACCTCAACATATTGGTACCTCGGAACGTTCGGCACTACTGTTGCTAATGGCGTAGATGTACCGACTGTTGCTGTGTATGTCTCAAGTTTTAAAAATGAAAGTTTAAAGTATGCATATACAATAATCATAATGAAAGCTAGTAAAACACTTCCATAAGTTATTGTTTTTTTATTCATCAATTCATTCTAGATCTATTTAAGATATAGCACAAGGATAATTTAACATTAGATTCCAACTACTCCAAAAAGTTTTCCAGCAACGTAGGTAACCACCATCGCAATTAGACCTCCGACTATTACACGCATAATTGCAGTTCTTTTTCGTGAACCTCCAACATGAGCACTTAATGCGCCTGTAATAGTAAGTGCAATGATCACTGAAAAAAAAGTTGCTGCAATTGCGTACCTTGACGGTGTCAACATAATAGAGAGCATTGGGATGACAGCTCCACAAAGAAATGCGAGACCAGAAGCATATGCTGCATACCATGGGTTAGTAAGATTGTGTGGATTAATACCAAGTTCAGTTTCAGCATGTTCACAAAGTGCATCGTGTTGAGTTAATTCCTTTCCGACAAGTTCTGCTGTCACTCTCGATAGTCCTTTCGCTTCATAAATAGAAATAAGTTCTTCAAGTTCTATTTCAGGATGTACAACTAATTCTTGTTCTTCTTTTTGTAAAAGGGCTTGCTCGGTATCACGTTGGGTACTAACCGAAACATACTCACCGACTGCCATGGAAAGCGCCCCCGCAACGAGAGCTGCGATTCCTGCAGTGAGAATTATTTTTGTATCCTGAGTTGCACCCGCAACACCCACTACAACAGAGGCAACAGATACAATGCCGTCATTTGATCCAAGCACAGCAGCGCGTAACCAATTTAATTTTGACCTAGATATATGCTTATGGAACTCGGAGTGATGAAGTGTGGATGAGGGTTCATTCATGTGTGATATATTGTAGAATTAAAATTAATGTATTCCTATTTATAATTAGCAACTAATGGTAAAAGAACAGGTAGAATATTCTCCTCTACTATTTTCTCATACCCAGTTTTATTTGGATGGATACCATCATTTATATTTAAGGAAGGATTACGTGTGACACCTTCTAAAAAGAAAGGTACTAGAGGTACATTAAATTCTTTTGCTAGTGTTGTATAGATTACATCAAATTCATCGTTGTATGTCTTGCCATTACTTGCAACGGACTTCATCCCGAGAAGAATTACTTTAACATTATTAGTAGTAATGCGCTGTAACATTTTTCGAAGATTCTCTTTTGCTATTATTGGTGATGATGATCGCAACATATCGTTTGCCCCAAGTCCTAAGAGAATAAGAGATGGTTTTTGAGATAAGATAAAATCAACTCTATCTAATCCACCTGTGGTCGTTTCTCCAGATATCCCCATATTCACAACAACAATATTCTTATTTCTTTTTTGTAATTCTTTTTCTAGAAGACTTGGATAACTTTCTTCAAGAGGCACCCCATACCCTGCGGTGAGTGAATCGCCAAATGCAATAATAGTGAATACTTCGTTATGAGTTGACGTTGCTATCAAACTTCCTTTAGCCAGCTGATTTTTGAGTGGAGTCTTTTTTTGTTCTTTTGTATACAGGAAATAACTAATACTTAGAAAAAGTATTAACATTATTATAATTATTACTTTGGATTTCATGGTTACTAGTATACATTAACGTGCATGTTATTATATAAAGATGATCACAGTTAAGAATATATCAAAAACATTTCTCGATGGAGATAGTAAAGTAACTATTCTCAAGGATGTCAGTTTTACCATAGAAACTGGGAAGCGTGTTGCCATCATAGGTCCTTCAGGGTCTGGTAAATCAACATTATTATCGATTCTCTCTGGGTTAGATAAACCTTCAACAGGAGAGGTGCTCATAGACGAGGTAGACATTGCATCTCTTAATGAACAAGAATTAGCATTGTTTAGAAATAAAAAGATTAGTATCATTTTTCAAGCTTTTGAATTAGTGCAATTTTTCACTGCATATGAAAACGTAATGCTACCACTTTCAATTAGAAATGAAGTAAACACAGAAAAAGTAGACATGCTTTTTAAAGAGATTAATCTCACGCATAGAAAGAATAATCTACCAGCTACATTATCAGGAGGGGAACAGCAACGAGTGGCAATAGCACGAGCACTAGCTTCTGGAAGTGAAATTATTTTTGCAGATGAACCTACTGGTAATTTAGATGCAGTAAACGGGAAAAAAATCTTAGATCTTTTTTTAAGAACAATAAAAGAAAACAAAAAGACATTTGTTATCATTACGCACGATATGAATATTGCAAGGCAGATGGACGATATTTATGAAATAAAAGATGGAATGATACATTTACTACAACACGAGCAATGATATATTATTTTGTTAAGATTATTTTTATTCGCTCATATAAGTACCTTCTTTTAACGTTTTTTAGCCTTCTTGTGGGGGCTTTCCTTTTTGGAGCAATTCTATCATTATCGAAAAGTTTGTCATCCTTTTTTACTACACAAGGTAAAACCTTACTAGGTGGTGATATTGTACTTAAAAGTTCCAACAAAATAGACACTGCTAACGAGCTATTTGCTGGTCTTATAAAAAAAGATTATATTCTCACTGCTGAGTATGATGTGCAAGCAGTTTTTCGAAATACTACTGGGTCTTCTACCATATCTACGAATATCCGTTTTGTAGGAAAAGACTTTCCGTTGTATGGAAAAATCTCCGTAGAAGATAATGTTCCTTTTCTTGTTGGTCATAATATAATCTACGCAGAAAGACCGTTCCTAAAAAAACTAGGTATTTCTCTGGGTGATAACGTTTTTATTGGTACGAGTTCTTATAAAGTAGCAGGTGTACTTCTTAAAGAGCCGGATAAGGTATCTCTTGGGGTTTCGTTTAGCCCAACCGTAATAATGTCACAAGATGATATCCTAACATCAGGAATTAATCTCAGTCAAAGTAGAGTCTCATATAAAATTTCCATTAAAGAAAATGAAATACTACCTTTAACGAAAGAAACTATCGATAGCATCAAAACATTTGCAAAAGATAATAAACTACGATTTGATGATGCGAGAGATGGTCCGAACAACTTAGTAGAAGGCCTTTCTTCAGTTCAAGATTTTGCAGGGATTATCCTCGCTATTGCATTATTCTTAGTCGCAGTAAATATTGGAGCCAACTTAACATATATCCTTGCTCGCTTCAAAAAAACTATAGCCCTTCTAAAGACATTTGGGGCTACCACACTACAAATACAATGTATATATTCGATTATTCTAGGCACACTAGGGATCACTGCGGGAGCACTCGGTACTTTTTTAGGAGCATTTGGTACTACGATGTTTTTACCCACTCTTTCTCTTTACATTGAAGGAATTATTCCAAGTACTGCAATTATTCCTATTGTTATTCTTGGTGGTTGTAGTGGCTTCATACTAATTATAATTTCTTCTATTCCATTTTTTAATTCACTTAAATATATTAACCCAAAACAATTACTTTCTAATATATCCACCACCACAAATAAAAAAATAATTACAAATATACTTACCTATAGCCCTATACCACTTTTTTTAGGAATATTGCTTTACGGTATATCCAAAGATATACAACTTACTCTCTATGGTGTACTTGGTCTTATCCTGCTATTTTCTTTTTTTATGCTTATCTCGTACGGTGTCGTGACATATCTCTATAATAATCGAAGATACTTTTCATTTATGTTTTCAAGTATTATTTCATTTTTAAAATGGCGAGGAATTGAAACCATGATAACTTCTGCGTCTATTATGACAGCACTTGCTGGAGTATTTATTGTTTCTGCTGTTGAACAGAATATTATGTACAACTTGCACGGGACTATTTCAAAATCTACCCCAGCTCTATATCTTGTTGACATCACTACTTCGCAATTACCAAAAGTAAAAGAGATAGCTGGATCAACGTTTAAGGAGTATCCAATTATCCGTGGAAGATTGTTAACTATTAACGATAGAGATATTACAATGTCAAAAGACAGAGAAGTGACCAGAGAATTAAATATGACATACCGAGACACTCTTATTGATGGTGAAATAGTTTCTTCGGGTGTGTGGCATGGGGCAGATAGTAGCAAGCAGTCAGTTTCTTTTGAAAAGTCATTTGCTAAGGAAGCAGGGGGTGTTGAAGTCGGAGATATGGTGTCCGTCTTTGTTCAAGGTATTATTATTACAGCAAAAGTCACGAGCATTCATGAAGCAGACAAGGCTAGAGGTACTCCTTATTTTTATATGGTATTCTCACCAGATGTTTTAGCTACATTCCCAGCATCCTATTTTGGAACAGTAGATGTAAATAAAGAAACTGTGGAAGAAATTGAAACAAAGATAGGTAACCTATATCCAAATATAATTCCACTTGGTACAAGCACAATCTTAGAAACCATAAATACATTACTAACTTCAATTATTCTAGTTGTAAAAATAATTGGTATACCGAGTATCCTCCTTGGTCTTATGCTGGTCCTTGTTATGACGGGTCAATCACTCTACGAAAGAAAAGGGGATGTACTTGTGCTTCGAGTCTACGGCCTAACGAGAATGACTATTACATTCCTTTTTGTTGCTGAGACAGCAGTTCTTATTCTTATTGCAACGTTTATCTCGTATCTTGTGGCGCATGGCGTTGCTTTCATTCTTAATACCTATCTTTTTTCTTTTAAGCTTTTCACTTTTGCAATTACTCCACTGTATATTACCATCGGTATTTTAGTGGTGACATCTACCTTCTCATATTACATTGCATATTCTCTTACAAAAACTCCACTTAAAAAGTTGCTTTCAGAAAAATAATACAAAGAGTCACTATTTTCTAATAGAGGCATCTAAAAGATACTTCCTAGAATCAAGAATCTATTGTAATAAATATTATTATCTATACTCATTATTCACAAAATTTCATCTTGCAGAAAGCCTGTTTTTCTTGTATGATTGTATCTATGTTCAAGAAGTAATTCTTAAATAATAAAGTTTCAGTTCTACTTATATTCCGTGGTAGCTCAGCGGTAGAGCAGTTCGCTGTTAACGAATTGGTCGTAGGTTCGATCCCTACCCACGGAGCCCATAAAATCTTAGGTCGCCAGAAATGGCGGCCTTTGATTTTAGTGCTCCGCGGGAAAAAGCCAACTGCTTGGCTTTTGTTAGGGGTCGAAAGTCCGGAGTATGTTTCGCTAGCAAGCGAAACGACGAGGAGTGGCCCGCGAGAAACTTTTGTGACGGCAAAAGTTTACTTGTGGGAGATATCCCTACCCACGGAGCCTTTAAAAAATACCTTTTAGATAAGGTATTTTTCATTTACCTAGTTAGGGTTCAGAACTAGTTCTTGCTTTATGATTTTCAAAAGTGTAGTATTTAGGTGTTTCTATAACCAAACCAAGGAGTTCTCATGTTACAGATTAAACTGGAAGATCTCGGTGTCATTCGCTTCACCGCTGTTCCAAAGGGTGGTGCACCACTCTCAATCCGTGAGCAGTGGATTGAGGTCGAAGTTCCTTGTCTCTTTTCGCACGACGGCACTCCTCAAAAAGGTGATGGGATGCGTGATGTCATTTCTGGGTTCGACGTTCCGGACTATCCCGGCTACATCGTGCTTCAGACCATGGCGATCGAAGCACTTCGTGAAAAGTCACCGGAAGCCGCCACCTACTGGAACGAGCTCGGCTTCCCGAATCATGACTTTGCTCTTTTCCTGTTCAGTCTGGAATCTGCTGAAGTCGTGAAGCCTGTCACGACACGTGCAGAGTTCTTCAAGCGCTATGCTGACGCGTAGACGAACCACTTCACAGCCCCACCGAAAGCCACCGTGCGCTTCGGTGGTTTTCATTTTTATACTACTTACGATACTAACGATTATTTTCTAAAACTAATTAAACAAAGTGATAACAAGTAGTTAACTTCTCTGGCTGTTATCTCTGGATCACCGACAGCTTTGGACCAATTAAAAGTTCAGAAGTCAGATTGCCAAGCGAGCATTAAAAGTAAAAGTTCCACTTTGTGTGGGATTTTTACTTTTAACAGCCGTTTGTACCGAGATCGAACCGAAGGCTACGAGATTTCTTAGATTGTACTCAATCTGCAGGAATCCACAGTCCCGAATACTCTCGGGAAAGATCCCTACCCACGGAGCTAAATGAAAACATCCCTTAAAAGGGGATTTTCATTTGGGAAATGGTGGGTACGTTTTATGTCGTAGACAAAGAAGGTTTTGATAGGTCTGTTCATTACCACTGAAGGTTTTCTCAAAGCTTGGAGCAAATGGATTTTTGGTTGACGACCACAGTAGTGGTTGTCAAAAATCCCGTTTTAATTATACGGGCGTCGAAAACTACCCGATTTCGGTAGCTTTCTTTTTATATTGAGGTATTTTCTTCATTCAAATTAGTTATTTTCTGCCTTGAATGCTCCCATCTCATTTCCCATTTCAGAGAGTTCCTCTTCCGAAAATTCCTTTTCAGTTTTTGGAAGTAGTTCCTGTTCCTCTTCTTTAACGTGATGAGAAACGACCTCTTGAAGAACTTTTAGTTTCGCATCAAATTGAGGATCATCAGGGTCCATCTCTTCTAATGCGGCTATGAGCCCTTTTATTACTTCATGTTCTGCGTACGCCTCTTCTACCATTTTATCTCCCTCATTATTAAACTTTTCCTCTTGCTTTGGATACATTATGGTCTCTTCCATTTCTGCGTGCAATGTTAAAGCAACACAAATATCCTCTGCAATTTTTTGTTTGGCCCTGAGCGCACCACCACTTAGTTGTTCGTATCCCTTAAATAGTTTCTCAACCATTCTGTGATCACTCTTTATGATTTTAATTGGGTCAGCCATTTTTTTTTATTTTTTATATGTAACGCCTCGCGAAACCGTGTATCTTCATAATATCTTTATAATATATTTTAGAACGTAACAGCTTAATTCCTTACCATTTTAACTAGAGCAATCAACACGCACGCCCCAATTAAGGCTACGACAAAGCTGTAGAGATTGAATCCATTAACATCAGCCTTACCAAAATAACTCATAATCCAACCCCCAATCACTGCACCAACAATACCAACAATGATATTAAGAATTACCCCTTGCTGGCCATTGGTATTCATAATCATTGATGCAATCCAACCTACTAATGCTCCAAATACGATCCATAAAATTATTCCCATAGAAATATGTGATTATTGGTAATTTTGTATCAGTGCTATGTATCTAACTCTGATTACACTATTTATGACGTTGAATCTTTAGAAATCTTACTGAAGTAGTGTATATTACTCTTGAAATTAATTGGGGAAATCTCTATACCAAATAGCTTTTTTAGTTCCAAAAGTCATAAATCTGCTACACTTTTTGACATGATAAAAAATGCTTTATAAGCAATCTTTTTGATATTACTTTGAATACATAATTTAATAACTACGCAGAATGACTTTTAAATTTATCATAAAGATGCGCAGAAGCAAATGCAGTAATTGGAACTGTGACAACAAGTCCAACTAAAAAGAACAAGGCTCCCAGAGTATTAAGCACAGCTGCAGCAAGAATGAATAAAAGAAGTTTCCAGAAATTATTTTGAGTTAGCTTGTAACTCATGAGAATTAAATCTTTCACAGAAGAATATTCATGTTCTATAACAATATATGGAAAAAATTTAAGACGCACAGTAATAAAAACACTAATGACAAAGAAAATCATGGTAAGAATTAAGCCAAAAATAGTTACCGACGTACTACCATTTGCAGCACCGAAAACTATAATTGCACCAGTTAATGAAAGAAATAACACAGGAAGCATATAGAATGATGTAAGGGCAAAAAACTTTAACACTCGCTTATATGACAGAAGTGGGGTAGTTAAATCTGAAAAAGAAAAGCTATGATTTCTAACAATCATAAGTGATATTGAAACAAGTGATAGTCCAACCATAGTGCCTACTATAAATACTAGGAGTGGGTTAGGAATAGTAGCGGAAACAATGATACTACTAATAATACCAGTAAGGAACACGAACCATGCATGCTGCACTAATTTATTGTATCCAAACGTAAAAACTTCTTTGATTGAAAAATGGTGCTTTGTCATATTTTTATGTATTTTTAGTATATCAAGGATACTTACTATTTTTATGAAATAATCAAGGAAACCTGTGTATAATTTTTATAATACTTCACACAGTATCTTCACAGCTACGTACCAGAAAATATAGCATAGTAATTACTATCATATTTGTATATTTACTATATACTGAAAGTATTACTGAGTAACCAATTCACACATATATGCATACAATACTTACTGGTGTTCATATGGAGATTACTGAAGCGATTCGTGACTATACACTTGAAAAAATGAAGTCATTAGAAAAATTGGTACCACATGATGATGCGAGCGCAAAGCTAGTTGTCGAACTTTCAAAGACAACAAATCACCATGTACACGGTCAAGTATTCCAAGCAGAAGCAAATCTTCATATCAAGGGGAAAGAAACAACACTTCAAACAACTCAAGATGACTTGTATAAAGCTGTTGACGTACTCAAAGATATGCTGACACGTGAACTTGCGACACACAAAGATAAAGAGCGTTCAATCATGCGAAGAAGTGCTCATAAAGTAAAATCATTATTTAAAAAATTAGTTTAATTACGAGAATAAATATGGATAGTGAAACAAAAGTTACCTACAGCGTTATCGCGGTGCTTATTATTTTCTTAGGAGGGCTTGCATATTTTCTTCAACCGATGGGGGTAGAGCAGTTGAAAACACCTCCTTCTAAAGAACTAAGTATACTAGAAAAGCCAAAACCATTACCAACCACCCCAACACCTGCCTCTAAACCAGAAGCCACAACAACAAAAACTATGGAAGAAAAAATATATACGAGTGCGACTATTACAACAAACAAAGGAGTGATCGAAATTACGTTTGATAAAAATAAACCAATAACAGTTGCTAACTTCGGTAAGTTATCAGCAGAAAAGTTTTATGATGGGGTACGCTTCCATCGTGTTATCAAAAACTTTATGATTCAGACAGGGGACCCGCTCTCTAAAGATAAAGCAAATGAGGCAATGTGGGGGACAGGCGGGCCAGGATATATGTTCAATGACGAAAATATCGGGAATGAAAAATACCCTCAAGGGACCGTCTCTATGGCTAACTCTGGAAAAAATACTAATGGGTCACAGTTCTTCATTGTGACTGGAGCTGATGGGTATACTCCACCATCTCCTGCTTATACAGTTTTCGGCCATGTAACAAAAGGACTTGAAGTCGCACTAGCAATACAAAACGTAAAAACAGGAGTTGCAGATCGCCCAATTGAAGACGTGATTATCCAAAAAGTGGAAGTGAGATAGCTGGCAGACCGTAGACTTTAGCCAGTAGCCAAACACTTAACTTAAATAACCACGTTTAAAACTTTCCCAGTCCATCTGTTTTTTCCCTTCAGGAGTCACACTCATAATATAATCTTCTGCTAAGCGTGATTCTTTTTCCGAAATACAATCAACTTGATTTATTTTTACTCGAATATCACGTCCAGCGTGTTCAATAAAAAAATAAAGTGAAGGCCACGGAGTGAAGGCACGGAACTTTCTTCGTACAATATCAATGTCATCATGTAAGTGAATAAGTCCAAGGTCTTTTGTAATCTTCTTACAAATTGTAGCTTTAGTGTGGTCCTGTTCTTTTGGGATAAGAGTGCCCTCGAGGTAGTGAGGAATTACTTGTGTGAGGAGTTCGCCACCTAATTGTCCGCACTCTACTTCAAGAGTACCTGCATTTGATTCGGGGTTAATCATAAAAGCTGATTGTGCGAGAATTGGTCCATGATCCATATTTTTATCTAACTTCATGATACTTACACCAGTTGTCATGTGACCATCAAGGAGTACTGATTCGATAGGGGATGCTCCACGGTAGAGAGGAAGGAGAGAGGGATGCACATTAAGAACTCCGTGAACCGGCAGATTAAGAATAGCTTCTGGAATCATCTTACCATAGGAAGCAACAATAAATAGATTGTAGCTAGTAGGCTGTAGACTGTCGCTTAATTCAAAGTCTAATTTCTCGGGTTGGAGAACTTTTATTCCTTTCATCTCTGCCCAAATTTTAATAGTAGGTGATGTGAGTTCCATATGACGACCTTGTCTACTATCAGGTTTTGTCACAACAATTTCTGGCACATAGCCAGCACGATAGAGTGATGCAAGGACACTCTCCGCGAGTACGCCGGTACCAAAAAATATATACGGTATATTTTTGTTCATACTTTAAAGTATATCAAATTAAAACTTATTTTTTCTCCATTTCTTTTTCAGCTTTTCTAATTTCCTCCTCTGTATACTCCTCAAAATCAAATCCGTGGTCAACAAACAATACTCCATTTAAATGATCTGTTTCGTGCTGAAAAATGTGAGCTAACAATCCTTGACCACCATAACTAAATTTCTTTCCATCCTCGTCATACGCTTCAATTGTACATGCAATTGAACGTTTTGTCTTACCATAAATCCACCTCACGGAAAGGCATCCCTCTTGCATAATAACTGTCTTCTTAGATTTTTTGACTATCTTTGGGTTAATAAAAACAAGGGGCTTATGTTTAACGCTCTCTTCATATGATGATAGGGCAACCACAAATAAACGAAGTGGGATCGCTATCTGCGGAGCCGCTATTGCAACACCATCACTCTCAGAAGCAAGCGCTTGCTTCATAGAAGAGATGACGTCCCGAAGATAGACAGAGCTAAACTCGTCTTTCGTAATAGATCGCGCATGTGCACGAAGTGGACTATGTTCATCATCATTAATTTGAATGATAGTATCTTTCACTTTCATAAAAATAATACTACCATAAAAACAGAGCTCTTGACAGAGCCTGTGTTTGTTTTCCTGGTTGAACTAAAGTTCAAGTCTGGGACCAAAATAAAACCAGAGAGGTCTATGTTACCTTAGATGAAGAAGTGAAGAGGATTAACTACAGGGTGTGCATCATACACCACTCGCTTCACTTTTTCTCGTACGTCACTGTTGTTCATCCACTCTGACTCTTTAATATGCACAAAAAGAAGTGTCACCCCACGACCTTGTTCAAACCATATAACTGTATATGGTTCAAGTTCGTGCTCAAATCTTTTTCTAAGATCATCTGATAAGTTGTCATATGACGCTCTAATAACTGTATAGTATGGTGGCAGTAAAAATGCTTCTCGTTCTTTCAAAAGTATCTGGTATACCTCTCTGAATGAGGAAGAGGTTAAATGCTTAATGACGGGGCTATTTTTTAATCTCGTTTGAAGAATAAGTGGCGCATCAGTTTGAATACCACGAGATAACTTTTCTGCCATTTCAGTTACAAGCGAAAGTATCTTTTCATCTGTTCTATATTCTGGTAAAGAAAAAAGTGAATCAAGTGAGAGAATAATTATTCCATCACAGCTATTTACTATGTTGTGAGCCATTTCAGTTCCAATAAGTATTCCATACGGTGAATCTTGCCACTCTTTGCACACTTTTTTAACTTTAGCTTTTGTGGGTGTTCGTTCTCCATCGATAACAAAAATAGGGAGTCCGAGACGAGACAATACTTCCTCAATACCACCAGTTGCAATGCCAAGTGTTGCCATTCTCCATCCACCACAATGCCGGCATGACAGTGAGGTCTCTTCATCAATTTGAATAATTGATTCACATCCGTGGCAGACATAGGTTCGCTTACCTGCAATTTTATGAAGCACATATGGACGGTTGCACCTAGTACATGTAAATAATTCACCACAGTCAGAACATACAGTAGTAGGATACATACCCTTACGATGTGCATACAAAAAATAGTGTCCATGTTTTTGTACTTTACATTGATGAAGAATTTCAAGTGCCTGTCGTGAAAGATATGGACTACTTGTCCTATTGTCTTCTATCATTGGTATAATAGTTACATTTGCATCATTTCTAAACAAGAGGGGGATAATTTCTGTTGCGTCTTTTGTTAGATACTTCATATGAGCACGGAGCGAGAGCATATGAGATCCTAACAAGCAGGGGATTGCAGATGCTTTTGCTAAAAGCTCAATAACAAAACGCATATCATACCCTTGTTCACCATACGTGTAGTAATAGTGACTATGTTCACGCTCAATAACAACTAACCCAAGGTCAGTCCGCACCCACGGTAGAAGTGATGGTGTGGTAAGAATTACAAGTGGGTGATTACTTACCTTTAATGTGTACTCTGATTGTGCATACTGTTTATCAGTTAAGCTTCCATGGAAGGTAATGACATAATCCTCAATTCCTTTTGCTAAAATATCTTTTGCATGTTCAAGATCAGTAATTGTCGGAAAAAAAATAACAAGAGATTTCTTCTTTGAAAACATTTCTCGTATTGTTGTTTTAAACCTTAGCATTCGATTTGAATAATTTTGCTCAAGAAGTAAAACTTCAAATCCTTTCGCTTCTTCGGACACAGTAAGTAATGTAAGATCATCAAAACTTTTTTCAGAAAGTAAATCATAGATAAGTGTCCCGACATTACGAAGAACACATGACGATGCAAAAGCAAGTGCCGACCAAAGACGTGGATGAAGAAAACCTTTAATCAAAACTTTAGAAATTTTCTTTGTAACAAATGATGCATTCTTGAGTGATTGTTTTTCTTCTTCGGCATTAACAACAGATAAGACGAGTGCCCGACAGATTCGTTTGCGAATAGTTATTTCCACTAAGTCTCCCGGGGCTGTTTCAATTTTAGAAAAGTAAGTTAACTCCTCATATGGGATTCCATTAACCAAAGGGGATACAGTAAGGAGATACATGGTTACCATAAAGTATATCAGAAAGTACATAAAATACCCTAAAAATCCTTTTAAAATAAGGTAAATAAGCATTCTGCGACAACATAAAAATATGATATACTTAAGAAAATTATGGGATTCTTTTTTAAGAAATTAGGTATTGACTTAGGCACAGCAAACACACTTGTCTATGTTCCTGGAAAAGGAGTTGTGCTCGTTGAGCCCTCTGTTGTTGCTATTTCTGAGACTGGTACAAAGATTCTAGCAGTTGGGAGTGAGGCTAAAGATATGATTGGTAAAACTCCTGACTCAATCACTGCCTACCGCCCTATGCGTGATGGAGTTATTGCTGATTACAGAGTTACAGAAGCGATGCTCCGATATTACATCCATAAGGCACTTGGCGGGTTTAATCTTTTCAAACCTGATGTGATGGTCTCGGTCCCTGCAGGAGTGACTTCGACGGAACGCCGTGCAGTAATAGAAGCAGCCCTTAAAGCGGGGGCCCGGAATGCGTACGTGGTAAAGGAGCCGATTTTGGCTGCAATTGGAGCTGGTATTCCAATTCACGAAGCACAAGGAAGAATGATTGTGGATATTGGAGGAGGGACAACAGATGTCGCCGTTATTTCGCTTGGTGGTATTGTTTGTAGTACTTCAGTGAAGTGCGCAGGAAATAAAATTGATCAAGCCATCATTGATTATGTAAAGAAAACTTACAATCTCGCTATCGGAGACCAGACTGCAGAAGACATTAAAATAAAAATTGGGTCCGCTCTTCCAATTGAAGACGAACTTGTTCTTAAAGTAAAAGGACGGGACTTTATTGCAGGGCTTCCACGTACCGTTGAGATACGAACGAATGAAATTGTAAAAGCAATTGATAAAGAACTTAAACTTATGATAAAAGCAATTCGAGATGTGCTCCAAGAAACTCCACCAGAACTCGCGTCAGATATCATCGACAACGGCATCATCATGAGCGGAGGATCTTCCATGCTTCGACATTTCCCAGACCTTGTAGAACGTCGCACGGGAGTAAAAGCTGTGCTGGCACCTGATGCTTTCTATTGTGTGGCTAAAGGTACAGGTATTGCACTTGAACACTTAGATACGTACAAGAGAAGTATTTTCGCCAAGAAATAAAGATAGGTTTGCAGTAGACAACTATTAGTGTTAGAGTTTTTTCAGAGTAACTGGGCTCTTTATTTTGGAGATACTTATGGATGCTACTAAAGTTAAAATTACCGACGACTGGTTTTTACCACACTTTGATGCACGTTTTGACCGACCTCTTGAGCTGGCAGTGGTTACGTTTTGGAAAGAATACATGGGGTATGAAAATGAGTACGCGTGTGGTTGGACAACACGACTCATTGCACTCTTAACTTCTATACCCCAAGGTTTAACGATTCGAACTGCCAAAGTTGCGGCAACATTTGCTGTGTGGTCAATGATGCCTGTTGGATTATCTTTTCTTGAGAGCGCCTTGAGAAAAGCAAAAGAAAAATCGCACGGTTGGAATGACTATTCAAGCGAAAGAGACAGCGCTATTGCTTCTTGGGCTATAGAAAATCAGCTTGGATTACTAACAGTAAATCGCCTTCAGCACTTGTTAATGACAAATGGTAACCCCGTTTACAAAAACGCACCGTATGCAACCCTCGCTGATAACCGTGCCGTTGAAGAAACGCTTTGTTTTTTCGTGACCAGAGATGGCAGAATGTTTTTACAAGAGGTTTGTAAAAGATCTGGAATGCCAGATAGACTACCCCTTAAGTGAGCAGGTGTGGTGGGCAAATACCAGAGTCGCAAGCGACTCTGGTATTTTTTTCTTTCTAGTCTCAGAAAGTTTTTCTTTAATATCTGTCATCTCCTCCACAATATTGTCAAAATGTTATACTTGGAATACAAAACTATGCTACTTTCTTCTCTCCCAACACATCATGCGATCCTTGTAACAACAAATGATCGAATAGTAGTAAGTACTGATCTTTGGAATGAACTCAAAGGACTTTCTCCTATACACAGATACTTCAACCAAACAGTATTAAACATAGAGACAGCGCGTGAGATAATCTCTTGGGCAAAAACTTCTTACAATGATGAGAGGGTCGGGATCATTTCTTTTCATACAGCAGGTATCCCTGCACAAAATGCTTTACTTAAAATTCTAGAAGAGCCTCCAAGTAATACTCGCTTTATTCTTATTACAAGTAACAAATCTCACTTGATTGACACAGTTATTTCTAGAGTCCTACTACATGAAGAAAAAGAAAATTTAAATATACACAAAGATGCAGAATTATTTTTAAGTACGAATCCTACAATGAGAATAAAATTACCCTACATAGTAAAACTTCTTGAAAAAAAAGATGAAGAGGATCGTAAAGACAGAGAAGCCGTTCGACAATTTATTCTTAATCTCGCTGAACTTCTTTCACAAAAAAAAAGAAGGGGTGATTCTCTTCAAAATAATCACATTACTGAAACGATAGCTATAGCTTCTTTTGCATCTGACCCATCCGCTTCAGGTAAAGCTCTCCTAGAGTATCTTTCGCTCTTATTGCCACAAATGAAATAGTGAGCTACACTACATACACTTAATTACTTTTATATGGCATACGATTTTTCACAAGTTACAGCACAAAAAAATACCATTACAGAATGGTTAAAAGCTGAGTACCGATCTATTCAGACCGGACGTGCAACTCCACAAGTACTTGATCTTGTACACATCGATATGTATGGAACTCGTACAGCTCTCGCTCATGCCGCAGGTATTACCATCGAAGACCCAAGAACCATTCGTGTTTCTCCGTGGGATAAGTCTATTATTAGTCAAATGGAAAAGGCGATCAATGACGCAGACCTTGGGCTCTCTGTTTCTTCTGATGGTGAAGGACTCCGTGTACACTTCCCAAGTCTCACAACAGAGACTCGTCAAAAGCTTGTAAAGCTTCTTAAAGATCGTCTAGAAGACGCACGAGTACGCATACGTGCACTGCGAGAAGAAACAAACAAAGTAATCGACACTGAAGCAAAAGATGGAGCATACGGCGAAGATGATCAAAAAAGATATCGTGACGAAATGCAAAAAATAGTTGACAATGCAAACCAAGAACTTGAAGAACTTTTTAATAAAAAAGAAAAGGAAGTAATGGGGGAATAATACAGACTGTAGCAATTAGCCTGTAGCCCATAACTAAAGAATACTAGACTGACGCCACAGAGGATTAGATCGCAATCCTTTGGATTGCTTTAGTTGAAGAGCTTCGCCATTCAACATGTTTTGATTACAAAACATGAACTCACTCCATCTCCCGGACTAACGCCACGGAGGATTTGTGTGGACTAAAGTACAAAAACTGATTTCCAAAGATACCATTTTTTGTATACATTTGAATTAAAAAGCTAAAGTCTAGAGTGTACCTGCTTCAGTCTGTTCTATGTGGTACACTAAGGTCATTATGTCTATATCTGCCTTAGCACTGTTTATTATTATTTTATTAGTGCTCGTTATCGTTCACGAATTCGGACACTTTATTGTTGCCAAGCTAACTGGGATGCGAGTCGATGAATTTGCTTTCGGCTTCCCTCCACGAGTATTTGCCAAAAAATATGGTGAGACGACATATGCCATTAATGCACTTCCTCTTGGTGGATATGTTTCAATTTGGGGTGAAAATGGCAGTGACGAAGACAAAGAGAAAGGCGGAGCAAAGCATCATCCTCGTGCCTTTGGTAATCGTCCATGGTGGACGCAGCTGCTTGTACTCATTGCTGGAGTTACTATGAATATGCTTTTGGCACTTTTTATTTTTATCGGTATTTCGTATGGCACAGTTACTGTGAGTGCGAACGATGAAATATATGGATCTCGTATCAAGGAGAGTTCACTTATTGTTGCAGAAGTTTCAAAAGAAAGTCCAGCGTATAAGGCGGGAGTTGTACCTGGTTCTACAATTCTCGCTCTCACAAGTGCGAATCAAAAAGCACAACTTACAACAGCTACGTCACTTATTGCTTTTATTGGAGCTCACCAAAATACTCCTTTTATAATTTCGTATAGATCCCCCGATGGGCAAGAAAAATCAACAACAGTAGCCGCAGTCTATGGCATCGTACCTGATAAAAAAGCTCTTGGTATCTCTATTGAACAAGTTGGCACAATAAAAACAACATTTGCAGAAGCTATTAGTCTTGGATATGGCAAAACTCTTACCATTACCAGGTTAACAATTGATGGCCTCAGCAGTGTTGTTAGTTCTATATTTAAAGGTAATAATGTTCTCTCTTCACTTTCTGGTCCAGTTGGAATCGCGAGAATAGTAGGGGAAACTAGTGAATACGGAATCAGCGCAGTCCTTACGCTTGTTGCTGTTCTTTCTATTAACCTTGCAATATTTAATATTCTTCCACTCCCGGCACTTGACGGTGGAAGAATGGTAGTGGTGATTATCGAAACCGTGACTCGAAAAAAGATACCTTATGGATATTATTCTTGGGTTAATGTTATTGGTTTTGTAAGCCTTATGTTACTTCTTATCATTGTAACCATTAATGACATTAGAGTTTAAAATAATTTTACGAATATGCGACAATCACAATTATTTACGAAGACGACTAAAGATCTACCTGCAGATGAAACAAGTAAAAATGCACAGCTACTTATTCGTGCTGGTTTTGTTCATAAAACAATGGCGGGGTCCTACACATTTCTTCCACTAGGTCTTCGTGTGCTTAGAAAAATTGAGGATATAGTTAGGCTTAAAATGAATGAGCTTGGCGCTCAAGAAATGACTATGTCGATGCTTCATCCGGCAGAACTATGGAAAACAACTGGTGCATGGGATTCTGTTGAAGTTCTCTTCAAAATTCAAAGCAGGACTGAACGAGAATATGCAATCGGACAAAGTGAAGAAGAGGTTGTGACGCCAATTATTAAAGAATATATCCGATCATATAAAAATCTTCCATTCATTGGATATCAAATTCACTGGAAATTTAGAGATGAACTTCGAGCAAAAGCAGGCATTATGCGTGGTCGAGAATTTCTTATGAAAGACATGTATACAATTCATGAAAACCAAGATGCATTTGATACATTTTATGAGCAAGCAAAGAAGAAGTACCTTGAGATTTATTCTGAGATTGGACTTGTGACAAAAGTAACGGAGGCAAGTGGTGGCAGTTTTTCAAAAAAAATATCATATGAATTCATGGTGCTTACCAATGCTGGTGAAGATGATATTTTGTATTCAGAAAAATCTAATTATTGCATCAACAAAGAAATCACAGAATTAGAAGAAGGAGATGAGTCTCCAGATGGATCTGGTCCACTTAAATTAGGAAAGGCCTCCGAGGTTGGGAATGTCTTTGACTTAGGCACTCGTTACCAAGAAGCTTTTGATTTTTCTTTTATTGATAAGGAAGGTGAAGGGAAGCGGGGCGTTATGGGATGTTATGGCATTGGGGTCAGTCGTATTATGGGAGTAATTGCTGAAACATTATCTGATGAAAATGGTCTCGTATGGCCAGCATCTATTGCACCATACTCAATACATCTTATCGTGCTTGGAAAAGATAAAAATGGAGAAGCTTACAAGCAAGCAGAGTATTTATACAAGCAACTAACTGACAACCATGTAGAAGTACTCTTTGATGATCGTGAGTTACAGGCAGGGGAAAAGTTTGCTGATAGTGATCTCATTGGTATTCCTATGCGGGTTGTTGTGAGTGACAAGTCTCTCACCTTAGGAGGAGTTGAAGTGAAGGAACGTACAGGAACAACTTCTGATGTTGTTTCCGTAGATCAGTGCATTCACATGTTTACAAAAGCTTGCTAGCCATAGAAGACAGTATCACTTTTCTATAGTTATCTATCTAAACATTTTGCTATATCTAATAGTTTAAATGGGTATGTATTGTAAGGATACATACCCATTTTACTTTTATAATGGAAGGTGAGGAAACGCAGACATATAAAGCATTCACTATAGCTTAAAATATTTTTTCAAAAAAAATAGCAAGGAAAAAGTAGTCTTAGCCACAGAAATAATAAAATAATAATTATAAACTAAAGAACTCCGGGCTGACGCCACGGAGGATTTGTGTGGACTAAAAAAGATAAAAACAATTGAATAAAAAATAGTAGGAATAATTTATCTTACTAATGGTTAATCTTTACAGTAACATCAGAGACTTTTTACTGATTTGGTATATATTCCAAGTAATCGTAGTCTTATATATAATTCTAGTGATGTAGGTAGTATCCTCTAAAATTAACCTTAGAGCCTATCGTAACTTGGGATTTATAGTTATCCAGTGTTTACTTAGATCTATAAAGAGTAAGCGAGACATGCTATGTGCGAGCAGTAGTCTATCTAAGATCGAACTACAGTAAAAATGACTTAATCTGGTAAGAGTATATTTCTATGTATGACATTAACCAAGACTTAACTTGCTTTTAAATAGTAACAAAGGAAATAGGATGACTTGATGGTTACCTACGGATGGATAGGGCAGTAAGTGCTGTTAAAAAATTTAGTAATAATCAATAGTAAAAGACAAAGGGAAAAATCCTTTGTATATATAAGGTTGAGGGGGCTTTTGTTATTATAAGTTAATGTCGCACAATATATCTTTTACGACATAAGTATCCTAAATAACCCACATCTTCACCGTAGTTATCTGGTAAGCTATTTTAGCCATTACAAGACTTTAAAAACCTTTGCATTTTTAAATTTTTATAATAATAGTAACTTTACAGCAAACTTGTTCCACAATGTACCGTATTTACCATACTGACCAATGAACTACCTTGGACTGACGCTATGGAGGTAGTATTCACGAATTCGGATAATGTTTTGTAATCTCCAGAAGTTTCCCATACAAGTACGACCACAGGTCTTCTGTGATACATGAGTGTCTGAATTTGGTCGGAAGCACTATGTGATAATCGCACAGGTATACACAGTGATTACCCCTTTTGTAATTCTGTTTTGCAGACATACCTGTATCGTATCATAACGAAGGAGAACTGGATGCAGAACTCGCTACATCCCTGGGCTGACGCCACAGGGTATTATTCGCGAATAAAAAGAAATACTAACCCTCGTAACTCTTAAATTAACATTTAAAAACTAACCCTAGTTTAAATAGGGGACTTCTCCCCTCACCCTTTCACCTTTACCAAAAATTATCTACCTCCACTTTATAAGAACAACCCAAATTCCAAATGTTGCACCAACTAAAGCACACATAAATAACAAGAGAATAAAGGCTGGAATAGTGAATGTTAGCATAATTTAGATGAATTATTTTCCCGTAGACTTTCTATAAATAATAACCCCACCAATGAGAGCTCCGACAAGAAACGCCAAGATCATTAGGAGTATGAGTGCGGGGATAGTGAAGGTAAGCATATATGTAAACAGTATATGTAGTAATAAGAAAGATTACAAATAAGATAGTGGATTGAGATACCCTGCACGTGGAGCAATTGGCATAGTCATATTTGTCCCACATACTTTACTAACATACTTTGTTATTTGAACTGCATCAGAAGCATACACGGTAAAGTGTAAGTGTGGACCAGTACTATACCCGGTATTTCCTGAGAGCCCAATTTTTTGTCGTGAGGTAACGACATCTCCGACTTTTGCTTGGATAACAGAAAGATGTGCATAGAGCGATGTGAGTCCATTGCCGTGTCTAATGAGAACCCATTTACCATAAGACACACCATTACATGATGCATCAGTATCTCCGGTACCGAGCACTCTGCCAGCTGCCGCAGATAAAATTGGCGTACCTATCTTTGTACCAAAATCGACCCCATTATGCCCAGAACCATTATAGACTTGAGGGTTTTTACTTGAAAATGGTGTGTTACCAAAGTACTGAGTGATGATAACATTATCAAGTGGATATTGAAGAATCCCCTTTCCATATTTAGGAATTTTACTTGAGTCCACGATTGTTTGGAGTTTTGCTTCAACATCAAGCATTTCCACTTCCAACTCACCTTTCTTTTTTTTCCTCTCAGCAAGTAGCTTTTGATATGTCGACTCTTTATCTTTTGTTTCAGAAAGAAGAGAACTCTTATCCTTTGATGTTTGATCAACTAGAATCTTTTGGTCAGTTAATGTTTGATTAAGTGTGAGAAGAACATTTTTGTGTTGTTCGTATGAAGCTTTTTGAATTGAGAGTGTTGTTTTAGTATCAACAAGTGCACGGGTTTTTTGATTAACAGCAGTGGTAAACTCCTCTCCACGTTTTGTGATGTCAAGCGCATCAGAGATGTGAGCACCCTTTGCAAGAGCACTTACAAAATATGGGAGAGACTGTTCATTATGGACAAGTAACCGCAAAGAGAGTCCAAGCTCACTTTTAGTTTTATCAAGCGTTGATTCTGTATTTTTAATTTTTCCTTGCGTAAAACTAATATTTTGCTCAGCCTGATTAATCCGAAGTTTTGTATAGGAAATATCTTTTGAAAGTCCTGTGCGTCGAAGTTCTAGTTTAGTAAGAGCTTCTTTTAAGGTTTTTGCCTCTCCTTGGGTTTTGCTAATTTTTGAGTTGAACGCTTTAATTTCATCATCAAGTGCTTTAATTTGTAATGACAGGGTATCAAGATTACCTTTTAACTGCTCTGCTGTTTGAGCGACTGTATGAGTCAGAAAAGAAGGTGAACAGAAGAGTAAAAGTGAGCTAACTAGAAATATAGAAATAAAAGAGCGAGTAGGTAGCATACTATGAGTGTTATGAATCAAGGGCGCTACAAACAAGTTTTAAACGACTCATGACTTCTTTATATCCAAGTACATAGCAAATAGTAAACGGGTCTATCGATTTTTCTTGGCCTGATAATGACATTCGGAGTGGCCACAATACATTACCTTTACCATGCACCTCTGCATACGGCATAATTTTTTCTTTGATTGCTGACGATGTAGAGAAATCAACTCCATCCAAAAGTTCCATAACTTTTTCGAGATGCATTTTTGCTTCGCTCTTTTCACTATCTTTCCAAACAATTTTTTCTATATTTATTTCTGGGTATTTTTTAAAAAAACTAAACTCAGAAGCTTCAATTGCTACAAGTTCACCGTATGCAGAAATTCTATCAATAATAGTTGGAAGAAGTTTTTTAAGAAGAATCTCATCGTATCCTTGTAAATATTTTTTCACTGAAGCTAGTTGATCTACTTCTTGTTGCATTCGCATATATTCTTTATTCATCCATGCGAGTTTCTCTTTATTAAAAACAGCTCCTCCTTTATGTATTTTTTCAAGTTCAAAAAGTGAAATAAGTTCTTCAAGGGAGTAAATTTCCCTCTCCCCTCCTGGGTTCCATCCAATAAATGCCATGAAGTTAAGTAATGCTTCTGGTAAATACCCAATATCTTTATATGCTGTTGCTGGAAGTGCCCCTTTTCGTTTTGAGAGTTTTGTTCTGTCTTCTGCAAGTACAAGTGGAAGGTGAGCATACTTTGGTGATGGGAATCCAAGAGCTCGAGAAATAAGAATTTGTCGTGGTGTGTTTGCAATATGATCTTCACCTCGTATAACGTGTGTCACGCCTTCTTCATGGTCATCAATAACTACCGCAAGGTGAAAAAGTGGTTCCGTGATAGATTTTGCAATCACAAAATCACCCAAATCAGTTGTATTTGTTTCAATACTTCCGCGAATAATGTCATTGAAAATAACTACTTCACCTTTATTTTTAAGACGCACAAGTTCACGCATAACGCCACTCCCATCTTTTGCTTCCTCTTTTGAAATATATGCAGCCCCTGTATCAATAAGTCTTTCGAGGTGCTTTGTGTGCGAAAGAATATTTTCACTTTGAATATATAAAGCATCGTACGGTAGTGAGAGCCATTTCAAACTTGCAAGGATATTTTCTTTATACTCGTTCTTACTTCTTGCTTTGTCAGTATCTTCAATTCTCACAATAAACTTGCCACCATTTTTTTTTGCATATAAATATGCAAAAACAGCAGTACGATAGGTACCTAAATGAAGTAGTCCGGTAGGACTAGGGGCAAGACGTGTAATGACAGGTTTTTCCATGATAGTGATATTTATTATAAATGACTCAGACAAATACGAACAATTTCTCGTGCAATAGTTGATGCAGCATTTCGTGAATTTTCAAAGATATGGGCATTTTTAATCATATGATTATACTCATCTTCATTATCCAATATCCTTGAGATAGTTGAAATGAGTACATTTGGACCAAGATTATTTTCCTCAAGAACCATTGCCACTCCATGAGAAGCCATGGCGTATGCATTACTTTTTTGATCTCGACTAATTGACTCTGGTATGGGAATAACAACCATTGGGAGTCTCCATAACACCATTTCAAACATAGAAGACCCAGCACGAGTCACAACCATGTCTACTTTTGGATAAAATAAAGCTGCGTCTAAAAAACCATTAACAAAATAGTGATTCTTAAATTCATGATTAACAAGAAGATGTTTCGCAACTTCTTCTACTTCTTTTAGATTTTCTATTCCGGTTTGATGGACAACATCATATGAGTTAAGGAGCCTAGGGAGTGCCTCAAGTATAGCAGTATTAATAACTTGGCTTCCTTGAGATCCTCCAAAGATAAGTATTACAGGACGATCTTTCTTTACATATTTTTTTTCAAAATCGTGAGGTGGAAGCAGTATGTCACGAATCGGTTGACCCGTTAACGCAACTTTATCCTGTGGGTAAAACAAAGAGGCTTCAGGATATGAAAGTGCGACACGAGAAGCAAATTGTCCTGCCCATTTTGTTGTGCGGCCTGGGACAGTATCACTCTCATGAATAATAACTGGGATCGATAATATCCTCGCAGCTAGGAGTGTTGGGAAACTGGCGTATCCCCCTTTTGCAAAGATAACATCAGGATACAGAGAATACAACTTAAAAAGTGCAATAAGACATCCTTGCATGGTTATAAAAAGATCGGTAATATTTTGAAAGGACGGGTAAAGACGCAACTTCCCTGCTGGGATTTCTATAAACTTACAATCAAGATTAAAAAGAGCTTCTTCGTCATATGGTTTGTCAGATAAAAAATAGAGTTCAGGCTGAATAAGCTTCTGAATAAAAATTTCTTTTCGAATACGCTCTGCAACTGCGATAAGTGGATAAAAGTGTCCTCCCCCTGCTCCTGTAATAACAATTTTCATAGATAATTAGTGGTTGACTTTGATATATTAAGCAAGACCCCAAACTCAAATAAAGCTGCAAGAAATGCCGTCCCTCCATGAGACACAAGTGGAAGTGGAACACCCGTTAGTGGCAAAATTCCAAGCATGGACGCGATATTAAGAGCCGCTTGAATGAGAATGATAGAGACAATCCCTGTTGCCAATAATCGTCCAAACTGATCTCCTGCAACCTTTGCAATAACATACCCACGCATACTAACTATACCATATAGCACGATGAGATACATCGATCCTATAAACCCTAATTCTTCACCTAAAACAGCAAAAATAGAATCTCCAATTGGTTCAGGAAGATAGTTAAATTTCTGTACACTTTGGCCTAATCCTCGTCCTGTTAAACCACCACCGCCAAGAGCAATGAGAGATTGGTTTAGTTGCCATGAAGAACCTCGTGGATCATGAG
Organism: Minisyncoccota bacterium; assembly: GCA_043781255.1. Taxonomy (GTDB): domain Bacteria; phylum Patescibacteriota; class Minisyncoccia; order Phycocordibacterales; family UBA5272; genus UBA11704. The sequence goes on along the minus strand of JAYWBQ010000028.1, from coordinate 51,232 downwards.
TGTTATTAAAAAATGTCTTTACTCGTTCGAGCATGTACGGTCTAAAAAGGATAAGCAAGAGAAAGCCAGCAACCCCGCAGAGTATCAGATATTGAATATGACGTTTTCGTGCTCCGCCAACAAAATATGTAATAAAAGAGGCTCCCGCAACTACCAAGTAAGTACCAAAATCAGGCTGAGCAAGCAATATAACACTGACAAAGCCTAAGCCAACCAGGTAGGCTAAAAACCCGTACTTCCAATTTTTAAAAAAATTTCTGTACTTTGTACACCAATACGCAACGACGACAACAAAAGCAAATTTAAGGGCTTCACTCGGCTGTAATGAAAAAGAACCTACATCAATCCATCTATGTGCCCCACCGTGATAGCGTGATAGTCCTGGAACAAAGACACAAATACTCGCTATGCATGCGAAAAAAAATAATGGATATGCGTACTTTTTGTACGATTGATACGGGATAAAACTACCTAGGCAAAGTGCGATTCCTCCACCTAATAATGCATAGATTAACTGTGTCTTAATAATTGAGAAAAACTTTACTTCATTACTCGCAAGTACACCAAGAGCAGCCGAACCGAAAATAACCAGTCCACTAATAAGAAGAATGAGAATAGTAATAAGGAGTGGTTTGTCAACTCGTTGGAACATATACTGTTAACTAATAAGAGCTATTACAACCCCAAGCATCGCGCACATATACGAAACAATCCAGTAACGCATTACTACTTTGTATGCCGGCCAACCCTTGGCCTGAAAATGATGATGAAGTGGTGCAACCAAAAATAACTTTCGCTTAAAAAATTTCTTCCATACGAGTTGTAAAATTACTGAGAGTGTCGTCATCATGAGTGGGAGCGCAATAATAGGTAGATAGACAACAGCATTTGTTAAAAAGGCAATAACAGAAAGCCCTAAAGAAAGAGCCAGCATTCCTGTTTCTGTGAGATAAAAAAGTGCAGGCGGAATATTAAACCACAAGAACGCCATAATTCCTCCAACAATAACAAAGCAAAGTGCTGCGATATTAACTTGCCCATGGACATAAGCTATCATTCCATACGCCGTAAAGACAGCTGACATGACACCGCCAGAAAGACCGTCCACTCCGTCGATTACCCCCGTAGAAAAAGTTGCAAGTGTCACTAAGACAAAAAATAAAATAAAAGTAAATCCACCAAGATGAAAATCTCCATAGAAAGGAATGTACACGTAGTCAATCCCTAACTTTGCATAAAACCACCACCCTGCAAATAATCCTAACGATGAAACTGCAAATAGTCTGACAGGAAAAGATAACCCACCTCCGATGTATGAGTTAAGTTTTCCACCAAACGCTTCGACAACTAAAAGATCATCGAGTGCACCCACGAGAGCACCTACGAGCATCGCAAAAAGTGGAAGCCATGTTTGATTACGGGAAATAAAATCTAGTTTCTCAGTAAAAATAGTTGGGTATATTTTAGAAATTAGCCACAAAATAAGCGCTGTTGCGAATACTGAAATGACAACGACAAGTCCACCCATTCTTGGAATGGGTGCTTTTTCGTCGTTATGGAGCGAGGCAGTGATGGTTGCTTCTTTTCCATCTATTGTCATTTTCACATTCTTTTTTTTCCAAAGTTTGTGACGTACTAAAAAACCTCCAATAATTGGGGCGATGACAATACCAATTAAGAACGAAATAACAGCAGGAAACAATACCTTAAAAGGATCAAGTGCTAACATAGCTTAAATTATATCACAGGAAACGCTAGAAATACTCTGAATATTTCTATACTATTGTATATCTGTATGTAGAATACTTTCTCGTAATGTTTTGTATAAAATACTCATGTCTTTAAATCTCCCTTCTTTGGTTGAACCTAGTACAACAATGACTACCGGGCGACCAATACTAATATCAACAATTACTCCCAAATTTCCTCCAGCCATGTCAGTGTAACCAGTTTTTGAAGCCTCTGCCCCTGAAAGAGATTCGATTGCTTGGTTGGTGTTTGGAATACCTCTCATCTTACCCCCATTTACGATAACGGTTTCTCGTTTTTTTGTAGTTGCATCCATAATCTCTGGAATATTTTTTCGTGCAACAGAAAAAAGTTTTGCAACTTCAGTTACTGTTCCTAATCCCCCAAATTTTCCACCAATATCTCTACCTGCAGGATCAGTGAATAAAATATTAAGACCAAGATTTTTTGCATCAGCGTTCATTTGTGTTACAAAAATATCTTTTCCACCAAAACTATCAGCCACTATTTCTGCTCCATCATTTGAAGAAAAGACAAGGGTATATTTTAAAAGCTCAGAGAGTTCCCAGATTTGTTTATCTTTAAGACCAAGATCATATCCATCTTCAATACTTTTTGGACTAACTGTTACTTTTTCATTTTTTTCTTTATGAAGTGTTGCACTGATTGCCATCATGACTTTTGTAATACTAGCGAGAGGTAGCTTGGTAGTTTCATTTTTTGAAGCAATAGTTTCTTTACTAAGAATATCATATACAACATACGCTCTACCTTCAATTTTTACATGATCAAAAGCATGTTTGTTAAATAAAATTGTTTGACTTATTACAGACATTGTTTCTTTCTGAGGCTGTACCCGAGGAGGCGCTACATGTTTCTTTACAAGTGCAAGAATAGAAACTACTATAATAATACAAACTGAAAGACTGTATATAACAAAAATATCAACTTCTACTTTTTTAGGATTAAGCAACATACACGTACTTATAGTTCACGAGCTTGCAGCTTATCCAATAAATCTTTGTGCATACTTGCATACTCTGGGAGCTGCTCAACACTTGTCACACCTAGATGTTTGAGTGCATCAGCAGTGAGTGAGCATATTTCTCCTACGCGATTTATCAAACCTCTCACCGTGAGAGTTCTGATTGATTGTAATGATTGAACCCCGCGAATGTATGATATTTGTTCACGGGTTGGGTACCCTAAGTATGCAACTAACGTGAGCACTTGCAGCGTTGCTGGGGTAAGGTCGCCTTTTTGTTCTTCTTTTCTCCAACTTTCCACAAGTGCGGATTGTGCTACGGTAGAAACAATTGAAAAGCCTTCATTACTCACCAAAAGTGTAAGACCTACTTCTTCTAATTTAGTTTTTAGGTATGGGGCATTTTCTATCAATTCCTCTGGCCGAATATTTAAAAAATCTGCAAGTTTTTTTACAGGAACAACATCGCCAGAGAGAAAGAGAAGTGTGATAACTTTTTCGAGCATATATATTAATCAGTGTACCACAGGTTCTTGTGGGGTAAGAAAAGAAGATGAGGGAAGTGTAAGAATAGTTATTTCACCACCATCACTATGTTGCTCTGCATAAAGTGTGCCTATTCGAAGAAGTTCTAAAAGTGCAATAAAATTAACAATGAGTGACTTCTTCTGTTCTTCTTTTGTTCCTTCATTTTGAGTCATGCTTTGCAAGCTTACTGACTGTGCATTTTGTACACGCTTGAGAAGATTTTCAATAACGTTTTCAATGCGAAGCGCTTGCTCAACAGCTACTTTCACGAGAGCTTTTGGAGTAACAAATGACACAAGTGTAAGAGAAATAATTGACTGCAAAAAAGCTGGAGTAACTCGCTCATCTGGAACAAAAACGTGGAAATCTTTTGATTGAATATGTGGACGAGAGTAGAGAACATTTTTCCCATAAATACTTTCTATAAGATATGAGCCTCGAGCTAAAAGTGTATACAATTCAAGTTTATGTTCAAGATCATTAACCTGCTTCTCTTCCTCTTCGGTGTAGACGACTCCCGGAAGAAGTGACTTTGCTTTCATAAGCATTAAGGTCGATGCCACAACAATGAACTGTGAAATATCGATACTATTTTTCTGGTCCATGGTTTTTATGTACGCAATATAGTCATCAGTAATCTCAACAAGAGCAATTTCCGTGACAGAAAGTTTTCGTGACTCGATGAGTTCGAGGAGTTTTGTATAAGGCCCTTCGAAGCGATCGAGTTTTAAAGTAAATTCCATAGGGATAGTATATAGTGGCTAGTGGCTAGTGGCTAGTGAACATAAGGAGGAAATCCTTCACCTCCTCATCTTATACATACCTCAACACTTCCAAGTACTAGAAACTGGCTCCCAACTCCTACTTCAATACATTCCAAAGATTCGGATCATTCCCTCCATCTACCTTAAAGATAACGACTCCTCCTAATTTATATAACTTTGCAATACGGATTTTGTCAGCGATAGCTGTAGCGTCTGAATACCATACAAGATACTGCTTCAAACTTCCTAACTGGTTGCCATTTATATCTGTTGAGGTTGCATACGTAAAGCTTATTTCTCCTGCGCTATTTCGTGTTGGTGTAATACGAAGACTCTTTGCTAGTTCATCAGCATAATTAAAATTCATTGAGCCTAGACGTGCGTATTTTTGACTACTTGTTGCGGTCGCTGGAATTATTTCGTACTTATAACCATACGTTGGAATACCAAGAATAAGTTTCTTTGCAGGAATGTCACGAAGTGCAAGGGTTGCGATTTTTTCTACCCAATTAATATCCGCTACAGGTTTATAACTAGTTCCTAAGGCAGTATTTTGATTGACCAGTTGCATATCATCCCCTGCCTGATCATACGCCATGATACGCACCTGATCACACACTTTACCTATAACTTTGTAATCATTTGAATATTCAACTTTTGAAAGCACAATTTGTGATGTGGTAGCATACCTACTTTCTGGTGGCGTACGAGCTTCCACGGTACAGATCAGTTGTTTTTTATTATTATGAAGTAACGTTGCAAGTTCAGTTAAGAAAGCAGAAAAGTAGACCCTCGTCTCTGCAGTTTTTGCCTCATAGTCGATATCGATCCCATCAACATTATATTTTTTAACAAGTGCTAGAATTTCTTTTTCGTGGGCCAGTCTTCTGTTTCGTTGTGCCAAAAGAAGATAGAATGCGTACTTTTCGTTCTCGTTATGAGGGTATGAAAGAATACTTGGATACACTTTTACTTTCTTTTTCTTTGCTTCTGTAATGAGTGTAGTCCATGGCTCATCTTCGAACTTAAGCGCATTTTTTATTGTGCCGTTTGACTGTAATTCAAAAGCAAAAGGACTGATCTGAGTCAATTTATTTAAATTTGGAAGTGTTGTGCTCGCACCTTCTGTCTTTCGCCAGTATGGAATCCACACAGCTTTGTCAAAAGTTGTTGCAGCAAATATAGGCGAAAATACAGCACTCACACTAAAAAGAGTAGCACCAAGAAATATACGTAAAGTTTTTTTCGTATTCATACATAAATTGTAGCATATTTGAGCTAGAATTATTCTTTATATTGTGGTATAATATGTTTTGTGTGTCAATGTCCCTATAGCTCAGCTGGTAGAGCATCGGACTCTTAATCCGCAGGTCGTAGGTTCGATCCCTACTGGGGACACAGCTATGTTTCAAAAAGTTTTCTTCCCTACTGTTTGACTTACATTCAGGGACCGTAGGCACCTATTTTTAATGAACAAAGTGAATATAAAAATAGTGCGTTCCGACCAACGATAAACGATACTTGTACTCAAGCAAGCAGGGAGGGGCGATCCCAACTGCTTGACTTGCGTTAGACGATTAGTAAATGATGCCGGGAGGCCAAAGCGAGAAATTTTTGTGACGACAAAAATTTACTTGCCGAAGACATTCCCGCAGGCATCTCCAAACACTTGTATTTTAAACATTAATATACTAGGATAACATAAACGTTCTTTTTCATTAATCTCATTCTCACAAAAGGAGACATTATGAGTTCATTCTTTATCACAAAATGGCAAGGGTTTTTACTTTGTCTTTTGCTCACTGTTCCCTATGAGTTTTTTTACTTCCAGTACTTTGGCAGCAATCTCTACACTATTCACTTGATGGCACTTTTTGGTTTTGGAGTAATACTCCATTTCTTTCACATCATTGAACCTGCTGAGAGGGCTGAACTTGTATTTAATGGAAAAGCTACAGGGTTATACTGGGAAGATGGGTACTGCTTTACACCATCGCTTCTTCCAATACTTCACTACTTTGGAATTTATCTTCTCTGGTCGTTGAAAAAACCAAGAAGTTTCTATGGTGTAGAGGAACGAAATGTATCTGTGGACCATTTTCAAGACCAGCGACTTCCTCAGTACCGAGTAAATGTTGAAACTAGTTTCTTTACAGCAACAGCTAGTCGTGTTTTTAACAACATACTTTGCTGGTTTATCGGTGTAGAAAAAGGTAAAGAAGAGCTCTTGTTCCAAAGAGTTGGATTCAGAGTCATGCTTGCAGCCGTCATCTTAGGATGGGGTGCGAATGCTTTCTATGGTAATACACACACAAACTATGATGACTCAAAAAAATATTCAAGCAGCACTCACGCTCCCATGAATACTATAACAGTACCAAAAATTCCAAAGGAAGGTCACGTTATCATCTACACGTCATTAAAAGTAGGGAAACCTCCGACAATGCCTTTACCCGAAGATTTTGTCGTACAACCACTTGGTGATAAACAGCTTTATATAGAGGTAGAGAACGACCCCAGGAAGTACTTTTTATTCCATGAAACAGATAATAGGGAACTTCACACTTTCTTTATTACTGAGTCCTCGTGCGTCGTCATTCCACCAGGAAGAACGGCACTTGTATCTTCTGTATACCCACCTCTTTATGTTCTTAACATGAAAAATCGAGTGAAGTATGCACTTGACCCCGAGAAGATCAGATTCGATAAAAAGATTTTCTACTTTCTTTGGAAAAAACCCATGAGACTTGACGAGACTTCGTGGAAATATCTTTACGACCGTTGGGATGAGGTAAGCACAGAAAAACATGGCCTTAAAGTGGAAGCTTTACCTACAGCAGAACTTCTACCCTCTTCAAAAAAATTTGGTGGGCTAGTTTGTTTTTAAGAGAATGCACACTTTCTAAAAGCAGCGATAGTAACATATCACTGCTTTTTATTTTGCTAAAAGTTTTTCCTATCCCTTGTGATATAGTGCTATATTTTTGTATCCTTTTATCATGACTAACGAAATTGTTACTATCCTTAAAAAAGATTTTGCTGCTCACCCTCTTCTTTCACGTCTTCTTGAACTTCATCAAATTCCAGAAGTCATCCATATACAAGGGAAGCTCCCTGAAGTCACTATCGATCTTTATGGTAGAGCAACCCCTCGTATTCTTACAATAAGTTGGCTCACGAAAAAATACAGCATACGGAAGACAGGTACTTGAAATGTTGCTTGCATCATTAAAGGGTGAGGACGTTGTTATTGTATCTGGCCTTGCTCTTGGGATAGATAGTCTCGCACATCACCATGCCCTTAAAAATAATCTCATAACAATTGCCATTCCAGGAAGTGGTCTTGACGAAAAAGTTCTCTATCCGAGCGCTCATAGACATCTCGCCAAAGAAATTTTAGAAAAAGGAGGAACACTTCTTTCTGAACTTCCAAATGAGACTATCGCTGCGCCCTGGACATTTCCTATGCGTAACCGCGTCATGGCGGCACTGTCAGATGCTGTACTATTTATTGAAGCAGAAGTAAAGTCAGGCACACTCATCACCGCTCGCCAAGCAATAGAGCTCGGTCGTGATATTGGGGCAATTCCTGGTGATATATTTTCTCCAACTGCCTTTGGTACGAATATGCTTATCCGTGAGGGAGCGTATTCTATAACTTCATCAGATGACCTCTATGCACTTCTTCACATTTCAAAACAAGAAGTAGATAGTGCCGACATATCCGAGACCATACTTAAAAAATATACCCGTAATGAAAAAATAATTATTGAAAACCTTCGAGAACCAATTGACAAAGACTCACTTTTTTCTACAACACACTTATCATTTGAAGATTTTATTTCTGGATTCTCTTCTCTTGAACTTACTGGTGCTATTGAAGAAACATTTGGTGAAGTGAGACGAATAGTGTAGAGTGAAACAGTTATCAGTTACTAGTTGTTAGCGACTAGTGCGCAACAACAATACAATATAATGCTAAGCATAAAAAATAATGTATACTGAATCTCATGTTACAAATTACTGTGCTATATCTAGTTTACTAAACACTAACAACTAGTCACTAGCTACTGTCCTCATGAAACTCTTAATCGTAGAAAGTCCTTCAAAGGCAAAAACAATTGCAAAATACTTAGATGGTGCGTACGAAGTACGTGCTTCTGTTGGTCATGTTAGAGACTTGCCAAAGAGTAATAAAAAAGCAGTGGACATCGAAGGAGGATTTATTCCTCACTATGAAGTCACTCCAGGAAAAGAGAAAGTGATAGCAGATATCAAAGCTCTCGCCAAAAGATCTAATGAGGTCATCCTCGCAACCGACCCCGACCGTGAAGGAGAAGCTATCGCATGGCATGTTAAAGATGCGTGTCAATTAGATGGTGCTAAGCGTGTCACTTTTCACGAAATCACTGAAAGTGCCATCAAAGAAGCACTCAAACACCCTCGTGAGATCGATATGAAAATGAAAGAAGCACAAGAAGCTCGTCGTGTGCTTGATCGTCTTGTGGGGTATGACCTCTCAGGAGTTATTTGGAAAAAAGTTCGTTACGGACTTTCTGCTGGACGAGTGCAGTCCCCTGCGCTTCGTATTATCATGGAACGCGAACGTGAGATTCGTGCATTTATTCCTGTTACCTACTTTGTTATCGCAGGAGAATTTAAAACAGTAGGTAAAATGGCAGAGAGTAAAACCTATCCCCTCTTAATGGAGTGTGAAATACAGCCAAACAACAAAGAAGAAGCAGAAAGAATTGTTAAAGAAGGGAAAAATGGCACTTGGGAAGTTCTCGATGTTGAAAGTACCGAAGCGTCCCGTTCACCAAAAGCACCTTTTACCACTTCCACACTTCAACAAGCAGCTTCATCACGTTTAGGATACGCACCGTCACGTACCATGGGCATCGCACAAAAACTTTATGAAAAAGGTCTTATCACCTACATGCGTACCGATAGCACCACTCTTTCTGATCAGGCGGTTACTGAGATAACGAGTGTAATTGAAAAAAATTATGGTAAAGATAAAATCGAAATTAGAAAGTACAAAACTAAAAGTAAAAATGCTCAGGAAGCTCATGAAGCAGTACGCCCAACCAACGCAACAATACGAAGTGGAGGAACTACAGACGACGAAAAGCGGCTCTATTCTCTCATTTGGGAACGCACTGTTGCAAGCCAAATGGTGGATGCCAAGATCAAGCGAAGTAAAGTGACTGCAAACATTACAACAAAGTCCATCCCCAATTTTACCGTAAATGGCTCCATTCTTCTTTCTCCTGGATGGCTCGCTGTTGACCCTGCTTCACGAGGTGATGATGTTATCCTGCCAGATATTTCAAAAGGTAATTCACTTACTTTAACAACACTTCAATCCATCCAAAAAGAAACTGAACCTCCTCATCGCTACACAGAAGCTGGACTCATTAAAGAACTCGAAAAGCGTGGTATTGGCCGCCCTTCCACCTACGCGTCTATTCTTTCTACGATTGAAGCCCGTGGTTATGTCGATAAAATAAACAAAGCACTTCACCCAACTGATACAGGTGAAGTAGTTATTTCATTCCTTGAAGAACATTTTGCACAGTACATCAGTGACACGTTCACTGCAGATATGGAGGACAAACTCGACCTCATTTCAGAAGGTAAAGCAACATACTTAAAAACGCTCAAAGATTTCTACGGACCATTCATCAAAGATGTAAAATCAAAAGATGATCTTGAGAAAGCGACAAGTATGGGTGATGCCCCTGAGGGGATGCAATGCCCACTCTGTGATGCTAACATGGTTATCAAACTTGCGAAAAATGGAAAATTCTATTCATGTATCCGCTATCCTGAATGTATGGGTGCACGAAAAATGGATGGTGAAGTCATGGAAGGTCCAAAGAAACTTGGCAAGAAATGTCCAAAATGCGAGAAAGGTGAACTCATAGAACGAGAAGGAAAGTATGGTAGATTTATTGCATGTGATAATTATCCAAAGTGTAAGTACATCGAGCAAGATGAGGAGATGCGAAAAGCAAACTCAACTGGGGTACATTGTAATAAATGTAAAGACGGTTATATGGAAGAACGTAAAGGTCGTTTTGGAATTTTCTTTTCATGTTCTAACTACCCTGATTGCAAACACATCATCAAAACACGACCAACAGGCAATCGGTGTGCCTATAAAAAAGCTGATGGAACAGAGTGCGGTGAACTCATGATGACCGGGACAAAGACTATCCCTGAACGCTGTTCAGACAAAACCTGCCCGAATCATAATCCACATAAATTAGAGAAATAAAATGTACGTGCCCCGCGAAACGTACCTGTAAAGTGGGGGCCGAATCATAACCCGCATAAGTTGGATAAAAAATCTCTAGACTACAGGAAAATACAAAACCTAAACTTACTTGACAAAAGTGTTATAGTAGTATATAAATTAATTAGATCATTTTTCCCTACAAATGGAGGTCTTGATGACTGCAAAACAACTGACGACTCGCTACAGTCCTGAAGTTAAAATTAACTTCACAGTAAGGGCAAAATCTCATTGGCCTAAAGATAAGGATACAGATGAAAGCTATCAGTCTGGTTATTACGCACATGTTATGGAAGTGCTATCTTCTCAAATGGCACTATTTACCCATCAAAATCCTTGGACGAACAGAAGGAAGGGTGAAAAAGGTGGTTGCGGTTCTTTTGGCATCTGGACAACAAGGAATGACAACAAATTACATTCTCGGAAAGGTTACCTTCTTCTACATGCCGGATACATGGACGCACTTATACGATCTAAACTTCCAGCCTTTGAAGCTTGGGTCCATACTACAGCAAGCAAACTGAGTTCCTGTGGAGATTTTGATTGCGGTATCCAAATAAATATCTCCTATTCAGTTACAAAATATGTTTAACTAATTGTCCTTGCTCTAAGCATGTGAAGGATATACATTAAGTGGTACTGGGATTAATCCTTGAACGGCTACGTATTCTGGGGGTCTTTTTATTTCAATGAACATCCTTGGGCTAATGCCACGGGGTATTATTCGTAAATAAAACCAACTTCGTTATCGTCCATAATACATATCAGATGAAATAATTCGTTTGAAACATGTTTCTCCAGTCCCATGATTCCAAAATGGTGATTGATCACCTTCGTAGTAATAGTTCTGCACAGAGTAAAGTGAGTCAGTGCCAATAACATTACCTACTACCTGACTCGGGATGTCACCCTTACTTACTACAGCCTGGCCACGAGCATCGATTGCACGAGTCGTATCAAATATTGAGCAAAGCTCAAAAATAGCCGGAGATGTAAGATCTTTTCTGTTTGTTGTGTAATTAATCTTTACTGTTGGCTGCTGAATAACTTTATACCCATAGGCAACATGAGTAAGGGGATCTGTGGGAACTTTATACCCTTGGAAGGCATTATTAAGTTCAGAAAGTGCAAGCGGTAGCTTATCCGTTGACTGCACACGGTTAAATACTTCTTGTTGAATTCTAGAAATATCAGAAAGACGAGTACTATCAATTTTCTTCGCACGCATTTCTGTTGGAGTACCAATAATAGAAACACTCCATACCACCGAAGCAATAACACAGACAGAAGTTATAGCTGTGATAACAGCTGGAAATATTGTTGACTTTGCATAATCTCGTTTAAGTGTGTAATAGTAATACCCAAAGAGTACGAAAGCGACCACAAACACAGCAAGAGCCTTAAGTAGAAATCGAATAGAAATTTCTCCTCCTAGATACGTATAGATACTAGAAACGAGAGTTCCAATAAGAGTTAGTACTGCCACAAAAAGTGTACAGTAAATCATAATCTTACGAACAGAAATATCTTGCTTAAACAAATACTTCTTGATGTTAGTAGATACATACCAAGAAAGTCCGACATAAATTGGAAACATGACCACAAGTGATGCGATTGCAAAACGAACATCAGCCTGTGTACTATCGAAATATTGTGTAGCACTTAAAATATCAACGAACTTTCTATCAACTGCTGCAAAAATTATTTGTAGTAAATTTGTAACGCTTACTATAAGTGAGATTGCTATTCCTAAGTACAGGAAAAGATCGAGTGCTTTTGATTTCATATTTAATTGTATATTTGTATGAGGTAATGCTAGTAAGTAAACAAAACGAACACCAGAAGCTATAATCACGATAACCAAAAGAGCTACGATAAATATTATTGTTACTACCATTCCTCTATTCTACCACTTTCATGATATAGTGGGAATACTATGAAAACCCCTTTAAATAAGGCTGAAGCTCTTGCACTTTCGGTAACTCGTGGTATTGGGTCAATCAGTTCAGTTGTCATCCATACACTCCTTTTTGCAGGAGCATTTGTGATTATCTTGCTTGGCGTTAATTTTGAACGAGTACTTCTTGTTCTTACGACGATTGTGTCTCTCGAGGCTATTTATCTTTCAATATTCATTCAGATAAGTGTGAATTACCAAGGACGAGCTCTTGCAAGCGTTGAAAAAGAAATTGATGAAATCGCGGAAGATGTAGGGGATATTCAAGAAAATGTTGAGGAGATGCAAGAAGATGTGGAAGGTATAGCAGAAGACGTGGAAGAGATCTCACACGACGTGGAGGAAATTCAAGAGGATATGGAAGATATTGCAGAAGATGTAGAGGATATTCAAGAAAACATTGACGAAATGCAAGATGAGATAGAAGTCGTTGATGAAAAAATTGACCACAATAGACCTTTATAATAATAAGTTGATAGCAAAATAACGCTCGAGATGAGCGTTATACCATTTCTAATTAAACGCTTCCCACGTATTGTTACCCTCGCAAAACGGACGAATGAGTAAAATTGGTTCTTGGAACATTCCAGGGAATAAATTTGGATTCCCTCATTCTGGTAAAAGACATGACTTCCCTAAGTCAGAGATGACTTAGGGAAGAGGTTAATTGGATTTGGCATTATTAGGGAAACCAGTTTAGTTAAATTAACTTTTCAACGTCGGACTCCACTGAAAGCAAGAAACTACACCAAGAATGAATGATCTTGCAGCAAGCTGACAAGGCATGAAAGTCAAAACAAAAACTTTCCGCAGCAAGCTGATGGGGAATGTGACTCCAAGAGAGATTCAAGAAAGAAAACGAAGTAAAATACCAATTTCTATTCAAAGCTATGTAAAATCCAGTTCACGACAGAAAGGACGACTGCAAAATAAATTGCCATTAAGAACGATGGGATTGCAAATTCTGGCACTATTTTATCTGCCAATAAAATCATGAGACCATTAATCACAAACGAAAACAAGCCAAGTGTTACAAGATTAATCGGAATCGAAATAATCATGAACAATGGTTTGATTGTATGGTTAATCACCGCAAGGACAAGTGCGACTATCAGTGCTGTCCATGTTGTGCTAAGCGTAAATGCGACAGTGGTGAATACAAGTGGTACTCCAACTTTAGTAAGATAACTTGTGATGAGAACAGCAATTGTTCGTATGGCAAGATACTTCATAAATTAGGATTGTAACTTTGCCTGCATTTCCTTTAATTCTTCCACAGATGCTTCATACACAAGCTCTTTATCAAAATCAGCGGGCGTATTCGTTGGTACAAGATGTACATGCACATGAGGAACACCATAACCCTCCACGAAAACACACACGCGCTTACAATTAGTTTGCGCCTTTATAACTTGTGCCAGATATCGAACCCGATGCATCATTTTATCAAAATACACTTCATCAAGTTCAAAAAGTTGATCTACTTCTTGTTTAGGTATAACAAGTGTGTGACCTTTTTGAATTGGATTAATATCTAAAATAGCACACACATAGTCATCTTCATAAATCTTATAACCAGGAACCTCTCCTGAAATAATTTTTGAAAATATACTAGACATATATGTAAGTATACCCCCTTCTTAGAAAAGAGCTACTAAAATATTCTCATTAAAATCCTTAAATCTTACACAAGGAAAATGCTCTATATTTTTACGAAAGAAATTTTGTAAGAAAACTTCTTCTATGAAGTTCGCAGAGACCGTGCTTCTTCATAGCTTTGTAATGAGCAGACGTTCCGTATCCAACATGCTTTTCAAATGAATAGTGCGGAAGTTGCTTTGCATACTCTTTCATTTTAGTATCTCGATATTCTTTTGCATAGATTGATGCAAGCGATATCTCAGGGATTTTTTCATCACCTTTGATGATTGTTTCCTGTTGGTAGATTTCTGGTGCATACAGGGAGCCATCCAAAAAGATGAATGATTCTTTGGGGACACTTTGTTGATGAAGTGAAATCAGTGCTTGCAAGATTGCTCCTTTAATTGCAACACTTATGCCAATTTCATCAATCACAACAGCGCTCATTTCTCCGATACCAAAAATTATTTCTTGTGATTTTGTATGATCAGTAATTTTTTCTAAAATTTCTTGACGACGTTTTCCTGTAAGCTTTTTACTATCCTGTAATTCCTGCCTTGGAAAATACTTAATAATATCTACTCCAGAGATAATTGCACAGGCACAGACTACGACAGGTCCAGCTATCGGCCCACGCCCTACTTCATCGATACCAATAATGTATTTCTTCATCTCTATCTTTTGTTTATGTAACACACGTTATGAACTTTATGAACCTTATTCTTTCCAAGAAATTTTCTTTTCCTCTCTCATCGCACATGTTCGATTAATAAATGCTTCACGTCCAGAAGTTTTTTTATACAGATCATAACGAAGAGGATTTTTGTCTGCATAATTCTGATGGCACTCTTCTGCTTCATAAAAGTAAGCCTGAGGGAGTACTTCTATCTTCGAAGGACCATTATAGACATGACTCTCGTTAAGTTCTTTAATCACAAACAGTGAAATAAGTCGTTCTTCTTCATCTTTATAATATATTACAGCTTTGTAACTATCTCCTCGATCAGCAAACTGACCACCTTCATCTGTTGGATCTATGTGGTCAATAAAAAATTGTAGTATTTTTTTATAACTAGTTTTTTCTTCATCATACTCTACATGTACAGCCTCTTTATACCCTTGATGATACTCATAAGACGGCACCTGTAATCCAGCATCACTACCCACGTATCCTGACGTTACCAAACTAACACCAGGAGCCGCACGAAGATCATGCTCAACACACCAGAAACATCCACCTGCTAAAATAACTGATTTTGTCATACTATATATACTATCATTTTTATATCACAAGCAAAAAGATTCCGGCATAACTGTTAGGTTAGACCGGAATCTTTAGATTTTTTACGCCAAAGTCTTTGTACTAAGAGGTGTACGCAAATCAAGCGCGGGGAAAAAAGGCATCATCATCACAAGTCCCATTGCCATAGGTCTCGCAAAAAGTACTCCAGTAAATAACATAGAGTTGTATTTGTACGGGGGCTTTTCGAAAAAAAGATTTACCAAAAAAAAAGGATCAGGTGTCGGTTGAGATGTAAGCATGAATTACTCCTGTGAAAGTTTATCTACCCTTTTAGAGTATACCACTACCACTCTGTGAGACCTAAGAAGGTAAACACAAACAAGAACATGTCTTTTAACCAAGAATCAATCATTGTTTTAAAAAACCCAAGATAA
Organism: Minisyncoccota bacterium; assembly: GCA_043781255.1. GTDB lineage: Bacteria > Patescibacteriota > Minisyncoccia > Phycocordibacterales > UBA5272 > UBA11704. Next base: position 35,630 of record JAYWBQ010000028.1, on the reverse strand, counting down.
GAACTACCTGTAAAAAAATTTTCAAAAAAATATAACCTGAAGTTTTGTATCTTTTACTTCATGTTATTTACATACCTGTACGCCATTTTTGATATGTCTTGTATTAGTTTTTCAAGGTCTTCAATTTTTTCACCTTTTGTCATCACACAAAGAAGGTATGGGTGTTTAGGGTGATACACAATACCACAATCATGCAACTGATGTTCACCAACCTTGCCATTTTCAATTAGATAATACTCACCAAATTTATCTGCAATAGTAATGCTTTTAGGAATACTACTAGTGCGGAGTCCATCTTCAAAATCTATTTTACTCAACATCTCCAAACCTTTTTCAGACATCTCATGACTTAGATATGTTGCATTATAGAGCACTCTAAAAAGAAAACTATAATTATCTACTGAGATAAAATCTGTATTTATACCCGTGGTTGGTATTTGTATATCCAAATCTGAAAAAACTTTTTTTAAAGTGTCTTGGTTAACATTTTTAAAAAGTAATACCGTAGCATTGTTATCTGAAGAATCAATCATATAGTGTAGAAGCTCATCAACGGTATATCTTTCACCTTGCTTGACTGACTGTAGCGCCTTGATTGTTTCATTTACATTTTCATCACTTACAAGATCATTAACAACTTTTGTTGATAATAAATTTGGATTTTTTTCTGCATCTTTTAAATAAGCAATCATAAGAGGAACTTTAAACAAACTTGCCGGGACAAATTTTTGGTCTTGATTAATACCAAACCAACGACCAGTATTCAAATCTCGATAATACACTGAGGCTGTTGTAAGTTGCTTATTTTTGATAGAAGTAGAAACAATTAACTTAAGAGCCTCTTCGAGAGGACTAACTGTTTGCATTTCTGGAGTATTGTATGCAAGTAAAGGATGAATCAGTGGCTTTGATGCCTCACTTATTCTAATTGCACCAAAACTTACTGAAGACTGATTTGACATAAAAGTCACCAAACCCCATGTAAGCAATGATCCACAAAATGCACTAAAAAAAATAACCCCAAGTACCCAGGGTTGTCTAAATGTATCGATTCCACGAAATTTCATATGATGAGTATACCATCGATTACTTTAATTAATCTTTACTGGTGAGAAATACTGCACAACTTTTACTTTTGAATATACTGATACTCACGAAGTGTTAGCCAAATAATTATAATATCAAAGAGAGTCAAAAGAAGTAGCCAAACAGAATGAGTACTACTAAATCTGTAAAGTTGATAGAGAATAAATAAACTAAAAACTAAAATAGATAGAGGGTATGCCCACAACTTTTTCTTAAAAAGATTAATAACTAAGAACAATTTTATAACTCCATGACTAAGTAAATAAAAAGCAATAAAATGCTGTGAGCTAATCGAAAAATTATTACTCATTATAATAAGATAATGAGTAATAAAATCTTTTGAATCTTCACTTAATTCTTCCTGTGTGATAGAAAGTACTGTACTAATAACATACGCTTTAGTGATAAAGAATATTAAAACTCCTCCTACAATTTCCAATATCGCATGCAAGCCTTTTAGTAAAATACTAACCTCAAAAACCAGATGAATTTTATTTTTTAATGTTATGACACTCATAACTCCATCGTATCATCTATCTCCAAAAAATAATTTTAATTAAAAATACTTTCAAGTAGGTGTTTTTAATTTTATGTGTCGGACTAAACTCGCCTCTCATACCATTTCTAATTAACCTTTACACACTGTCTGCACAAAAACACTATTTTTTATGAGGTAAATTAAGGCAAATATGTTGAATGGTTTGTTAGGGATGGTATCACATTACTATACTCGAGACCTACACCTGCTCGTCATTCAGCAGAATAACTCCTGGAGTATGCAGGTTGCGACTATCACCCCCCCCGTGTGATTTACTAATCAGCAGTTCAAATCCTGCCCTGCGCACAAAAAGCACCTGAAGGTGCTTTTTGAATTCAGTGCGTCGGGCTGGATTTGAACCAGCGAAGCCCGGAGGCGACAGATTTACAGTCTGTTGTGATTGACCACTCCACCACCGACGCATATGGTCGCCATCACGTACAAGGACCATATTTCAAGGACGGCTTCAAGGCCTCTGGTCTATCCTACACATGCACGTGACAGCGAACCACATTCTACCAAAAATAAGAAAGTAAAGCAAAAAGAAGCGCAGGCCTGTGGCCTGCGCTTCTTTTTTTATACAATTCTTATCTTACTTCTCTCTACCCCTCTACACATCAAAAGTCTTTCCAATTACTTTTTCCCTACAACTTCTTCTTTTTGAAGTGGACTCAGTATCTTAGCTGGGCGACGCGCTTCTACGGTGAGCTCCCCTTTCTTATCAAGTGTCACATAGGCGATACCACTTTTTGTAAACTTCTTAGAAAGCATAAGTGATGCAATCTGGTTCAAGATATGTGTCTGCATATAACGCTTAATTGGTCGTGCTCCATAATGCGGATCATAGGATTTCTCTCCGATGTAAGTGACTGCGTTTGGGGTTACTTCGAGAGTGATTTCTTTTTCAAGAAGTCGCTTTGCAAGAGATGCGATCTGAAGACCGACTATTTGCTTGATTTCTTCTTTAGACAATACATCAAAAATAACTGTCTCATCGAGACGATTCAAAAATTCTGGTTTAAAAAACTCTTTAACAGCCTCTGTAACACGTTCTTTCACTTGTGTGTATTCAGCTCCTGCAACCATATTTGAAAATCCAATCTGCTCCATCTTCTGAATGTACTGACTGCCGATGTTGGATGTCATGATGATGATTGTATTTTTAAAGTTTACCACTCGTCCTTTACTATCAGTGAGTCTTCCTTCATCTAAAACTTGAAGAAGAATATTAAACACTTCAGGATGAGCCTTTTCAACTTCATCAAAAAGTATCACAGCGTACGGTCGATGTCGGACTGCTTCGGTGAGTTGACCTGACTCGTCATAACCCACGTATCCTGGAGGACTTCCGATTAGTTTACTCGTACTATGTTTTTCCATGTACTCACTCATGTCTACTTTTATGAGAGCTTTCTCGTCATTAAACATAAATTCTGCGAGTGCTTTTGTAAGCTCAGTTTTTCCAACTCCTGTTGGACCAAGGAACATGAATGATCCGATTGGTCGTCCTGGGTCATTGATCCCCGCACGACTCCTTCTCACAGCACCACTTATTTTACTAATCGCTTCCTTCTGACTAATCACACGCTTGCCGAGTTCTTCTTCCATTCGTGAGAGTTTCTCTTCCTCTTCTTCAAGCATTCGTACCACAGGAATACCAGTCCATCTCGCAACAACAGATGCAATATCCTCCTCAGTAACTTCTTCTTTCAAAATTCGTCGGGTCTTCTGAAGTTTCTTTAATTTCTCGATAGAGTCATGGAGCTCACGAGTAAGCTCTGGTATCTGACCGTAACGAATCTCAGCTACACGTGTGAGATCCGCACGAAGCTCAGCATTCTCTGCTTCAGTACGAAGTGCCTCAAGAGATTTTTTAATTTCTCCTATCTCACCAAGCGTCTTCTTTTCATTTTTCCACTTCAGCTCCAGCTCGCGAGTTTTCTCTTTCACGTTCGCTATTTCTTCGTCAATTATTGCAATACGTTTCTTGGTTGACCCAACATCTTCTCGCTCACTATCTAAAATAAGTTCTTTCGAAAGAGCTTCTTTTTCAATCTCAAGTCGCATGATACGACGATGTGCCTCATCCAACACAGGAGGCTTGTTCTCAAGAGCGATACGAAGAGAAGATGCTGCCTCGTCAATCAAGTCAATCGCCTTATCAGGAAGGAATCGTGACGTGATGTATCTCGTTGAAAGGTTCACGGCAGAGACAAGTGCGTCATCAGTGATACGCACACCGTGAAAAAGCTCATATTTTTCTTTAAGGCCTCGTAAAATAGCCAAAGCATCAGCTTCTGACGGCTCCTCAACAAACACTGGCTGGAAACGTCGTGCGAGTGCTGGATCTTTTTCAATATGCTTTTGGTACTCTTTGAGAGTCGTTGCACCTATTGCACGAAGTTCTCCACGAGAAAGCGCAGGCTTAAGGAGGTTTGCAGCATCCGCCGACCCTTCTGTAGCTCCTGCTCCTACTATGGTGTGTATCTCATCGATAAAGAGAATAATACCCCCTTCTGACCGTTCAATTTCTTTCATTATCGCTTTTAATCGCTCTTCAAATTCACCTCTAAATTTTGTTCCTGCAATAAGCATCCCGAGATCGAGTGATACGAGCTCCTTTCCTTTTAAACTTTCAGGTACATCCCCTTTTGCCATACGAATAGCAAGACCTTCTACGACTGCGGTCTTTCCTGTTCCTGCTTCTCCAATAAGTATCGGATTGTTTTTTGTACGTCGAGAAAGAATCTGCATGAGACGCATAATCTCAGTATCTCGTCCAATCACAGGATCGAGCTTATCAGCACGAGCAAGATCAGTGAAGTTACGAGTGTACTTAACGAGTGCTTTATTTTTCTTTGGACCTTGAGCTTCGGTAATATTTTGTGTACGAAGTTCTTCGAGCACATGGTATGCCGCGTCCTTGTCAATTCTAAAACGTGCAAGGACTTCACGCACTTGACCTGTCGTTTCAAGAAGTGAAAGGAACAGATGTTCTGTTGAAACGAATTCATCATTAAAAGACTGTGCGACTTTCATCGACATTTCAAGGGTATTTGCTAGTTCAGGAGTGAGGTACATCTGGTATGACGGACTCATCGTAGCTGATGCTCCCGGAACTTCTATGGCATCCACAATCGTATCTGTGAGGTGGATGACATCAATCTCGAGTTTTTCTAAAATGGCATGCACAAGGGACTCTTCTTGTGTAAGAAGTGCGCCCATTAAGTGCAGTGGTGAAACTTGGTTTTGTCCACGTTCAATAGCGAGCTCATGAGCACGCCTGATTACTTCTTTTGCTTTAGTGGTGAAATTATTAAATGCTGGAGGCATATGGTAAATATAACTTTTAGCCCAAGTAATTTATCTACGATGATCTCTTGAGACACTATTTCGTAGATAAAAATAAATCGTAACTAATTAAATACTGATAATTCAAATATAATTCTTAAATACACAAAAAATCTTACGTATATCTTCTCTTACAGTGTAGCAGGATTATAGAGTTAAGTTGTGGTGGATAAGCAGACTATTCTTACATCTTCGGTAGTATATATACAATGCCAAAATTAATTACTGAAGTCAACTTGACAAAATTTCTTTTTGATATATAATTTTACCTGAAATAATTCCTAATTTCTCACCAACAGTGATCTCATCCCCAAAACTTCTTCTGTCTTGTCCTCACCATAGGGTGAACCTTAAAGTATTTGTATTTTCGAATTAAAGATGCAATTTATTTATATTCTTTCTTCTACAGCATGCCAATCAACAATAGACATGAACACATTAATATAATCTGCACGTTTGATGCCATAATCAAGCATGAACGCATGCTCCCACACATCCATAACAAGTAACGGAGTAAGACCTGCAAGATGCCCCCAATCGTGTTCCCCTATCCATACGTTAATTAACTTTCCATCTCTTTTGTCATGAGTAAGGAGCACCCAACCTACACCCCGAATTGCTGCTATTCCGCGGAATTCTTTTTCCCAATTTTCGTATGTTCCCCACGTGCTTTCAATTTTTTGTTTGAGAGTTCTTTCACTTAATGGCACAGGATGTTTTGCGATGTTTCCAAAGTAAAGCTCATGTAGTCTCATTCCATTCCATTCCCATCCGAAGCGGCGATGAAGTTCTGCATAGTCAGGTGTTCCTGACTCTTTATCCTTCATCATATCCATTAATTTGTTGGTATTGGTAACATACCCTTGGTAAAGCGTGAAGTGATTAGTGAGAAGTGTGTCACTCATACCAGGAGTTCCAAGTAAGTGTGAAAAATCTTTTGCTACGTATGGTTGCATATTTTTATTGTAAGTTTATAAATTAATGATATCCAAAGTATACAACCTATTTAGTATATTTTGTAGAAATATCTTTCATTGCTTCCACCAGTCTATCTAAATCTCCCTTGGATGTTGAACGGCCGAGTGAGATGCGAATATTTTCTTGTGCCTCTAATTCTGTAGCACCGAGTGACATTACGACATAACTCCCTTCTGTCTCCCTTGATGCACACGCAGACTTATGTGAGACTGCGAAGCCTTTTGCATCGAGGCGAAGTATCATTTCTTCACTTGAGATTCCTGGAACTCTACAATTAATATTATTCGGCAAGCGGAGGGCAGGTTGTGGGCTGTATGCTGTAGGTTGTAAACTTTCCATATTATTTTCTTGCTTCTTACTTCTTTTGACTTCCTTGTTACTAACATCGAAAGCGCCGTAGAAAATAATTGAGGGGATTTCTTTTGTAAGAAGTTTTACCGTCTCATCACGAAGCGCGCGCAAGCGCGCGCTTTCTTTTTCTTGTAGCTCTTTAGCTTCTAGAAGAGCTACACCAAATGCATAATGTAGAGGCACAGCTTCTGTCCCGCTACGTAATCCTCGCTCTTGTCCACCACCGAGAGTTACTGGGGAAATTTTTATTCCCTCTCGTTTATATAACAGTGCGGAGCCTTTTGGACCATACACCTTGCTACTATTAACCGTCATCAAGTGACACTTAAGACGAAGTACATCGAGATTACAATAATTAGCAGCTTGGCAAGCATCAGCATGAAAGTAAGGATACGAAGTGAAAGTCTTACCATTATCTCTTTTCCATTCGTCTATCACACGACCCATTTCTTTTAATGGTTGAATGGTGCCTATCTCGTTATTTGCATACATCACACTTACGAGTATTGTTTCTTCGCACAATGCCACACGTACATCTTTCACTCTTACAATACCATCTTCATACACAGGGAGATACGTCACTCGTACTTTGCCGTCACGCTCGAGTTGTTTAATTGGCTCGAGGACTGCAGGATGCTCGATAGAAGAAGTAATGATATGGGGAGGATTTTGACTATTAACTAGCAGCTCTTGGCTATCAACAAATCCAAAATATGTTCCAAAAACAGCAAGGTCACATGACTCTGTCCCAGAAGACATGAAGTATATTTCGTAAGCGTGCGCATTTAACACGGTTCCACACATGGCACGTGCTTTATCAAGAAGAATTCCTGCATCTGCGCCTTCTTTATGGATGCCTGATGGGTTGCCATAGATACTGAGTGCTTCTAGAAGGGCGGCCGTTGGCCGCCCTCCTATCTCTGTCGCCCCCGCATTATCCAAATACACTCTTTTATTTTTATTTTTTGTGAAAAATAATTTCATCATACAAATACTCTACCATATAGATACAAAAGAAAAAGTACTGGCTACATAAATTGTAATACCTAACCTTCGATAATACTACTTTTACTTTATATCATCTCACTTTTCTAGTAACACCTTTTTATGTTCATCATGCTACAATCTCTGTAATACTCTCTATGCTCTCAACTCTCTTCTCTTCCATCTCCGCTCTCCCAATCACACCAACAATACTCCTTGCGATGTCACTCTTTGTTGTCATTTGTTACGCTCTTTACCTTGATCATAAAATTGTCGTCTTAACGAGAGGTAACAACGGAGCATCTCTTGAAGAGATCATACGATCCTGTATCAAAAATGCCGAAACAATCGAAAAACAAAACAACCTCCTTACTAAGCATGCAGAACTCCTTGAAGAGAAAGTTTCTCATTCACTTCGTAATGCGCAAACTATCCGCTACAAAGCATTCGACACTAACGGCTCTAATCAAAGCTTCTCCATCGCACTTATCAATGAAAAAGGAAATGGTGTTGTTCTTACATCACTTCATTCCCATGAACGTATGAGCACTTTTGCAAAGCCACTTGAAAACTATGAAAGCACGTACGAACTAACAGAAGAAGAACTCGCTGTCATCGACGATGCTCGCGCAGCACACCAGAAGAATAGCCAGTAGATCTTGGCCTTTAGACTGTAGTTAAAGTTCAACTCAAATAGCTTCGCATACTCATGTATCTAAAAGATACAGTCTAACCTCTATAGTCTAAGAGCTATCCTTTGTTGGCATTCTGTGGTATAATTGCCACTATCATTATGTCAAAAAAGCTTATACCAAAAGCAACTTTAGCTTTATCCCCTCGTCAACCAATTATTGCGGTACTTGGTCATGTCGACCATGGAAAATCTTCTCTTCTTGATTACATTCGAAAATCAAATATTGTTGACGGTGAAGCAGGAGGTATTACACAGCGTATTTCAGCGTATGAAGTCGAACACAAGCAAGCAGACGGAAAAGTAAAACCAATCACCTTTTTAGACACACCAGGGCATGCAGCATTTCAAGGTATGCGTGAGCGCGGTGTTGAGATTGCAGATATTGCTATCCTTATTGTCTCAGCAGAAGATGGTGTGAAGACACAAACTCTTGAAGCATGGAAAACAATCGAAGCCCGAAAACTTCCGTATGTTGTTGCTATTAACAAAATAGATAAACCAGGTGCAGACATCCAGAAAACAAAAAACTCTCTTGTTGAAAATGCAATTTACATCGAAGGCTACGGAGGTGAAGTCCCTTGTGTAGAAATTTCTGCAAAAACAGGAACTGGTATCGACCTTCTTCTTGAAACACTCCTTCTTCTTGTTGATATGAATGAGCTCACTGCAGAATTAGATACCGAGGCAACTGGTCACGTTCTTGAAAGTTTTGTAGATGCAAAGCGTGGTATCTCTGCAACACTCGTTATTAAAGACGGTACGCTGAGTGCAAGTGGCTCAGTCTTGGCAGGGACTGCACTGTCCCCTATTCGTATTGTTGAAAACTTTGCAGGTAAGGCAATAAAGAATCCTCATGCAGGACAACCCGTCATGGTGACAGGGTTTGACGAGATACCAGCATCTGGAGCTATCTTCATTTCTTCTCCAGATAAAAAAGAAATGGAAAAGCTTGCACAAGAAACCAGACAAGCTAAAATAAAAATAGTCATGGATCCTCGTATCTATCGCAATGCAAAAGTAGTCATCCCTGTTGTTATTAAAGCTGACTCTCTTGGAACATTAGATGCTGTAAAACGTGAAGTAAAGAAACGTGAGACAGATGCTATTAAAATAAAAATAATCGCAGAGGGTGTGGGGAATATCTCTGAAGGTGACATCATGCTCGCATCCTCCGATGAGAAGACAGTGATCATTGGCTTTACCGTGAAGATGGAAGCAAAAGCACGTGACCAAGCAGACCGTTTTAAAATCACCCCAGAGATTTTTGACATTATTTACAAACTATCAGAATGGTTCGATACTATCGTCGAAGCTCGTCTTCCGTTTGAAGAAAAAGAAACAATACTCGGAACACTAAAAATTCTCCGCACATTTAGTTCACAAAAAGAAAAGCATGTGATCGGGGGACGTGTCGAGACTGGTAAGATAGAAAATGACAGACTCGTTCGCGTTGTTCGTCGAGGAGTCGAGCTAGGACGTGGGAGAATTGTCGAACTTCAATCACAAAAGATAAAAACAAATACTGTCATGGAAGGAATAGAATGTGGTCTTATGATTGAAAGTAAAGTCGAAATGGTTCCAGGAGACATGATCGAAGCAATCACTGTGGAGAAACTCCGAATATAATCAGCTAATGGCTCATGGTTAATAGCTTATAGCAAAAATTCAAAAAAATCTTAACACTATCAACTACTAACTATCTTCATATGGACGCCAACATCCCAAAATCACAACGCCAGCTCCAAGTCGAGCAGCAAGTCCTCGGTATCACCCAAGACTTTTTTCAACGTGAAAGTTCAGGCGCTTCTATGATAACCGTCACTCGCACCGAGGTATCGCGAGATATGAAACATGGAACTATTTTTATTACCGTACTTCCAGAAAATAAAGAAGATGCGGCCATCAACTTTGCCAAGCGTATGCGTAGTGAACTTCGTCACTTTGTGATGAAAAGGCTTCCTGTTAAAGTAATTCCTTTCTTTGAAGTAGAGATTGACTTCGGAGAGAAAAACCGTCTTCATGTTGATGAACTTTTACGAAAAGAAAAGAAAGCAAACGACGACTACCAAGCAATGATACAACATCGAAAGGAGGAGCTCGAAGATAATTAAACCATAAAAAGAAAAGGCGAACGCTTGCGTTCGCCTTTTGTTCACCTCATGTGTACATGTATGAACTCAATGAAGAATCTGACTGTCAGACTCTCCAGCACCCACTTCCTTAAAAATAATTTCAGGTAGTAAAGGTGCCGAGTCTTCTGCTTCTGCTTCCAGAATACGGCCTTCCGTAACCGCAAGATCATGAGTAAGGCGTTTAACCTCATCCAGATCTTTTGGCGAGATACTCTCCACCAGAACTTTCACCATTTGAGCAACATGTTTGTTACTGTGCTCGATGAAGAGATTGGCCAAAGGGACAAATGTCCCAATATCAAACCCCTCAACACCGTGTGGCGCGAGCCCCAAGCGAATAACAAGTACATGCTTCCACACATCTTTTACCTGCATCCTTTGATATGCTCGATAAAAAACCAGAGGCGAATTGTTAACAATGATTCCAAGAGCTTTCGCTTTCTTCATATCACTAAACATGTCAAGCAGGTTACTCGGAAGCACCCCACTTTTCATATCTTTCACAATACGCCTCACCTCATCTTTTTTGCCATTTCGCATTTTAATTGCTTGAAGCACAGCCTCATGGCCGCCTTCAGCAGCGATTACAGAAAGCAAGATATCAAACATCGCTACGCGTTTATTCTCAATCCTTGGATCACGAACGCTAGAGGGATAGTACCCCTCACCAGAGAATGCATAATAGCCAACTTCCTGAAGATGAACAAAATCGTTCACCTCAAGGTCTTGGTGTCCAGTTTTAAGCACCATTGCCTTGTCGCCATTTGCGTGTGCGATATACCCGAAGATAGTGCCGTCAAGAAGCAGGCATGCACCATGTCCTTCAGCTGCGAAGGCTGAGAACTTAGTCTCTGGCTTCAGTTGAAGGGCCACCTTAGTAGCCAGCGAAAGAAGGTTCGCTACCCCGATTTGGTCTTCCAGAGTGTGAGGGACACTTTTTGTCATTTGAATAACTCCTAAAAATAAAATGTAAAAGGACAGTGAACTAAAGAGAAACTTTCGTCTGGTATTTTTAATGACACCAGATTTTTATAATATATAATATTTTATATTAAATGTCAATATATTTATTGACAAAATCTATATTTTGTGTATAATATATCTTGACCCTGTACTTTTACATGGTCATGTCCTTTTAAATTGTTATAGCCCTAACAGGCATCAACTGGAGTACTCGATGACTAAGCAGATAAAGAAAACGACTCTCGCTGACAAAAAAGCTGCCAAAGAGGCGGCTGTACAAGCGGCCAAGCCGGTAAAGGAAGTGAAAGGTATGATCCCGAACTTTGACCGAAACCAAGACCGTGCAGAAGCTCACCAAGAGCAAAAGCAGGCACTAGCCGCAAAGGCAAAAGCCGAGACAAAGAAAATTCTTGCTGAACAGGAGCAAAATCGTCTTAAAGAGATGGTTATTGGCACCCATGGTAGCTACCATGTCTTCGGCCGAAACTCTGATGACCAGTTCGTCACCAACGACTTTATTGTCACACTTCGCTGGTTCCCTAAAAATGGGGACAAGCCTGCACAAGACATCTTGGTTATTCAAGAACCATTCCTCCGGGATGGCGCACATGAGCGAATTTTCATCCCTCATACCTGGCTTCTGCAGAAACACGTGAAGGCAAACTTCACGCGAGGGAAAATCGGGGAAGTTCAGGATGGCATGCTTGCATTTTTGCAGCACAACTTGAAAGAGTTGATTACCAAAGCAAAAGCACGAAACGTACAGAAAAACTTCATGAAAATGACACGAGATTCATTTGATCAGCCCATGGATGCCGTCATCACCATGAAAATGGTCGACGAAGAGCATAAGGCAGAATTTGGTGATGACGATGACGTAAAGGTCCCCGTGAGTGGTATCGACGTTTCGTCGATGTTCCAAGTTGACCAAGTTGACTTCGAGCAACGCGAGATGGCATCAGCCTAATCGAAACGCTCCAACCTTGTAGCGCAATGTTACAAGCAAAACCCCTCCAAGCGCACAGTCGTTTGCTGGGGTTTTTATTTTTATTTCTTCCTCAGAAGAATCTGGATCCACTTTTTATCTTCTATTGTTACTGTATCGACGAGCTCATAGCACTGATATTTTTTTACGATAGCTTCCAGCTCTTTTTGTGTGTAATACTTAAAATATCTCTCACCTCCCAGCTTCCTTGTTTCTATTTCCTCACCAACCCCCAGCTTAAAAGTCAAACAAAATATACCTCCCACTTTTAAAATCGTACCCATATAAGCGAGAGATTTTTCAAATATTTCCTGCGACATATGAAGGTAGACGGCTTTTGCAATAATGCCATCAAATAAGTTACTCCATTCTTCTTTTGGCTCATCTCTCAGGTCATAGAAGTACGTTGTAAATCCATCTACTTCTAGTGACTGAAGCGCTTGTGGAATGACATCTGTACAGGTGACAGTGAAACCCTTGTCTCGCAAATACCGTGCATCTCTTCCCTCTAGAGAGCCTAGTTCAAATATTTTTCCATGTAGAGGAAGCACATTTATAAAAGAATCCATCCGTGTAAGAAATTCACCAAATAGTACCCTCGGTGTCTTTTCTTTGTAGAGCTCAAAATTATCCTGATATGTTTGTATAGTTACATCTTGAGGGTTCATTTTCTTAAGTATACCACTAAAGATTAGTAAAAATTGTGCTTTGGTTTTATTAAAACTTAAATTCGCAAATTTAGTATAAATACGTTATAATCTTTCTACTGTAGAGGAAATGGAAAATACTTACAAAAGAGTAAGTTCAAAAAATGCCCAGGTGGTGAAATTGGTAGACACATCAGTCTTAGGAACTGATGCCGCAAGGCGTGAAGGTTCAAGTCCTTTCCTGGGCACAAAGAGAGAAAAATCTTGATTGAATGGGAACAAGTCCATTTGTAACCTTATAATTAAGGTTTTTCTCAGAAATAGAAAGTTCTGAAAACATTATTTTAAGTAAATCTTGTTTTTCATGAGAATTAGCAAATTCCCATTGAGGAATAAAGTCTTTTAGAAGTTCTGAAAGTTTATAAACATTTTGTACTGTTTTTTGTATTTCTTCTACTGAAACATGCTCAAGGTTAGAAATGTTACTGATAGCTGTTTCCAGTTTTTTTTCTTCTACCACCAAACTTTCAGGAGTATAAACACCATTCTTTAAAAGGGTGAGTTTATTTGCTATTAAGTATGCTAAATCTTCACTAAGTTTATTCTTCTTATTTTTATTTTCCTCATCCTTACTATTTTGGTCTTTTTCTAAGACTTCTAAATAGTTTTTAACCCTACTATCTATAACTCCAATTTCCTCCTTAGAGAAAGAAAGACTACTGACAACCTTACTTATGTTCTTGGTAATAAAATCAACGTTAAAGTTCTTGTTTGAGTTAGAACACCCAACTACACACCTAGACCCTAAATATAGGTGTCCTTTCTTAAAATATGGGGTATAGGAGCGTCTACAACCGTCACAGGTGAATTGTGCTCTAAATGGATTAGGAAGAGGTTCATTATACTTTTTACTCCTGTTCTTCTTAGTAAGTTTTTCTTGTACTCTATCAAACATTTCTTTTGTTATGAGAGCTTTATGACTTGTACTAGGTATCCACCCAAGTTCTTTGTTTTGGACAGCACCTGTATAAAAAGGACTGCGTAGTATCTTTTGTATAGTGGTATATCTAGCAAGGTTGCATACTTTGGGTTGAGTTGATGCTTCATCTTCTTCTTCATCTAAAAGTAGTTGATGAGTACTCCTTCTTTTCCGAATTGGAGGCATTGTAAAACCTTGTTCAATAGAAAATCTAGCTATATCCGCAAGTGACCATCCAGTATCTGCTAGTTCAAAAAATTTTACAATAAATGGAGCACGTACTGGGTCAAATGGTTTGTTATCCATTGTTCCTAGATTTAAATAACCAACAGGTGCTTTATAAGTGCAGACACCACCATTTCTATTCTTCTTTCCAGTATTTGTGACTTTTTCAGCAGTGTCTCTTGATTTATGTTCCGCAAACATCCCATCAATATCTTGGTGTAATTTCCCCGCACTAGTCTTATCATAAGTAGCAAGAGCAAAGAGTATATCTACACCATTCTTTTGAAGTTTTTTGATGATTAAATTATCAGACGCATTTCTACTAGCTCTGTCAAGACATAAGAAAATAACACCTTTAAATAATTTCTTATTTAACAACTGTGACAGTTTAAAAAACTTTGGTCTTCCAACGCTAAGTTGAACAGTTCCGTCATCATTTAAAACCATATCATCATCTTGTTTATATGCAGAATGTTTTTCTGATATTACACCATTATTAAAAAATGTAGGTGTTGTAATGGGGGCAATAGGTAAATTATTCTTTTGAGCAAATTTAAGATTTTCTTCTTTTTGATGTCTAAGAGAAGTTTTCTGATTATCTTGTTCATCAGTACTTTTTCTATTGTAAATCAAATAGTAATTGCAGTACTTACCTTTCTCAATATCCTTCCAGATTTGTAGTTCTTCTTCAGTCATTTTTGTCTATTATACTCTTTTTAACAACTTTTCCATCTACCACGTCAAACCCCTCAGATAACATCCTTCTCCTAATTCTAAGCAGCACCTCACCTAAAGCCTCTAACGTTTGTAGGGTTTCTTCAGGTAAAACTTCTTCTTGTGAAGTTTTAACAATGTCCATTTTCTTTTTCAGGAAAACCAATTAAATCAAACTTTGAATTTGGAGATGGAATTACTAACTGTTCAAGTAAACTGACGCCAGAAGTACTTACCACGTCAAAACCAATACCAACACTTTTAAGATCTGTTTTATACCTCCAAATAGTGCTTCTGTTTAAACCACCGCTAAGCATTCTATTTTTTATAGCTCCATTACTTAAATAGAAATCATTGTAGAATTGATAAAGACGTGTAGCTTTTGTTTTTGTGAAGTTACTGTAAAGCAGTTCTTCTACTTTGATATCTGTTGTATTCTTAAGAGTTACATATTTGAATACTTTGTCATTGAGGTAGTGCTTGAGTTCCTCCTCTATTTTTTCATCATCTTGTATATGTACAATGAATACTTTGTCATATCTAAAAACCCCTTTAAGATGTTTTTTCTTAAACTCAACTTCAAATCTAACAATTCTTTCTGCAAAGAATAAAAGATTAAATGTTCTATCACTTGTTTTGTCTTCATCTTGTAAATCTTTGTAGTCATGAACTAAGTACTCAGGATATTTTAAGTAGAATCTAATAAGATAAGCAGTACCTAAAAACATGACGGATGTTGGGTACAGGATTTTCTTCTTTCTTGGATAATCTATTCTTTGAAGAAAACCCCTTACTGTTTCTGTTTCTTGTTTAGTTTTAAATATCCAGTTATAACAAATGTCTAATCTAAATATTTCCCAAGTAGAAAAATGAGGTAGTGGGGTATCTAGTTGGGTGGTTATGTCTTGGGATAATTTTTCTATTATTTGTGGGAGCTCTCTGGGTAGGAGCATTTCTATATTGTTTCCTTTTGCATATTTTGGAATTGAGAGCTCTATGAATAATCCTTGGTTGTAAAGATTGTCTGTTATCCTTATATTGATTGATTTATTATAAGAACCTACTTTTATTTCAGTTGTGTGGAATACAAATCTTATCTTTCCTGTTTTTAGGTCTTCTCTTTTTATTTGTTCAGAAATGCTCTTTATTCTATTAAGAACTTGAACATCAGGAATAGACACAAAGAATTTAATTGTGTCTATCATATGGAGTGTTGTTGCAACATGCAACGTTCTCTGGGTGTTACTAGTAACCCAGAACGTTGATACGCGTTGCTCGGTACCCGTTGGGTACCGCTTACGCACTTCCCGCGTGCTATGTGTAACCATACCCGCCCTTTAACAGGACGGGCTGGTATGTCTTCACCTATCACACTACTTTTCCACTTGTAAAACTCACTCCGTTCCTCCGCTAGAGTTTGACAAGGGAAAAGGTAATGTGCAGATACAATACTTAATTTTTCCTCCGGAAAAAGTGTTTTAACAATACCTGTGAAAAGTGACCCTCTAACCTTCTGTGAGTAATCAGCGTGCAGTGATACATCAGGGAATGCGGAAAACCACTCAACATGTGATTTTGAGTGTAGGAACAACTCTCTAGACAGTAGATAAGTACTATTTCTGTCTATTGAATACTTTATTGATTTTTGATCTACAGAAACATCACACAGGAAGAATTCATCTAAGATAGATGTAGACATAGAAGTTTTTGGACTTTCTATGACCGCAACTGGTACAGCTATGCTTTTGGGAAATCAGGACAACTAACACTCAACATGTTAGTAAACAATCTTTACGGGAATGCACAGAAGTAAATGACCTTACTCCGTATATTCATTGTTACATTTTATGGAAAAGGTTGTCAAATTAAACTAAATCATTAGTCTCTATTTTTATTTCATTAGGTGTAATTTGCGTATTCTAGCTTAGTTAATTAAGTAAATGTTATACTTTGAATTATGGAACCTACTAATCCAGATAGTTTAAATGTCACTCAAGAAAATTTTCCTGCAGAATCAATAAAAAATGTTCATTTTGTTAGACATGGAAAGCCGGTTACTAGTCCTGGAGTAGACCCGGAAACTTACGGTACAAATAGAATGCCTTTTGATGACTTTCTAAATGCAATTGATGTTCCAAAATCTTTAAACTTACCACTTTCTGAAAACGGTAAGGTTGAAGTTAGGGGAAGTGTTGAGAAACTTTCTACTGAAGTTTTAGAAAAAGTAAAACTTATTATTTCTTCTCCATATTTACGCTGTGTTGAGACAGCTCAAGAAGTTCTAAATGTCATAGAAGAAAAAACTGGTAATCATCTTGAAATTATCCAAAGTGAGTACTTGAAGGAAGTAGAATTTGATACTACCTTACTGAGCTCTGAGGAATACAAAATCCTAATAGAAAAAGTTGGATTTATGGGAGTTTTGGATTTTTACGTTGAGCAGTGGTATGAAGGAAAATCAAAAACTGAAAATGCTGAGGATACTTACTTTAGAGCTAAAAGATTTTTAACATACTTAAGAAGACTTAGAAAATGGACTAAGAATGATAGTGTTTTTATATCAACACATGGGTGGATAGGGCGGATAGTTAAGCATATTGCAGAGGGGGGAATTAAAGAAGATTATCATTCCACACAAATGTTAAAAACGGGTGAAGTATTTAGTTTTTCAGATGATGAGTTATTAGAAGTAAAATTTTAAACAGGTATGAAAAAAATTATTTGTCTATTAGGAATACCTGGATCTGGTAAGTCAACATTAGGAAAATCTATATATGAAAATTTAGAGTATCCTTTTTATGAAGAGAAATTTGATCAAATTTCTTCTATTTCAAAAGAAAGAGAAAGTAGTGCTTCTAATTTTGAAAAATGTATTGGTTTTCTTAATCTCAGATACCATCAAATGGAGAAAGCTCAAGATTCTATTAGTGAACTTATTTTTGTTGATACATGCTTTGAAATGACAGAGATCTACTCAAAATTTCTGTTAAAAGAAGAAGAATGTCCTGAGTTCAAAAATACGTGTAGTATAATTAATACTTTCATTCCAAAACCAGACTTATATCTAAACTTAACTGGAGATATAGAAGTCATCTTGAAAAGAGCAAAAGAACGGAATTTAGGTTTAAGTTTAGAAAATACTTATCTTAATAAAGAGGTCTTACAGACAACTGCGGATAATATCAAAAATTTTTTAATGAATAAAAACTTTTTAGATGTTGATATTACACAAGTTGACCTAAGAGATAATCAAGAGATGACTTCCCTAATAAACAAAATTAAGGATAAATTAGTTTAATTCTTTTGTAGGGTAACTTTTTCTAACATCTTAATTGAGATTTTGAGGGAAGAACAAGATTTTAAAAGTTCTGAAACCCACTCTTCTTGTGCAAAAGTAACTTCGTGACCAACTTCTTTCTACATGCTAGAGTAGATTAATATGCAACCTATCCCTGTTATATTCGAGGATACAAATATTTTAGTTATTAATAAACCTTCTGGGTTCGTGGTCCATCCTTTTGACCATTCTTTAGAAGAGACACTTATTGATTTTTTGATGACGCATGTGCCAGAAATTTTTATCATTGATAATCCAATCACACTTCAAGACAAAAGGACAATTAATCTCGGTGGCATTGTCCACAAACTAGACCGTGATACCTCAGGTGTAATGGTAATAGCAAAAAATGAAAAAACGTTTAATGAACTAAAGGCACAATTTAGAAATCACATTACTAAAAAAACATATATAGCTATTGTTGGTGGGGTCGTTAAACAAGAAGAGTTTAGAATTAATGCATCTCTTGGACGAAATAAGAAAGACTACAGGCAGCAAGTTAACCCACCTAATCCGCGAGGAGAACTGCGAGACGCAGTGACTGACGTGAAAGTAATAACAAGAAATGAAGCTGACAGAACAACTCTTGTAGAACTTACACCAAAAACTGGTCGCACACATCAGCTACGTGCACACATGTCATATATTTCTCATCCAATTGTTGGTGACAAGGCGTACGGTAGCACCTATGACTCCCCTCGTATCATGCTTCATGCAAAGACGCTAATGTTTGAAGCCGGTGGTGAAAAATATTTTTTCGCAACAGATGCACCACAGGAATTTCTATAAATTAGGATAAAGTTTTTGTTCTCCCGAAAAAGAAATAAAGTGCTACACCAATAAATCCCCCTATTGTATCCATCAGCATGTCTTCTTGTGCGTCCCAGATATCCCCTTGTGAGCCAAGAACTGCGAGTCCTGCTGTTGGGTCTGAGCTAACAGCGTATCGCCATTCAAAGATTTCATAAAAAGCGGCAATTGCTGGAATAATCATGAATGATGCAAAGTATGCGAACCACTTTTGATTAACCACTTTATAACGAATGAGTGCTTCAATCATCGCGTATGCATAAAATCCGACCGTCATATGTGCAACTCTATCGTACATATTTCTTTGAAAGCCAAACATGTGGTTGAACCAGTCAAAGGGTGCGAGGGCAAATGTGTAATGTCCTCCATAGGTATGCATAAAAACGAGTACACTCATGAGTGCATACGCAAGGTTTGAGAATCTAACTTTACGAATATATAAAATAATAAGAACTGCGACTATCGGAATGATGGTGAAGTTTTCTGTGAACCACACAGCACGGTCGTATGGTTTAATTGCGAGAATACTGAACTCAATAATGTACGCGAGTAAAAGTAAATGTGGAAAATATTTTGAAATAAGTTTCATTGTGTAAGTGTAGCATTAAAAAATATCTTAGCGGTAAGAACTTTTAAAAGATATGTATGTATACATTAAACAAGATGAAATCAATCATACTTAGTCTTGCTTTTTCTGTTGTGTACCCTAATAGACAATGCTCCCGATTTTTTATGTTGCACTCAACATGTTAAAATCGAAGCCTTAAGATTAGAGTTGAATTAATGAAGTCCGAGGTGATCCCGTGTATACCAAATCTTAAAGTGTTGGTAGAAAAAGTTTAACTTACCCTACAGTGGGTGACCCTACATTAAAATGTACATTCCGAAATGTGGAGTTAACTTTCTCGTAAAAATTACTTAGATCATGATCTTCGGTTTCTAATACTCTCATATCTATCGTAATCATTTCATCGCTCATTCCTTTTGGATATGTATCAGGAATAATACTTCTAACTCCTGATTTCAAAAATTGATTTATTATCCACCTGATTTCCTCAGCATTATTTTCTTCTGTTTTAAAATTGTAATTTACAATGCTAGGATTCTCTGAAATAATTTCTTCTAAGAATTCTGTAGGACTACCACTGCTCGTTACCCTTAAACTTTTAGCAAGACTATGCCATTCATTAATAGCTCTATTTCTTGATCCTATATCTTTAAGAAACAAAATCTTTGGAAGAGGTGAAGCCCACGTATACTTATTTTTCTTCAAAAAATCTAGATTATCTTGATATAATGAGAGTTTATATGCTTTACGTCTTAAAAGATAAGCCAAGGCTCTATAAAAACCTTTATCAGTAACAAATATTTTTCCATCTTCTAGAACTATAGAATCTGGATTAAATAATGTCTCGTCTTTCTTAATAAAATTAAGTTCTCCTGTTGTGTTATCTCGCAATGCGTCTTCAGTAAACAAGAGCTTTCCTTTATAAATTAAAGCTTGATTTATTGTACATTCAACAGTCTTATAATACGGCTTCAAATATTCCTGCAAATCTCCAACAACTCTTGTCCCAGCTATACCTGATTTGTACTTATTACCAACATTCTTATCATCTACAACCACATCAACATCATTTATTGGTAACTCAGAATCAATTAAGTGAGAATCATAATTAGGGTCTTTTTGTGAAGCATACAACTTAAGAGCAAGTCGAGCAATTCCTCCATAAACAGCGACATGTTCATCACTAAAAATATCACCACCTTCAAAATTTCTATTTATGTAATCTTTAAACAACGAACCGTCTGACAATTCTAACTCATCAATAGGAACACTTTGCAACTTAACATCTTTTTCAAATTCAACCTTATTATGTACAAAATTCTTCTTTGAAAACTCAAGTAAATGGTACCGAACAGAAAGAACATCTGATTGATCTACTTCATTCTCCTTCACATAATCTGACCATTTTCTAACCAAACCTAAGAGCTTTTTTCTTTGTTCAAAAGTTAAATCATTTGCAGTTCTAATTTCTTTAGCAACAATAAAGGCTAAATCTTCGAGTTCAGTATTTGTACTTCTTACTGCTTCTGGTATTTTTTCTAACATTACAAAAGTATATCAGTTCGGTGTCTATTTAGGGTAGAATAAGATAATCATTATTTTATTGACTATTTTCTTTTGTGCCCAGGCGAAATTAGCAAATTCGAAGCTTGGCAGCGGGACTCGACTCCAGAACTACTTCCTCGTTTCGCCCGTCAGAGATAGTTCCGCAGTCTCTATTCTTGTCCCCGTAAGTGACGCAGGTCATCTACTCTCAGCTGACACAGGAACATAAAAATTCCGACTGAGTACAATTGGTATTTTTATATTCATATACCCAGGGCAGGAATCTCTTCGACAAGTAATTTTTTGTCGTCACAAAAACTTCTCGCCTCCCGCTCCTCATTCAGCAGAATGACACTTGGTGTATGTCGTTTCGCTTGCTAGAGAAACATACTCCGGACTTTCTCGTTCCGACACACATGTTACGCTTCTAGGCGCGATCTACTGATCGGCAGTTCACGTGTTCCCTGGGAACAAAGTTTAAAAAACTGACTCTTGTCAGTTTTTTAAACTTTGTGCCCCCTAATAGACAATGCTCCCATTTTCTTGACATGTAATCATGTTTTTGAAAATGCAGTCCTGTTGAGGGTTAGAACTGAATTGATGAAGAGTGAAGCGATTTCATATATACCGAATTTAAGAATGTGGGCATAATAAATCTTTATTTTTAAGATACATTTAAATAGCTTTAGAAACTTTTTCCAATAAAAAAGTAAATGGAAGATCACTCTCTACTCCATTAACTTTTTCAAATTCATGATCGACACCAGGAAGAACAACATATTCTCTTATATCTTCATTTACAGTACTTACAATTTTCTCTTGAGATTCTCTTGGAACAATATCATCTAGTTCTCCTCTAAAAAAATAAAATCTTCCTTTTCTATAAGTACTAATATTTTTAAGCAAGATTACTTCTTCTGGCATAGTTTTAAGAAGAGTATTTGTTGTGGTATTACTTTTACCACAACCACTTCCAACCATAAATATTGCTTTAGACTCTAACGAGTCACGTAACGCAAGAAGAAGTGTGCCCCCAAATGATTTTCCAAAGAAATAAAAATCTAATTCTTTCGCATCTTGCTTATAAAAAATATCCTTAACTTGTATAATTATCTTCTGTATATCACCAACTTCTTGATCAAACGTCTTTCCTTCATATGACTTTTTTCTTTGATTTCTGTCAGATTCTTGATAAATTTTTTTATGAGAAGTATTAAGACAAACCACGTTAACATCTTTTGCAAAATAATTTACAAACCGCATATCCCACTTTAAGTCAATCATCGTATCGAGGACTGGTTTATGTAACCCATACATTCCTTTTATAATAAATAAAACTTTTTTGCTTTCTTTTTCTGGTTTATATATAAAAATCTCAGATTCTTTTTCTCCAAAATCAGAGGTAATTATTTTTTCTTGTATAACTTTCATTATCTAAATTCTGATGGTAATTTTGTGTCCTTAAGTTCCACTTCATTATCTGTTTGTTCATCAGCCGATGCACCAAATCTATAAGTGGTTTCAGGAAAAACATCTAGACGGTTACCGGAAATTGAAAGAAACCTAGTTTTAATTTCTTTACAAACCGTCTCATATGAATATTTAGGAAAATATTTACAAAATGTTGCAGATAATCTTGAAAAAAGATACCTGCCAATCATACCATCAAAAACATGACTATACTGTGATTTTTCTGTAGTTCCTTTTTCACTACCAACAACATGTTTTGTGAATTCTTTTAAATTGTTCTCTTTTCTTATGGAAGAATCACTATAAATACCTTGAAAGTCTCTCTGTATCAGTCTTTTTACATTTAAATCTTCCCCTATTTCCATTAAAGCATTTTGTCCATGGAGTTCAGGTAAAAGACCTCTATTATTTAGGAGTAAAACCCATGCATCCTGAACAGGCCCAATAATATTTTCAACAAAATAGGTAAGCGGATCTTTTGGAGAATTTCTATTACACAACTCAACTAGCAATGGTTTATCATTCGGAGCATTTGGATCTTCTGCATATAATGAATGGTAAGGAAGTACCACAGTTTTCTCCTGTGACAAAGGGAAAGGCTTACTCTCTCTAAAAATTACACCCGAATCAGCATGTTCAGCCTCATTAATTACTAGACCAAGACTTTCTGGAAGAATACCAAACCTTTCAACAGATCCTTCATCGATATTTTTAAACATTTCTAAAAGATCATCGTTGACTAAAATACTGTGCTCAACTGAACCCTTCTTAAGTCGTCTTATAAACCTAAAATGTTTTTTGTCTAAATCTAATTTTGCATAAAATGCTTTACTCTCAGAATCGAACATGGTTCTCGTTGAACTTGTAGGTTGCATCTTATTAAAACCCTCTGGGAAAAAAACTCTCTCAGTATCTGGGTGCCAAAAAAACTTATATCGATTATCGTTTTTTACAGCAGCAAGCAGTTCAGGTGTTGGATTTGACTCAAAAATGGTCAAATCTTTTGATTCTAAAAAAATAAAAGGGACGTCAATATGTGGTGTATTACTCTGTGGATCATACTTTTTATCAACATCAGAGTATTTACTAAACTCACCTTTTGCGTCATTCAGATGTCTTTCACCATAAACAGAAGATTCTTCTGGTTTGTTAAAATTTATATTTTCTAGTTTCATAGTTTTATAACAAAATTATAACACCTTTAGTTGAAACTAAAAATCTCCTAATTTACAGGAATTTTTATTGGAAACTATTTTGTGCCCAGGGCGGGACTCGAACCCGCACGCTGTTTCCAACCAAGGATTTTAAGTCCTTTATGTCTACCATTCCATCACCCGGGCATTAAGATTTCTCTGTGGAAACTATTCTAACATTTTGTTGAAATTTTACCCAATATTTAGTGTGTTGTTATTTTTGGAGATGCAGGCGGGAGATTCGGTCACAAAGTCTAGTTTCGTGAGTACGCAAAACAGAAGACTTCGCGACCCCTATTCGACTCCCGACAAAAGCCAAGCAGTTAGCTTTTTCCTTTTCTCACTTCATGAGATGCAGGCGGGAGTCGAACCCGCGAATGGCGGTTTTGCAAACCGCAGCGTTAGGCCTCTTCGCCACTGCATCATTTAGCTATCTTAACATATTTAATTGTTATCTTTCATGTACAACAGTTTAAACTGTAGAGCTAATAATTCATTTCACTTGAGTCTTATGGTATGACTCACTAATCAGTTCATAGAACTCTTTGTTACTACATCATTTTATACTTTTAAAAGTTTTTTTATCTTAATACAGAACCAAAGAAGACCCCAAATAGAAAAGGAATTAAAACATCTGATATAGATTCTCAAAGAAGAATCTATTAAAAAAGTCTAAATCCATTATAACATAAGCTTTTTATATTTGGAATTGATCACATCACTACAAGTATACGAGAAATTCTTTCAATTAAAAAAGCAGTCCAAAGGGACTGCTTTTGTGCTTCATTTTTTCATGAAGTATTTTTTAAGTATTGGGAATTTTCCAATACATTTTTATTTTTTCAACCCCGTTTACATTTTTGGAGCTTTGGAGAAGATACCATTCTTCTCCCGTTATTACAAATGGATCAAAATAGGTAAAACTACCTTGCACTGAAATAAAAACCGGAATCTTACGTTTATACTTTGAAAACAATTTCCTGCAATCATTTTTAGACAGGGGCATTTTTGTATTTCGTGTCATAGCTATACAGCCTTGACCTTTTTTTGCAATAGCGGTATCAACCACAATCAAATCTTTTTTTGAGGTTGCTACAAGTGCTATTATAGCTACGTTATCCACATTTGAAACTTCTTTCGGCTTCGTTAGTGAGCTGCTACAACTATCAGATTTTGGATCATAGGCATCAATGCCACATATCGACTGTCCAACAGCACTTCCTACTCTCACTGGGGTTGGTGTGAGTTTTTTATCACACCCGACAAGAAAATAAATTGAAAGAACAATCATCGTGAAAGCAATTTTTTTAAGAAACTCTGCCATGCGAAACTCCTTTTTGTATAACAATTAAACTACCGAGAAGTACTAACTATACATTATAAAATGTACTACGTCAATAGCGTCGTTATAGATAATTAATTTTGCGTGTGAAATTTTTTGTGGAGACAAGACCTTCACTACTGCGAAGGTTTTGTCTCCACTAATTAGGAATATTACTTATTTTTTATTTCAATCCCGAGCTCCCTTAAAGTTTTTGTACTTGCAGGAGATGGGGCTTGCATCAGCAGGTCTTTACCTTCACCTGTCTTAGGGAATGCCATCACTTCACGAATGTTAGGCTCATTAAGAAGAATCATAAGAAGACGATCAAGACCCCAGGCGATACCACCATGCGGTGGAGTGCCGGATGCGAGTGCCTCTATCATATGGCCGAAGTTAACTTTAATACGAGCTTCGTCGTACCCCATAATCTCGAGTGCGCACCTGAGTTCTTCTGCTTTATGTAACCTGATACCACCGCCACCTATTTCGTAACCATTCATTGCAATATCATATTGTGTTGAGAGAATGTTTCCGATATTTTTTTTATCCAAAAAATCTTGCTTGCATTCATCTTGCACCCCCGTAAATGGATTATGAGTAAAAGTCCACTCACCTGTATTGTCTACATTATCAACTCCTGTCTTTTCAAAAGCAGGAAAATCAACAACCCAACAGAATGCAAGAAGATTAGAGTCATTTTTATCCTCTCGTATGTCTGGCTTGTCATTCCCATATTTTTCCATTACTTCCCTATAGGTAAATATTGGAAATGGAACTTGTTGAATTTTCTTCTCTGGGAAAAGTGTTGTCACGATCTTAATAAGTAGCTCTTCATTTATCTTCATCACATCTTCTTTTGTGACAAAACTCATCTCCATGTCGAGCTGCGTGAATTCTGGCTGACGGTCCCCACGAGTGTCTTCATCTCGCATACACTTAGCTATCTGAAAATATTTTTCAAATCCTCCTGCCATCAAGAGTTGCTTATACTGTTGTGGTGACTGAGGAAGCGCGTAAAATGTACCAGTATGAAGTCGTGACGGCACAAGATATGATCGTGACCCTTCTGGTGTTGGGTTAGTGAGGAGAGGTGTCTCAATTTCTAAGAAACCCTGCATGTCGAAATAATCACGAATATATTTGATGACCTTGTGACGCATCATAATTGTATGCTGTACTCGAGCGCGCCTATGATCAAGGTATTTTTTCTCAAGTCGAACTTCTTCTCCAACTTCATACCCAGCGGTAGAGATATCAAATGCGGGTGTAGTGGCTTCATTAAGTACAGTAATTGAGAGTACTTCTAGTTCTACATCACCGTTGATTACATCAGCTTTACGGTTTCTCTCTGGGCGTTTATTCACAAGACCTCTCACTTCTATTACCCATTCAGTACGGAGCTTCTCCGCCATATCGAGCGCCTCAGAATGATTTGGAAGTACTACAGCCTGCACCTTCCCCGATACATCACGAAGATCAAGGAACACCATTTTGCCTTGATCACGGCGAACATCCACCCAACATTTAAGAGTAATTTCTTGACCAATAGAGGTTGCGATATTTTTAATATATGTACGCATAGAGTTATCTTTCTATACTAGCAGATTTTAGGGAAAATAAAAAACAACCCCGCTTGCTTGCGCAAACGGGGTCTTAGGAATGGATATCCTTAGAGTAATACGAAAACTATCACCATCAAGATGCAATACCCAGCTGCCAAAGAGTAAAAGAAAAAATTATCTTTTACAACTGCGGTGATGATGGTGATGATGGCGATAATGGTGGAGAAGACGGAGAAGGCGGCGGCAATGGCGGTAATGGTGGAGAAGGTGGAGAAGGCGGCGGCGGTGGCGAAGGTGGCGATAATGGCGCATAAGGTGGCGATAATGGCGACGAAAAACCTGAATCCAAAAAAGAAAAAGACTACAGCAAAAGCCATAGACAGCAGTCCGGCTGCTGTAGCAAATCTGATTACATTTGGAGTTTCTTTTTTGTAACTTTCACCACCAATTTCCTTGATCTCTCCACTTTTGACAGTGACCATCTTTTCTGCCACACAAGATGACTTCTTGTAGAATAAAGTCTTCTCGGTTGCAGAGCAAAAAGATGCCGTAGTAACAACTGTCTGACCTTCTTTTAGATCTACCTCAAGTTTGTCACTTTGGTTTTTAAGCAGATAAGTGACACCATTACTCCCAACCAAGGAAGTAGCCTTATCCGCCGACATTGCAGAGAAGGACAGGAAAATAGCAAGAAGCAAGAGCGAAAAACGTATAATCATAATGATCTCCAATTTTGTTAAACAAAAAACTACCAATTACACTATACATCTTAAAAACTAACTTGTCAACCCCACCTGCCCCCTCACTTCTTCCATTGTTTCTTCCGCCCTCTGTCGTGCCATAACACCACCTTGGTTGAGGGTATTTCTTATTTTTTCAGGATTTGAAATAAGGTCGTTGTAGACTTGTACTTTACCTTCTCGCCACTTCATGACAGTTACCAGGAGATCTTCTTTTGCTTCTTTGTAGCCGTACTTTAGTCCTTCTCTTTCCTTTGTTTGCTCAAACTTTGAACGAAGAAGAATATTCTCTTCTTCGTTTAAAAAATGTTTATGGATGTTGTAGATGTTGTTTGTATCCGGATTCTTTTTCTCCTCAGGAGTCGCACTATCTGTCACAATACCCATGATTGACTTCTTTACTTCTTCATCAGTACCAAAAAGCGAGATGACGTTTCCTTTGCTCTTACTCATCTTTTCACCATCTGTTCCGGGTATGGTGCCAACAGATTCCAGAATATGATCTTTTGGAAGCTTGAATTGCTCAACATTCCATGCGCGATTATAGAACCCTGCGATGTCGCGAGCATATTCGATATGCTGCTTCTGATCTGCTCCTACCGGCACAACGTCCGCATTATAGATAAGAATATCTGCCGCCATAAGGATAGGATAGTTAAAGAGTCCAACATTCACCTCTTTGTCCTTTGCCTCATGATCCTTAAAAGCGTGAGCACGCATGAGGTACGGCATCGTCACGACATTTGAAAGAATACAACTAAGTTCAGTGTGAGCCTTTACATCTGATTGCTTAAAAAGTATGACCTTAGAAAGGTCGAGTCCACATGCAACGTATGCCGCTACAATTTCTTGCGTGTTAGAGCGGAGAGCTTCACCATCCTTCACTGTCGTAAGCGCATGATAATCTGCAATAAAAATATATGCTTCATATAGACCACTATTACCCAGGTCGATATTTTGCTTCATCGCACCAAAATAGTTCCCAAAATGGAGCTTCCCTGTTGCCTGTATTCCTGATACTAAAACTTTTTTTTGCGTGCCTTCTGCCATAAAATATACATTATTTTTTTCGCTCGAGCGCCTCAACTCTTTTCGTAAGAGTTTTGAATTCACTTCTATGAACAGTCTCATCTAATGTTGCAAGTGTACCTATTTGTCTTTTTTCTATTCTGTCGAGACGTAAAGAGTGGTCCTTTAATTCATGATTAATAGAAGTAAGACTAGAATCTACTTGTTCGAATCGTTTATCTATTTGTTCAAAGCGTTTATCTACTTGTTCGAATCGTTTAGTTATTTGCTCGAACCCAGATACAACAATCCTTGCCAGAGAATCAATTTGATCCTCAAGTGTCAGTTTTTTTGATATTTTTTTAGCTGAAAGAGTTTTCTTTTCCATACAGGTAAGTATACATTAGTACAAATCTTAAACAAATTTATTTTCTTAGATTAGCAAACCCCTGAAGAATTTCTGTAGGAATTGCCCAAATGGTATTATTACTTGATTTTTCGATGGTCTGAAGTGTTCGCATTGCGAGTCCACCATTTGTGTCAGCGAGAAGTTTTGCAGCTTCGGCAAGCTTTTTGGATGCTTCGAGTTCCCCTTCGGCACGAATAATAATAGCTCGTCGCTCTCGCTCACTCTCGGCCTGCTTTGCCATAATACGCTTCATGTCATCCGGTAGTTCAATATCTTGAAGTTTGATGGCTGTGATATTAATCCCCCAGCTCTCTGTAGTTTTATCCACAATAATTTTTATACGGTCTGCAATAACTTCTCGTTCAGATAAAACATGATCAAGTTCAAACCCTCCCACCACATCACATAATGCAACCTGTGAAAAATCAGCAACTGCAACAGGATAATTTTGAATATTAAGCACAGCTTTCTCTGCATTCTCTATTTGATAATAAACTACTGCATTAATATTAAGTGGTACGTTGTCTTTTGTAATGACTTCTTGCTGAGGAATATCTACAGTTGCGATACGCATATCAACTATCGTCATTTTTTGAATGCCAATAAAAATCCATGTAAGTCCAGGACCTCGCATACCACTAAACTTACCTAATGTAAGGATGATGGCTTGTTCATATTGGTTAATAACTCGTAGACCAGAAATAACAAAAAGGAAAGCAATAGTTACTATAATTATCATATAAGAAAAGTATAGCATGAACAGCTTTTAGCCAGTAGCCTTTAGCTTGTAGCTAAAATGCAAGATACGATACAAAGAGATTGAAAAACTACAGTCTAAAAGCTAAGGTCTAAGGTCTGTATCTTAAAGCCCTTCTTCCTTTAATCCTTCGATAAACGCCGAGGCCTTCTTTGAAAGTTTCTTTGGCATTAAAATAGTGAGCTTCACAAGTACATCTCCACGTCGCCCCTTCTCATGAACATGTGGCACACCACGTCCCTTCACACGTAATATTTCGCCTGTAGAAGCACCTTGCGCAACTTCAATGTCTATATTTCCATCCAAACCTTCAATCGAGTGTTTAACCCCAAGGAGAGCATCTGTTAACTTTATCTCATGAGTGGTCACGAGGTCATTTCCTTCTCGTTTCCAAATCTTGTGTGAAGATACATTTATCTTTACATACAAATCCCCTGTTGTGCCACCTGAGATAGCTTCACCCATTCCTGTCATACGAATCATTTCACCGTTAGATATTCCAGCGGGAATAGAAATATTTACTTCTTCACGAGAATTAACCACACCATGACCCTTACAATCATGACACTTTTCTTCTGGAACTTTACCTACCCCACGACAAACCTCACATGTTTTAACAGTCTGGAAATTACCCATAAATGTTTTCTTTACATCATGAACTTTTCCTTGACCGTTGCACGTTGTACATGTCTTTAGCTTTGCACCAACTTTTGAACCAGTTCCAGTACATGTCTTACATGTGTTTACCTTTGAAAGAAGTACGTTTCGTTCTGTTCCAAAAATAGCTTCCGTAAACGGTACATCAATCTCAAGAGAAATATCCCGTCCTCGCTTCTGTCGAGATCCTCCACCAAAGCCTCCTCCTCCAAACATATCACCAAAAATATCCCCAAGATCTCCGAAATCAAATTGCATGTCACCAAAATCTGAAGCATTAAAACCTCCACCAAAGCCTCCTCCTTGTGGGCCTGCTCCATTAAACGTCTGACCGTAGGTGTCATACTCCTTTCGTTTCTTATCATCAGATAACGTCTGATATGCTTCGTTAATTTCTTTGAACTTAGACTCATCGCCATCTTTCTTGTCTGGGTGATACTTTGCAGCAAGCTTATAGAAAGCCTTCTTGATATCATCTTTTGATGCGCCTTTATCTACCCCAAGTAATTTGTAAAAGTCTTTTGTTGCCATATGTTTTATCGTATAAAGAGTTATACCATATAAGGGAAGTTTGATGCAAGTTTGCTTTTGACATTTGGTACTAAAGTTGTAGAATGGATTGTAATTGTTCTTTCCACCATGCACTATACAAGGAGAATGTACTATGCGTTATTCTATTTTAGAGAGATCTGAAAAAACTATAGATGGTGTTAGCGTTCATCCTAAAAATGCAAATATTGCTGAATATTGTTTTAATTGTAAAGAAACAGAAGATGGTGTCATTTTTCAGGTAATGGCTGCCATTCCACCATTTAAGCGTGTAAACACTGAAGCAATTCAAGAGTCACTCAGACGACAGTCAGTCACTTCTAATCCAAAAGATGTTCTTCCACTCTTTCCAAGTTCTGAACGAAAAGCAAACACACTTCATCTGCGGAAGCCAGGTGAAGTTCTTGTAGCAGAGTACCATCTTAACGGTCACGGAGTACTCAAAAAAGAAAACCTTTACTTAGGAAGAGCTGAACTGACTCGGACTCTAACATTTCAAGAATATCAAAATTGCTCTCTAGCAACATGGCATACTGATATTTTTATGAAAATTGTTAAGCACGAAAATAAAGGTCGCGTCAAGAGTATTTTGAAAGGTAGGTACTGCCAGGAACTTATACTGAGGAACGGTCCTGGGGCTGTATTTGTTTTTGGGATACTCCACCTCTTTAACCACACATGTAGAAATATTGCGAGACGACATGAAATTCCTTTTATCAGCACTCCTGATAAAAGGCATGAATTATACTTTCTAATATCTAGAGGTTGTGCACGGTTTCATGCTGCTTTTGATTCACCTGACTCATTTCTAAATGCAATGAATCTTGTTCATTTTCTAGAATATAGAAAAATTATGCTCAGTAAAGATGAACTTGCTTCATTTCTTCCTAGTCATTAATAACTTGCTTCTTTTTTAAATTAAAATGGCGACCTCTGGTCGCCATTTTTAATTATGAAATATAGACATTTAATTTTGACTTAAACTATATTTCATGTTATAATTTTACTAGTTGAACTTTCATAAGGACTATTATATGAGCGACTACCTTATTCCGCTTGTAGAGGGTGAAATTTTAAAAGGAACGTGTATAGATGGAGATAACACTAGTGTCCACGAAGACATGATCCGAATCACTAAAAATGAATCTAGAATCCAAATAGATATAGCCTCCCTTGCTCCACCTTCTCTTACGCCTGTATTAATTGAAAAATTAGAACTCTCCCTCAAACAGCAGTTAGAGACTCCTTGGAAAAAAACACTCCCATTTTTTGACTGGCACAGCAGGCGAGACTTGGGATTTAATTCCAAATACTCACAACTTGCACTTATTGGAACGTATGTACTCACGAAATATGGCGAACTTCTTAGTGAAGACCTCTCGATGTCAAGAGCAACTGGCGAGATGGTGTATTATAGCGAGTACGACGTCTCAAAAGAGGCCGAAGAAATTCTTTCTCATCTAAAAATACTTCTTAAATCTCAACCTGGGCTTCTCTCATCTGTAGAAAAAGGACTACAGAAAAAGCTCCCGAAAAGTAGAAGTCTCGGATTTCAAACCACCTACATTGCTAATGAGATTTTCAATAAAACATGTAGAAACTCTGCACGCATGATTGGAAGTCCTTTTATTCAAAAATCATTTTCAGAATATGAAGACCGTGAGTACTCACTAGGTGGTGAATGGGCAAAATTTACCAGTCCGTTACGAAAACCTGAATCTTTCATTAATGCGACTAACCTTAAAAATCATTTCCAGAAAACACGGATGCGCTTCCCCGAAAGTCGTATCAGAAACATAATACCTGTTAGATAATCAGTAGCTACCCGCTGCTGATTTTTTATAGATGTACAGTAAGTTTCAAAAAAATAAACTCACGAAGGTGAGTTTATTTTTCTTCATCAAGAAAAAATACTATGCTTGTGATTCGTCTTTCTTTTCTTCGGTCGCAGCTTCAGGTGTTGCTTCTGCCTGATCATTCGCTGTCTTCATCGCTTCCCCAATCTTCATCATGGTGTCGGAGAGTTTTGATGATGCGGTTTTGATAGTTTCACCATCTTCACCTGTTCGCGCTTTCTTTACTTCTTCAATCACATCGTTAACTTCTTTCTTAATGTCATCACTTACCTTATCTCCTGCATCTTTGATAGCTTTCTCAGCAGTGTGCACCATCTGATCTGCAAGATTCTTAGTTTCGATAAGTTCCATCTTTTTCTTATCTTCATCAGCATGAGCTTCTGCGTCTTCTTGCATACGTTTTATATCTTCATCAGATAATCCGCTTGAAGCCTCAATACGGATGGATTGCTCTTTCCCGGAAGTTTTATCTTTTGCTTTTACTTGTAAAATACCATTAGCGTCTACATCAAAGGTAACTTCTACTTGTGGTACACCCCGTGGAGCTGGTGGAATACCGTCGAGAATAAATCTACCAAGTGACTTGTTATCAGCTGCAAGAGGTCGCTCACCTTGTGTGATATGAATTTCAACTGAGGTCTGATTATCAGCTGCAGTCGAAAATATCTGGGACGCTTTGTTTGGAATAGTTGTATTCTTTGTAACAAGTTGTGTCGCAACACCTCCCATAGTCTCGATAGAGAGTGAAAGTGGAATAACATCAAGAAGTGTGATTTCTTTTCCGATATCACCTTGGAACACTCCAGCCTGAACAGCAGCCCCGAGTGCCACAACTTCATCTGGATTAATAGATCTATTTGGTTCCTTACCAAAGAGGGCCTTCACAGCTTCTACGATCATAGGCATTCTTGTCTGCCCTCCAACCATAATCACTTCGTTAATTTCTTCAATTTTAAAAGGAGATGCAGCAAGGGCACGCTTTGTAATCTCAATAGAACGATCCACAAATTCCTTAGTAAGTTCTTCGAGCTTTGCACGAGTTACTTTTACGACCAAGTGCTTTGGGCCATCTACTCCGGATGTGATAAATGGAAGATTGATCTCTGTCTCCATTTGTGTTGAAAGTTCATGCTTTGCTTTCTCTGCTGCTTCATCAAGTCTCTGAAGTGCAAGAGTATCTTTTGAAACATCAATCCCCTGATCCTTTTTAAATTCTGCTGCAATATATTCCACAAACTTCTGATCGATATCACGTCCTCCAAGATGAGAGTCACCGTCTACCGATTTTACCTCTACGACAGAATTACCATCATGAGTTGCAACTTCGAGAATAGAGATGTCAAATGTTCCTCCTCCAAAGTCATACACTGCAATCTTTTCATTCTTTGTACTATTGAAGCCATAGGCAAGTGCTGCTGCTGTTGGCTCTGGAATAACACGAAGTACATCTAATCCTGCAATCTTACCAGCATCCACTGTTGCTTGACGCTGTGTATCATTAAAATACGCAGGCACGGTAATGACTGCCTGAGTGATAGTCTCACCAAGCTTTGCCTCAACATCTGCTTTAATTTTTTGAAGAATCATTGCGGAGATTTCTTCTGGTCGAGAGTCCTTTCCCCCAAGAGTAATAAAAACTCCACCATTCTCACTTGCTTTAATTTTATAAGCTACCCGAGGAATATCATGCTGAACTTCTGCGTCTTTAAAGGAGTGCCCCATGAACCGCTTAACACCGTAAATAGTATTTTCTGGGTTAGTAACAGCTTGACGCTTTGCGATCTGTCCCACTGCACGTTCTCCATTTTTATTCACCGACACAACAGACGGTGTCGTACGATTACCTTCAAGATTTTCAATAATCTTCGGCTGTCCTGCCTCAATGATGGCGACAGCTGAGTTTGTGGTTCCTAAGTCAATTCCAATTATTTTTGCCATATTTTTTAATAGTTATTAGTTTATAATTAATTCAATTCCTCTATGTTTTGACGTTCTCTCCTGAGCTTTATTACAGGATTTATTCTAATATTTTCTCAAAGTGTCCGGTATGCACTCGTGCTGGGCGAAGTATCATATCATTCATATTGTAACCATTTTGGAGTATCTTCATAATCTTATCATTGTCACTTTCATTATCCACATTCACCTGCTCCATACTTTCATGAAGTTCTGGGTTAAATGTATCCCCAATTTTTCCAAACTGCGTAACACCTTTACCTTCAAGTACTGTTCGTAATTGTGCAAAGATATACTCAATACCCATACGCCAATTTTTATCTACGGCTTCCCATGTCTCCTTGTTCCCTTGAGCCATATCATAGGAATCGAGTACTGGAAGAAGTTCTTCGATAAATAGTTTCGTGGCAAATTTTCTATCAGAAGCACGATTACTTTCTACTTCTTTTTTAAAATTCACATAATCTGCTCTAGTTCGCTGAGAGAGGTCCAGATACTCCTGTTTTTCTGCTTCCACTTTCTTCAGTTTTTCTCGCAACTTTTTTATCGTGGTACGAGTATCAATTTCTCCTTCTTCGTTAGTCTCCTCAAAAGAGATATCGTCAGGAGAGACTATATCGTTTAAAATATCTTTTTCAATATCTTGATTTTGTTTTTCATTATTCATAATTATTCTAAGTATTCAACGTTTCTAAATCGCTATGTAGTGTTTCAGTTTTTTGTAACCATCTTTTCTATTCATGTCTTTCGTGCATCTTATTGTAACATTTTTAAGCACACCACGCATAGGCACCTTTCTTTTATAATTTATATTAGAAAATATGTCAATAAAGCACTACTCTTATAAATAGGTGCCTAATTATTGGAATATGTTAAAAAAATAAAACTGCATATTTATGCAGTTTTAATAAAAATCTTTATATACTTAGATTTTTTCAGCTATTTCTGTTGCCTCTTTTGCAACAGTTTTAGCAATTTTCTTCACAACTTTTTTAACTTGTGTTACTTTTTTCTTAGCACCTCCTTGTTTTGCTTTAACATCACGAGAAATCACCTTCCAGTATTTTTTAAGATCAGCTGTAACTACAGCAATCTCTTCTTGATTAATATGCTTAAGCTTTGCATACTTAGCCGATACTTCATCAATGATAGCCTCATACATTTCTGGTGTAATTTCTTTTAATTTTTCAATCTTTTCAAGAACTTCACCTTTCATTTTAATAGTCCACCCTTTGATAACCTTGCGGTTATTTTTTCCATTT
>JAYWBQ010000027.1:0-33035 GCA_043781255.1 Minisyncoccota bacterium | reverse complement strand
AGTAATGTATATATAAACAATGATGTGCCAAAGAAAGATTCCGTACCCCCAAAGGTGGGAGTAGGAACACCAAGAGCTTGGAAGGAGGAGGGTTCGAGTTGAATGTAGGATGCCATGGCGTATATGTATTAAAGTATAGCAAATAGAATAATTTTACTTTCGTGTATCAAAAAGGATTTCCATTTTTGTGCTAGCACTTTGTATTCTTCTGTCTGTGCCAAAAATATTAATACTTAGCATTTTTGAACCAAAACTATCTTCCTTTGGATGCATGGCGAGCACTCGCCCACCGAGAGGTGTTGAAGGAAGTCCGTCTAAGTACCAGACAAAGGATGCTGGTTTTTTTGGATCGTCAGACACATAGAAAGGTTGGAGTGATAAAGCAAAATCTTTTATTGTTTCGAAACGTTTCTCGATAATGGAAGTAAAATTTGGCCCAAAAAGGGCATCATAACTGTACACAAGAGGTAAGATAGCATGAGGATACACCGTGAGTGATTTTTCACCAGTATTACCATATGGACTTCTTACAACTACCTTAATAACATCTTTGTTCTGTAAATAATCTAATTCAAAAAACGCAGACTGCTTTCCGAGGCCAGAAGAAACCTTGATCGGATCGTCGTTAATGTACCAAATATACGAAAGTGAAGATGGGAGAACTTGCACGCCATCATCTGCAATGGAAGGAAGTGCTGTAACTTTAATAATGCCACCATCAGCCGCCAAAGATCTTCCTTCATAAAGAAGTGGAACGTAACTTCGTGGAGATTCATAAAGTAAAGTAACTGACGAAGGACTCACGGTGATGGTTTGTTCAACAGAAGAGCCATCAGAAGTCTGTGCGGTAACCGTAATTGGATAGGATTCACCAACCTCCCCTGTTCGTATTTCAAGGTTTTTTTCACCAAGACCTTGAAGCAAAACTTTTCCGCGAGATTTCCACGTAATGACCGCAGTGTTAACATCAAAAGAATAACTTGAAAGTGTGAGGGTGACGATACTTTTTGGTTCAGGGTTTTTGGGATTTAATTTTACAGTAGCGGTGACTTGCGCCTGGGCAAAACCTGCTAAAGGTCCTCCTATAAAAATCCCAAACATTAATGTAAAAATTATTTTTTTCATATATTTTTTGATTCTGCCACTTCCTCTTTCATTTTTTGTATCTTAAGAAGTTGTGACGGGTCACTTGTGATGATCTGATCTTCTGTGTAGGATGCTACCACTTTAATGGCAACATGTTTAAGTCCTGCAAAGAATATCCCCTCCCCAACACCAGACTCCAAAAGCAAAAACTTTTCTTCGTTAGTGAGATTAAATGTTTTTTGAACAATATCGATGGAGGACGGGGATTGCTTGAGGAGAATTTGAATGGAGGAGTTGGTGATAATAGGGAGACCGTACGGAGATTTGAGGAAGTCTCCAACGTCTTGTGTGATGGTTGCAAGACCAAGATAGTATTTTCGTCCACGCTTTGCAAGACTAAACAAGAACGACGCAGTATCATCATTTTTCATCATGATCCAGGCCTCATCCACCACAAGGAGTCGCTTCTTTAAATTTTTTCGGACAGCGTTCCAGATAAAGTGTGTCACAATGTACATTGCAACAGGCTTTAACTCTTCTTCCATGTCACGAATAGAGAAACAAACAAGTTTTTTATTGATGTCTACGTTTGACGGTTGGTTTATAAAACCAGCCCATGTCCCTTTTGTGTATTTTGAAACTCGTTGCAAAAGACTTTCAGAACCATCGATTCCTGCAAGGACGGTTTCAAAGTCAGATAAAAGTGGGGGCTCTAATCGTGTAAAGTCATTCTCTCCGTTGATGTCTTTTAAGGCGTAGGTTTCGGTGATTGCTTGGTCAACGATGGCGTCTTCTTCTGGGGTGAGTCCTCCTAGCATCACACGGAAAAGTCCTACAAGGTTTACAATGTTGGAGCGAAGTACTTCAGACGGCGATTCATCTTGTGTTGGATGAGGAAGGTCAAATGGGTTGATATGGTGGTTTCCCACAAGAGAAATGTCGAAATATCTTCCACCAACGGACTCTGCCAAGAACTCATATTCTCGTTCTGGGTCGATGATAATAACTTCGGTCTCAAACATCAGTGTTCGAAGAATTTCGAGCTTTGTGAAATAACTTTTACCAGAACCAGATTTTGCGAAGACTATTGAGTTATAGTTTTCTAGTGAGTAGCGGTCAAAAAGGATGAGACTTCCATTGTGACGATTGAGCCCATACAAAATTCCTTTATCAGAAGAAAGGTCAAAAGAAACAAATGGGAAAAATGATGAAAGTGGAGATGTGTTGAGTTTGTTTTTTATCTGAAGGAGATCTTGTCCAACAGGAAGTGTCGAAATAAAACCCATGTCTTGCTGAAAGAGTGCGGGTTTTACGTATACAAGTTTACTCTCGAGAATGTTTTTGATTTCGTTCTCAGATTTATCCAGTTCTTGGGGACTATTCCCGTAGAGTGTGATATAGAGTGACACTTCAAACATTTTTTCTTGAGCTTGAGTGAGACCATCACGCAAATCTTCAAGGTCTTGAAATGCAACATCAAGGGTTGGATCTCGCACAAGTCCTTTCTCTTCTCGTATCATAATCTGACTTTCTACCTCCGCGACTTTTCTCTGAAATGTTTTCATGATTTCTCCTGTGTTGAGTGGCACAACATGAATAGAAACGTCGAAGACTTTGTCGAGGTTGATGATTGGGCTGAGCCAGTTGTCACTTAAAAATCTTGGGTATGAAATAACAAAAAATGAACGAACAATGGTGGTGCCAAGGTTTAGTGCTTTTGGTTGTATCTCAAGAGCGCTCGGTGCGATGATATCTTTTAGTTGCATCTCTGCAATTTTGTAGACTTGCTCTGGAAGCATGGGGGTAATCAACCCTCCTCCTGTCGAATCTATTGCCGTTTTTTTGTTTAAAAAGTCAAAAAGTCCCATATGTATTATGTTTATGCCACCTTAGGTGCGGCTCTGTTCCCTTCATTTGGGTTAAATAGCTTATAAAAAAGTTCGACCACCTCCTCTGTTCCTAGTCGTTGTGCACGTAGCCCAAATCGTGAGAGCCCTTGTATGACTGTAGAAACTCGTTGGTCAAGCTGGATACGAGACATTTCAAAGGATTCTTGAGGAGTCTTGGTGCCCCCACTTCCAACAGAAGATAGGATGGATGTTGTGGTAACTGTTTCTGTTGCTGGGTTAAAATATGGCACCGTGACAAAAAAGTGCTTTGTCATAATGTTGCTCTCTTCGGTGAACTTGGTAATGAATCCCATGTATTCATGGATCTGAATTTTCAAAAGATCTTCCTTGACGAGTGCACTTCGTTCTTGAAGAAGGTTCATGTATGGTTGGATATTTAGTTTTCTTGATTGAATAAATATCTGAACAGGAAAATCAAGTGAATTGAGAAAATTCTGGAATTGAGAAAGGACAGCTTGTTGCTCATCTTCACTTTTTAGTCCGAGGTTAAGAGAATTTGTGATCAAGACAGCACGAATCTCCCCTGTTTTTAAAATCACAATGCCATCGCGTACACGTTCAATTGGAACAAACTCTTGAGTTGCTGTGCCTTTAGCCATATGGTCATAGTATACATGAGAAAGTATTCAAACTCTTTATTGTTCTTAACAGTTTTTTATAATTCTAAGTAAGGTTTAGAGGTATCGCTATTCATTGTCTTCTCTTTGCGTTGCATGTTCATAGACATCAAGACCGAGTGCGAGATCATGAATTTTGTCTTTATTTGTTTTTGAAATAATAATTTCTTTTTGAGTTTCAACGACAACTTTATCAACGGATGTTTGGTTCTCTCCTAATTCTGGTTGCTTCCAGGTAAAAATCTTTGAACCTGTGTAGTAGGTAAAAGCACTTTGTAAAATATCCCCAAATGATCTGTTATTGTATCTTACAAAAGCAAGAGCTATGAAAAGCCCTGCAGTAGGTACAATCAGGAGCACCGCAACAAATTTTATTGGAACAAGAGTCCAGATAATAAACGAAAATCCCCCTGCGCCAACAAGATAACCAAATTGCTTGAGTGTTAGCGGTCCAAAAACCCGATCTTCTATGTCGATGAATTGTGGTACTCGAAATTGCATAGGTATAGTATATCAGAACTATTGTATTGTCATTCCTGATTCAACAGGGTCTAATTTTTGGGTAACGTAGCAAAGTCATGTCTTAGGTCGTGAGTAAGGCCGTCTCCAAAGAATCAGCCTCATATGTCACACCTGTGAAGGTGGGTATCTAGGGACCCAGATTCCTAAACTAATAAATTCATGTCTTGTACCGTATCCACGAGAATGATCAAAGAAGGTTGTAACGTTACAAGACGTCCACCTCTCTGTACGGGTCAACATTGTATCTCGTCGGAGGGACACTAAAAGTTGTTTTGTTGATCGTAGAGTCAGCTACCTCTTTTCCTTTTTCTCCAAACATAAAACTCTTTAAAGCGATTCTGGAATCTAAACTATTATCCTCCTCCTCTTTTTTTAGCGCCTCTATTTGTTGTTGAATGTGATTAAGGCGGGTTGCAATTTCGTCATCGTTTGGAATAGTCCCTAGGACATTTAGTTGCTCTAAAAGTTGTGAGCGTGAACCAGGTTTAATAATTGTGATGCCTTTTTTTAATGTAGGATTATTCGGACTTTTTAGAAGAGCCGACTCTCGTTTTGTGGTATCGAGTAGTTCTTTGCGAAGTTCTGCTTTTGTTTTTTCACCTTGGAATTCAAGTGTTGTTATCTCCCCTGTTGATTTTTTGAGAAGTGACATGTGAGCCTTCTCAAGTATTCCATGTTCTAAGTCTGTGGCTATTTTTATTGCAGTGTCTCCGCTTACTCCGACTAGTTCTTGGAGCGCCTGCACCACATCCTCCGTATCAATTGCCTCAATCAAAATGAATGAAATGATGTTAGAGAGTGCAGTCTGATTTTCAAGGGGTATGGTGTAGGTTCCACTAAGAGATTCTACTGTTGTGGTAATTTCTCCACCAGTAATAATATCCTGTACCAAAGGTGATGCCTTTTCAAAAAGTTCTTCAGGGTTATTTGCAATGTATGATGGTGTATCCATAATTTTTATGCCGCCGCACTAAAAGGTGTGCTGTTTGCAGCTGGTTTAGAGGTGATAGTACCTGTCACTGGTGATGCCGTAGATGGCGTACTGTCTGCAGCTTGTTTTTTAACAATTTTAGAGAAATCTACTTTTTTTATATCAAATACGCCAGGGGTTGCATCACTCACTATACCGTTTGTAGCGCTTTTAGTTTGTGGTTCTAGTGGTTTAAAAGGAATACCATTTTGGTCGAGTATTATAGACACCTGGGGCTCATTGTTTTGTGGGGTATTTACGGCAATGATTGGCGCCCCGGTTCCTGTTTGAGCAGGTTTTGTTGCCTGTTGTGCTTGCGAGGTTTGATTTGTCTGAGAAGAAGGTCTTTGTGGGCCTGTAGTTCCGCTAAGAACAGCCTCGCGCACATCTTTGTCAAGTCGCGCAAGGAAATCTTTTTGTTTTTCTTGTGAAGTTGCTGAGTATTTATCTATCGTAGATAGAACTTGTTTTATAAAAGCCTTCTCCCTTTCCCCTTCCTCTTTTTTGATATCAAAAATAGATCGTGCGATAGCCTGTGCTTTAGGACTGTTACCTTTTCCTGATTTTGTAAGAGCATCAAGTTCATTCTTGAGTGATTCTGAAAATGCTGCCTTTGCTTCTTTTCCGTCTTTCTTTTTGTACTCCTCTAATTCTTTAGCGCTAGACTCATCAACATATGAAGCGTTAATGTCCTCCTTTTGTTTTTTGCTTAAGAACATTACTCCACCATGCTCGGCATGGAACCTTTCTTTTGCTTTAATTCCAATAGGATCAACGTCACCTTTTCGTGAAACAAGAACTTTATTACCGTCAGTGTCTGTCTCATACATGTCACGTTCGTGTTTTGTTTTTATTCTCGCAGATCGTGCTTGTATTTCCTCTACTTTCTTTTTTGCTTCTCCTTCATAGCCTAACTTTGCGCCAGTTCCTG
The DNA here is from genome assembly GCA_043781255.1 of Minisyncoccota bacterium. Classification (GTDB taxonomy): domain Bacteria; phylum Patescibacteriota; class Minisyncoccia; order Phycocordibacterales; family UBA5272; genus UBA11704. The sequence goes on along the minus strand of JAYWBQ010000027.1, from coordinate 26,999 downwards.
TACCCATCCCTCCCATACCTAATAACCCTTTTCCAAAACCTGCCTTATTCATTCCACCTGCTACAGCTGTGGAGTTGCGCAGATCAAAGGTGCTATTGGCTACTGAGTTTGAGAGGTTGTACGCTCGTTTACCCATAAAAGAATCTTGGTTATTTTGTACCCACTTACTATCGCGTGCCTTCATGGCAAGGCCACCCAACCCTTTTCGAGCAAGAAATCCAGCCCCCCCAGTTGCAACTCCAAGACCGAATCCTCCAACTTTACCCATCGCGTTACTCCCCCATTCCCCTACAGCACCTGCGGTACTTTTGGTGACTTTGATCATAATCCATAGCATAACGAGCATCATGGTAAGGTTAAAGAATGTAGCAACAGAGGCGCTGCCGTTATTTACAAGCCCCGAACCTCCTGTTTGAGCCATTGGCCCTGAGGCACCACTAAAGACATCCAAGAACTTTAAAGTAAGTGCAAGCATAATCATAAAAATGGGCGCAACCATCAACTGCTCAAGAAACACTTTTCGTAGTAACTTCGCTTTTTCACCGAGTACAGGGAGTACTGCATCCACAAGTAAAAGAGGTGATGCAATAGTAAGGAATACCAAGACAGCTGTTCGTATAACCATAATCCCTGTCACCATAAAAAGTATATACGCAGTATAAAAAACAAAACATACCGCAAGGAGCGCACCAGGAATACTAGTAATGTTCCCAATTATATCACCCCCACCTCGGGTACTAACTGCACTCAGAGCAAGACTTTGTAATCCTAGTTTTGACATAATGAGTGAGCCGGCTGAGTCAGCAGAACTTGGATCAAGGACACCTGAGCCTACTGCACTTGTGTAAATTTTAAGCGAGACGATGTTGGATAGATCTATCACAGTACGAGCAAGTGGATACGAAAAGTTGACAAAGAGTGCAAAGGCTATGATCCATGGCACGTATCGTGCGAACTGTTCTCCTTTTCCAAGGATATACATAAAGCCTAAATAAAGTCCTACAAAGACAACGATGAGCGATATTATTTGCCGTACGATGATCCAAATAGGATATAAAGAGTCAGGTGCCCATGTTTTAAAGTCTAGGATTCCAATTTTAATAGAGTAGTTAAACATTTGCGCAGCGAGCCAGACAAGAAAACCTCCAATTTGAAGAAGTATATTTTTAATAAGCCATGTAACACCGACAGTGAGACAGTTGGTAATTGGAGAAGCCGCAAGAAGTGAACAGTCTTGTGTAGGATCTGTTTTCGCAGATGTTATTGTTGTGCCGTTTTGATTTCCGGCAACAGCATTTACTATTGTTGAAGATGCAACAGTTAAAACTTGTGCCTCCTGGCTGCCTATTGTAATAAGGTCTCTATCTATTTTTCCTGCAACAACAAAAGCGCTATCTACTCCTTTTGATAGTTGTGAAATTATAGAACGAAAAGGTGAGCTTGCTGAAAAATTTGAAATCAGAGATAAATTTGGACCATAATTTTTTGCATTGTTTAAAGCAACGATTGCAGCAAGTTGGGCTTTTGCCGCTGAAGTACCTTTGCTTTTTTCTGAATTAAAAGTAGTGTAGTATGCGTTTGATAGTGCTGAAACGTATTGCTTTGTGTCGTTTCCAAACCCTGTGTTTACTTTAGGATCTTTTTGAACAAGTTTATCGATTTCATTATTTGCAGTTTGAAAGTAGGAGTCCATTTGCCCTTGAAAATAGTCATAATTTGTTGCGTCACCAGCTACAGCAAAAAGATGTTGCGGTGCTAAAAATCCCCCCGCCATACCAATAAGTAGTATCAAGGTAGATATGTATACACCAAATCGTTTCATATCGTTAGTGTAGCACAGAGTTCTGATAGAAAAGGTTGTGGAAGCCTGTTAATTATTTTGGTTAGAGGGAAGTAAAAATACACAAAGAATTTTTGTGTATTTTAAGGAAGAACTAAAACTAGTTGTTAATTTATTGACCTCCGCCGCCGACATAGCCTGTGGTGTCGGTGGTGCCAGTAGTCCTACTTCCTTGCATTTGGATGCAAGTATTATTGTTGGTGTCGAGGTCTTTGTCGTTCTCTGTTTGATTTTTTATTTCTCTCCCCTCCCCAGTTCTTGTTGCTTCTGATCCAAGTTTCGGAAGACTTTCGCTATTTAGTGCAGTCTGGTAGGTTCTAAAAATAGTACTCATTTCTTGAGTCGAGTTTGATTCATTCAGCGCTGTTAATGTTTGTTGGTTTAAACTCTTAGCTCGGGCTATTTTTGTGATTTCAGGCACAAGACTATTTTTCTTTACATTAATCTTGGACTGTCTATTTGCGTAGAAGCTATAGGCATTTATCACTCTTCCGTCATTTGCTTTTGAGGGATCCTCTTTAACGAGTTCATCATAACATGTTTTACCAGTGGTTACTTTATTTTGATATGTATTAATATCAGCAAGGATTGAGTTGTCAACCCCTTCAAGATTGTTAAGTGTTTCTTCATACGCAGTAAATTGTTTCATCATAGTTCCCATTGTCTCTTCTTTTCGCGAAGGGTCATTGAGAAGATCTTGGCGTACAGGTCTGCTCGAGCTTACAGTCACCGACATGTTACTTGCTTTTGGACCCGCTCCCCTGTTCTTATTTCCATTATTCGTAAAAGCCACCGCAAGGCCAGAAAGAAGACCTGAAAGAGAACCGTCCCCCATAATGTTAGTTAGTCTTTCTAATCCAACACTTTGTCCTTTTGCAAAAAGAGCACCAACAGTCGCTCCAGGTGTGATAGTTCTCCACTTGAGGCATTTTTGGTCTTCGGTTTTACCCACTGCATCATTCGGATCAGTTGTCCTAGTGACTTCTTCGTATACCTCACACTCTTTTTCACTGACCGCATTTTGTCCTCCACCAAAGTTTTCTTTTGTTGCCAGGTCCTTGTCCGCTTCAGCTTTTTTAACAACAAGATCTTTTGCTATTGCTCCACGGGTGTATGCATTTTGACCTTCAACAGTAAGCTTGTACCAGCCATCTAGTCCTGTTAAATTAGGATTTTGAGTATTAAGGTCATCTAATCTTCTGGCCACTTGTGGATCTGTGTTAGGATCTCCGGCACATGCGTAGTTATAAAGAGATGTCTTCCTTGCGGTCACCTCACTGTTTGTGTAAGCCCCGGTGTCTTTATCCTTAACATCGTTAATGGCGAGTGCGGTTAAGGCTGCGTCGCTACATATTTTATCCTGGAGAAGTGTTGGAATATCAGATTTACTGAGACCTTCAATCTGCGCTTTAAGATCATTTGCTCCCGAGTAGGTATCTTTTAATGTTGCAAAAAGACTGTCACCAAAGACACTGTCTTCTGGAATATTTCCAAGAGCCCCTTTGGCAGCGCGTAATCCTGCTTTTTGTATAAAGTCTTGTGGATCAGCGGTGATAAGAGATGGTGCTCCGTCAAAACCTCCTGTCACCCAGGATGTAATGTTATCTGATGACTGTTCAATTACAGAAGATATAAGCTGATTAGCTATTGGATCTAAAATCGTTTCTTTCAACATAACTTCAACATTTGCAGAGGTATCAATAAAAGTAGAAGCTCCTGTAGCAAGACTAATAATATCACTAACTATTTGTCCTGGGAAAGTTGATCCAATGATAAAGGACGCATATACTCCTGTTGTATTCATGAAGAGGTAAACAAGAAGAAAAGGTAAAAGATGTTTTTTCATAGGTGTTATTTTTTAGTATATCCTGGAGTTAGGATATAACCAGGTTCAGTTGATGTAAAAGTAATATTTTCTTGCTTGAAATATATGACTATTCTTTGAAGAGCGCTAAAAATGCCTCGTACAGTACCTACGTAGTTATCAAAGGCAATACTTGTGCGAATAGGATCGTTGGATGCTTTTGCTAGGCCTTCTAATGTTGTCTTGTAAAGAGAGAGGTTATTAATTGCCAAAAGATGATAGGTAACAGCGGAGCGGGGTGTGGGGGTTTTTAGAAGCGTGGCAATAATACTCTCCGTTACGTTTTTTTTAATAGTAAAAGCATTCAAAAGTGTTACATCTTTATTACTCATAAAAGCTTTTAATATATCAGTATCCCCTGTTCCTAAATTTGCAATTTCTGCTTTTTTGACAAGCTTTCCAAGGGCATTCCCGTATATTTTTTTGGTTGTCAAAGTATCTTCTTTTGCAATCACAATGTCATCTACCGTGTATTCAGTCACTACGATCTTTTTAGCTTCATTGGCAATAAGAGAAGTCATAAGTTCAGTCTGCTGTTCTTTTGTGAGGGTTCCATTTTTCTTGGCATAGGCTGCTGCGACAGTGATATTTTTTGAAAAAGATGCAGTAAGGTTGTTCGGGTCATTAAGACGTTTTGTATCTTCTGGACGTATGGTAACGGGTTGATTCTTTGTATCTACGGGAGATTTTGTTGTCTCAAGGAGAAGATCTTTCCAGTCAGGATTATTATTATTATTTTTATCGTTCGCAAGTGATGCGAGTACATTTTCGTCTCGCAAAATAAGTCCTGGTTGTTTTTGGGTGTAAGGTTTTACCCCAAACCATTTTGCAGGTACGATGAGTGTGAGCACAAGAATAAACACGAGTGACCCAATAACTAAAAGTGCTTTTTTAGTGGTCATTGTATTTTCTTCCATATGATGTACAGTATATCCTACCTTTATCTTTTACTATGAAAGAAAAGAGGATAACTATGGTATGAAGGTCTTGCCTTCGTAATCTAGACCCACACCCGTGTCCACCCTATCTCTTATAAAAAATATACGTTGAGGTACTAAATCCTGTAGGAATAGTTTTAAGAACTGTCCCATCTCCAGAGATAATGTACGACGGAGAACCATTGACACTGCTGATGAGGGGGCGACGTAGTTCGGCAGCTGCAGTTTTTGAATAAAGATAAAGATGCATAGTAAACCACGGATTATCATGAAATACATTTAAGTGAGACTGAAAAAAAACTAGAGAAGGTTTTTCTTTTTTAATATCTTCTAGTGTTCTAAACGAAGTTATTTCATAACATAAAAGTGTTGAGACACTATCTTTTCCAAAAGGAATTGTTTTGACTGACTGAATTGGGATATAGGTATGATATGCCAGGTAGCTAGCCATCCTTTCTTTGGGAACAAATAGTCTAAATACAGGAACAAAAATATACGGAATATATTCATTAAAAGGAAAAAGAAAACTCTTTCCCCGGCGTAGTTCTTTCTCACCTTTTGTTAGATAAAAAAGTGTAGCGTTTGCGAGCTTGTTATTATAGAGAGTGATATCAGAGTCGATAAAAAGTGTTTTTGAGAAATACTGAGCAAGCTCTTTTTTACTAGATTCTGGGAGATTAGTAATGTACCCGCTACCTTCTGGGTAGACGATAATAGTTGGGGAAGATGATGAGAGAGTGAGTGTCATCTGGTGAATTATGTTACTTTGTTTTTTAAATAGTAAGGTGAGGTCTTGATTATTTTTTGGTGATGGGAAATTTGTGGTTACGACACTCACTCGGAAAGGTTGATGAGGGCCAAATGTTTTTACCTCGTAGTGGATATAGATAAGAAGACAACATATAGCGATAACGTGCGGCCAATAGTTTTTGATATTTTTTAGAGAACTACAACTATAGACGAGGTAGCCGAGTATAAAAGTAAGAGCAAATGCCCCCCCGTAGTACGCATACTCAACAAAAGGAGTTGCGGAAAGCGCGTTCCCAAGCATACTTGCGGCGAAGTTAAGGTCAAGTGTCGTCCCCTCTCCGTAGTAGAGCGCTGAGATAGCGAGAGCTCGAAGTATTTCAGCAAGAGTAAGGGTAAGAGCAAAGAGTAAAGGCTTTAGGTGTTTATGAATTCTATTGCTAATTCTTGTATCAAATGTATAGGCTACAACAAAAAAACAGCAACCAGAGATACTTGCGATGATGAGATGGAGTAATCCAATACCGATAAGCTGAAGGGGTCCTTCTCTAAGCCATATAAGCGGGTATGCTGTGTAAAGCCACGAGAAGCTAAAAAGGTTAAATAAGAATCCACAAAGCACCCATGAACGTATGCGATTCTTCAAACGTGTCTCGTGGTGAAGAGATTTCCTTATAAAAAATAAGAGTAATAAAACTGCTACGAGGCTGTAGCTAATGATAAAGATAATGCCAACCATACATCAAGTATAACATCCTCGGCTCGTATTTTTTCCGAGAGCCCCACTTCTTCAAAAAGTGAAGGAACATCCACTGTACTAAAAACTGCTTTGATATTAGAAATGGCAAATTTTCGTTTGTGAGCAAATCCGGCGTGAATAAGCTTAAAGAACAGTGCTTCATGGTACTGGTGCTTAAAATTAGTACGAGAGATCTTACTTATTTTTAGTACCGCAGAGTCAACATTTGGAATTGGAAAAAAACTTCCACGGGACACTTTGTACACAAGTTTTGGCTGCCCGTAACACTTTACAGAAAGTGAAAGAAGGGATTCTTTACCATCTTTTGCGCAGACTCGAATAGCAACTTCTTTTTGCACAAGGACAACCATCGTACTTGGTTGACATGTTCCAGAGAGGTAGCGAGAGAGAATGGCTCCGGTGATGTAGTAAGGAATGTTTGCGACAAGCTTGTAGCAATTAGACTGTAGACCGTAGCTTTGGGGATCAAATTCGAGGGCGTCGCCTTCGACGAGAGTCATTTGGCCGGATGTGATTTCTGTAGCAAAGGTTTCGTTAAGTAGAGGGATGAGCTCGTGGTCTTTTTCAAGAGCGACTACTTTTGCACCGGATTCCAAGAGACCTTTGGTGAGAAATCCTTTTCCTGGACCGATCTCAAGAACCGTATCAGATGATGACAAATCTCCTGCTTGTGCAATAGCAATTCGAGCAGGAATGGAGGTGAGAAAGTTCTGACCGAGGGATTTTTTAGGTGCATGGTATGTCATATGTTCAGTATACCATAACCATTGACTTTTGTAAATATTTGTGATATAATAAAAAATGGTGACAATGCTTAATTGTTATTGTTTGTACAATCAAAATTTAAAGGATAAAGATGAAGATTCAAAAATTGACAATAGTCTTTGCTGTAGTTGCATCTCTTTTTCTCGTCGCTTGCGGCAAGAAAGATGAGGTCCCTGCTTCTGGTGTGTCAGAAAAACCAGACACATCAGCAATCCTGGTAAACCCTTTGAAAGAGATAAAAAAGAAAGAGATTCGAGGATACACCAACAATTCGACGCCAGTTATTGTCGACACGAGGTCAATCACAGGGCGCAAGCTCGGTGGTTTGTACTCAGACATAACAGGAATTAGTGGTCGCGTAGGTACAAGTCACGAAATTAATTTCGTAAAGTTGCTTGCCGATATGTGGATCCGAAAACTCGAGAGAGTAAATGTTTCCGAGGCCACTATTAAGTCATCGAATATTCCGATTGAATTTTATCTTGCTGATCAAAAGAAGATGACCCTTGGCCAGTTCGTTATCGACGCGGAAATGCAGGTTGCTATGGTGAAGAAAAATCTTAACTTTGAAGCTGCTTGCAGGGACTATAAACTGAACACTGTTGAATGTGGCATGTTTAAAGCTCTTGCACAGGACATTCGTGGTTTAGATCTCATTGCTTATGGCATGACTGAAATCATGCCAACCTCAGAAGGTGACTTGAACGTCAAAGTTCTTGATATCCTTCTTCGGAATGCGGGGTCAAACTACATGTTCACCATTCCGGCCCTCCACGACAGAATGCTCTCTCTTGGGTACTATCAATTCACTTCATATGCGGTGAATAGTGGGACAGGTCAAGGGGCCTCCAGGATGAATAAATTCCTTCCAAAGGAGGCAAAGATTCCTGGGTCTGTCATTGCGCTTCGGAACGGCGAACATCACCGGGCAGCATATCTTTTTGCACTGGACAACTTGGCAAACCTTGCCAAGAGAACAAATGAAAAAGAGTTTGTGGCTTTGAAAAAGGCACTCAAACAAAAACCTGGGGACATTGTCACCTTTATGGCAACCGCACATCATGCTCCAGGGCTTGCGCTCAGATGTATGAAGAGTTGGCTTTCGAAAGGTGCTAAAGGAACGCTCAACGAACACCTGTTTGGACGTTTGCGTCCATACGGGAAAAAGAGCGACAACAATTTGGCAGCACTCGAACGTTCTTTGTGATTTTTTGTGAACTCATCATATGGAGTACGTCGCTGAAAGGTGACGTATTTTTTTTACCAGAAATTTACACACACTAAGGTTGGTCACTAAATATATACCACCCCTCCGCTTGATTCTTTGTAGTACAGGTCGTTGTGAAGTGCGATGTTATCATCAAGGTCTTGTAAAAATTCGCTTGGCGCATTGATCTGTTTTTGTCCGAAGATGGTCCGGAGTTCTGCATAGCTTAGGTAGAGATGTTTACGAGCACGAGTGACTGCTACATAGAAAAGCCTCCTTTCCTCTTCTTCTTCCTCTTTACTACGCTTTCGATTGCCAATATTTTTATGAGGGAAGAGATCTTGCTCGAGACCAACAACGAACACATGGTCAAATTCAAGCCCTTTACTTGCATGCACGGTCATAAGCCTCACCCCCTTTTTTTCTTTGGTGTCGTTGTCTTGGTCTGACTGAAGTGAAGTTTCTTCAAGGAATACCATGAGTGCATCAAGTCCAGGTATTCCATCATATTTAACCGTGAGTGATACAAGTTCACGAGCATTCTCAAGTCGCTCTCGGTCTTCTGATGAACCTTCAAGCATTTCCTTTTCCATGCCACCGTCTACAATAATCATTTGAATGACGTGCGAGAGTGGTTCGGTTTCTAGGGTAAACATAATCTTGTCTAAAAATTCATACACCTCAGCAATCTTTTGTGCTGCTTTTATTGGAAGTTCCTCGCCTGCAAAAATCTTGGCAATAGTTACTTTGCCGATTCCACGTTTTGGTGTATCAAAAACACGACGAAGGTCTGACTGGGATGATCTATTTTCTGCGGCGCGAAGATAACTGAGCACATCTTTAATTTCTTTTCGCTCAAAAAACTTTGTACCAAGAAGATTATAAATAACATTTTCTTTCAAGAAGCCTTCTTCTAATACTCGTGATTGGAAGTTGGCACGGTACAGTACTGCAATCTGTGTCGGGTCCTGACCTTCATTAATAAGTGCTTTACACTTTCGTGCTACATGCTCTCCCTCCGCTTGTTCATCCCAGTTCGGTGTAACTTCAATTTTATCTCCATCACTTTGTGAGGTGAAAAGATTTTTCTCTTGTCGAACAGTATTTTTTTTAATTGCATTATTGGCAAGCAAAAGGATGTTACCTGTTGATCGATAGTTTTCTTCAAGAAGTACTGTGTGAGCTCCTACAAAATCTTTTTCAAAGTTGAGGATGTTGCGAATATTTGCTCCGCGCCAGCTATAAATATTTTGATCGGTATCACCAACGACGCAGAGGTTATTTTTGAGAGGATTCACAAGGAGTTTAATAAAAGCATACTGGGCACCGTTGGTATCTTGGTACTCGTCAACGTGTACATATGAAAAACGCTTTTGATAAAAAGTGCGAATATCCAAATGGTCTTCTAGCATATGTACAGTCTTAACGATGAGATCATCAAAATCTACAGCTTTTTGCCGTTTAAGTTCTTCTTCATAAATTCTCCATACACTCGCAACAATATCCATCTGCGCAGTCGCTACTTTTTTGAGGTAGTCAGCCTGACTTACAAAATCACTTTTTTCCCGACTAATGATAGAGCGAATTTTTGAGGGGTCATTAATTTTTGGATCAAGAGAAAGCTGTTCGACTGCACGCTTGATGATGGATAGTGAGTCGGCAGAATCTAAAATAGTTGGGTGACGAAGGAGGCCAAGAGTTTGTGATTGCTCAGAGAGCATCATAAGACCGAGTGAGTGAAATGTTTTAATAACAGGAGTTGGGTGGTATGGATTTTCCTTTTCGATAATGTGCTCTTCTTCTAAACGTCCAACAATTCTCTCACGCATTTCTTTAGCTGCCTTATTGGTGAATGTTACTGCTAAAATGTTCCGTGGATCGGTGCCATTTTTAATGATGGTAACGATGCGTTCGGTGAGCGTTTTTGTTTTACCTGCGCCCGCTCCTGCGATGATAAGAAGAGGACCTTCGGTATGGAGTACTGCTTCTTGTTGTTTGGTATTGAGTGTAACTTTGGAGGAAGTGTTCATAGGTGGTACACATTGTAGCATGGGGCAGTTTTTAGAGGCTGGTAACTAAAAAATAAAAAAGCCAACGGGTTTTGTGGGCTTTTTTAGAAGATCTTCCACTACTTACTTCTATCTAATTTTTTTCACAAAGTAATCGTAACGGTCAAATACTACAAAATAGTTTGTTGCGAGGAATAGCACCAGGAGACCTAGATAAACGTTAAAACTAACGGCACCCATGGTGTCTCTGTAGATAAATTAGGGGTAAGGTTATAAAGTAAACATATGGTAAAAATCGACTTGCAGGTAGAGTACTGCCCCCATTTTTAATAAAAGTGACCGAGGTCTAAACTATGCTTCCTATCAAGATATCTCAAATAAATCTTCACATCTGAGACTACAGGGTATTCTTTGCGAATAAAAAATAATGGGACAGGTCTTATGGTCTGCCTCACTTTTTAGTATTATGCATGGAATGCTTTTATGATTTTGTCACGTGCACCAAGGAAGCATTCTTCATAGTTAGGAACAAGATGTTTAAGAGTTGTGTTATAAAATTCCTCCCCCATGTTAGCTGATGCTTGAAGTGCGTCAAACTCTTTCTGACCAATGAGGTCATAAACATCAAAAAGAAATTGCTTCTGAATTGTTTTTGAAACCTCAGTAAGGACTTCCTCTCTATCCTCCTCCGGAAGATTTTCTAATTTGAAGTCCTGCACCAGTTGATTGTAAATTTTTTCAAAGTCCATAGTGATATTAATTAGCTTGTAGTCGACCTCTTCTAGTGGTAGCATCTGCTACTGCTTTTTGAGTTGCGTCGTATAATTCTTTGATTGTCATATTCTCAAATATATCATCATCTTTTTTATTAAAAATATTCATTGAATCTTGCGCTGCTTTCAACACCTCGTTAAGGTTTTTAATAAGAAGGCTAGCCTCCCTTTGTTCTCCAGGATTAACCCCTGCATTTGCTCCAGGGATACCATACACATCAGAGCACATTAGGTTTGCTAATTTGTCTTTTGCGGCTGGGTTGTATGGGTTAATTCCAAAAGAAGGAGCGTTTTTTTTCAAGAATTCCTCAAAAGAAATTTTGTTTGGACCAGTGAAGCCTTCAAGAAATGTTTTTGGAACTTTTCCCTCAACAACCTTTTCCCATTGTGAATCTTTGAGAACGACATCGCCAAAAGTTTTTACGCGTCCTTCTGGTGAGGTATTTGTTTTTTGGTCATTATAAATATGAACTCTTGGCATTCCTGCAGCAAGTAGTCCCCAAGATATTTTTTTTACGCTAGGATATGTAAAGAGTTTTGCGGCTAAGCTGTTTACAGCAGTAAATCGCTCCTGAGAACCATTTTGCTCAAGACTAGAAGTGAGTTTCTTCTCTCCTTCTAAAACCTCAGTTTTTTCTTGTAAATCATGAGAGGAAATAGTGGGAGAAGTAACTATTTTTTCAGAAGATGGTTCTGGGAATGGTTGAGCTGTAACAGGCTCCAATGCTGTGACTACAGGTGAAGCTTCTTCTGGTAGCTGTATATGTTTTGATGCCGGCACTATTTCTACTTTTGCTGTTCCTGGGTCTAAGGACACTTCAGGTATTTTTAGATCAGAAGGTGTGTGGTGTGCCGTAGCACCTTCTTTTGTTACAAAAGGAAAATTATCAAGAATAGCATTTGTTGCTTCTTTTATTTGTAGGGTGGTCTCTACTATTTCTTTTTCCAGCTCTTTCTTTACTAATTCAGGAGCTCCAAAAGCTATACCACCTATCTGGTCATGAAGGATACCCTCCCACTCTTTTTCTAATTCAGTTTTTCTTTCAATAAGTTTCTGTAAATTTTGTGTTGGGGTTAGGAGTTGGTCGTATTGTACTGGAGGTTTATTTACACTCCGATCACTATTATAGAAGTGTTTACGAAGTTCAGGGTCATTTGTAAATATGTCAGAGACTGCTTGGGGAGAAGCTCCTTCTTCTAAAAAAGGAGATAGTGTAGTTTGTTCTTGTGGAACTGGCTCAAAACTAGCGATCTTTTCACGTAAGGCATTCTGGTATACTTCAACATTACTTTTTATCTGAGCAACTGTTTCTTTTGTCGGGCTAGTTGAAGTCTCGTCAAGAAGTTTGTTAACCTCCTTGAGAACTCTTTGAAAGTCGTTTTTTTCATCTTTGTCCGTGAAGTTTTCAAGGTTCTGATTAAGGAGCGCATCAGTAGCATTAAGAATTACTTTTAGTGAAGCGAGCGTTTTTTCAAAACCTTTTTTTTCTTGAAGAGCAGATGGTTCAGATCCAGATATTTGTCGACGAAGTACAGTTTTTCCACCTCGAGGAATAGTTGGGGTATTTTTTAGTTGAGGTGGTTCTTGTTCGGTGTCTATTTTAGGAAACTCTTCGCTATCAGTAGGTATCTCCTTACTTTCTAATTCTTGGGATGTCACTCTTCCTAAAAATGCCGGTGGGATAACTTTAACGAGTAAAGATTTTTTAACTTCCTCAACTTTTTCTTCGTAGATAGTTAACTTTTCGATGAATCTAGAGAGGGTATCACTAGATAGTGAAGCGTTAAGAACTTCCTTTGCGCTTTGGACGTCTTGTTTGCTTTTTGTAAGCAAGGCTCGTAGCTCTTCATTGATAATAGTAAGTGTACTTACTTCATGTAGTGTGTTTTCAAAGGCGGTAAGTTTTATTTCTTGTAAGTCAGTGAGTATTTTTAGAGTTTTCTCTTCGTTTTCTTTAAGTAAAGCAAACGTACTAAGATCTGCTATTTTTCTTGAAAGACTTGTGAGAGTTATCTCGAGTTCTTCTAATTCATCAAAACTTTTTTCACGAGAGTTTTTTTCAACAGCTTGAGAATCTGCTAGCCAGTCGTAGGAAGTAAACAAGGTAAGGAGCTCATCTTTTTCTGGTAATGAGAGTTGTGAATTTTTAAGAGAAGTAAAAGTGCTTTGTGCAAGGCTGTAGTGTACAACCAAAGAAGTTAAGATTTTATATTTCTCAAGTTGTTTTGTTTGTTCATCACTCCTTTTCTCGAGATTGTTTCTTTCACCAAGAGCTATTTCCTTCGCTTTTGAAATCTCTAAATTGATATTTTTTAATGCTTCAATATTTTGAGAGACTTTCCTCTCTAGACTTTCTACTTGTTCTTTTGAAAGATTTTTTGTATGGATAAGAGTTCCTTGGGCATCTTCTAAGTCTGAAATAATCACCTCAAGCTCGCTATCCTCTAACTCAAGTTCTTCGCGAGTCCCTATCGCTCGTATAAGTGCTTCTTCTGCACGCCCAAGAGTTTCTCCTAATTGATGTGCAAGTTCTAGTGCTAGCGTATCATCACCTCGTCTCATATTTACTGAAGGCTGAATACCATCCATCTTTATCCTTCTTACTTTTCCTGTTGGTCCAGGTCTAAAAATCCCAGGTCCACTAGGTTCTGGTCGTGAAGTTTGATTATCTCCATTTTCTAGCTCAAGTAGCTCAGTCATAACTTTCCTTAGTATACTTTATATTACAAGACTTTTACGACACTTCTCCACATGTAATCTAGAGATTTTTTCTTGTACTTCTCTAGTAATTCTGCTACTATGAGTAAGCATACATACAAAGAAGAGTTCTTGAAAAACATGTTTAAAAAGTTATAAAGAATCTCTATAATATCAACTCTTTGTATATTCCAAAAAGCCGAGGTTTCTAATTCTCAACGTATATCGTAATAACTCCAAAAAAACATCGAATTTCGATGTCACATATCATTTTTGCTGCCTTCTGTATTGTGGTAGCAGTACCCCCTTCTTTCGTTCACGCAGGAACTCTCGCACTGTTTACAGGAAAGGTTAAAGCAATATTTTCCGCGGAAAAAGTGACTGACGAGCAAAATCTTGTGACATCTCAAAGTATCGCACTCTTTAAACCTGTTGTAGTAGAAGCTGCTACTTCAGGAAGTGGAAATCAAGACCCTGAGCAGGATTCTCTTTCTGCAGTTTCTGGTTCACTTCGTGTTTCAACTGAGGATATAGACTTTCCAATAAGCGACACAGTGAGTGTCTATGAAGTAAAAAAAGGTGACACGATACAAGATGTTGCAAAACTATTTGATGTTTCAGTAAACACAATTATGTGGGCGAACAACTTAAAGTCACGAACAATCACTAAAGGCGACACACTTGTTATTTTACCTATTACTGGCATCAAACACACTGTGAAAAAAGGTGACACACTTGTATCCATTGCAAAGAAATACAAAGCAGATGACCAAGATATAGCAAACTATAATGGTATTTCTGTTGACGCTGTACTTACTGTTGGGGACACGGTTATTGTTCCTGATGGGGAAGTTGAAGCTATCTTGCAAATAAAACCAAAAACACTAACAAGTAAAAAGTCTCGTATTTTAAATTCATATTCGTACACTGCACCGAACGGATTCCTTGTTAGACCAATTAATGGCGGAAGAAAGTCACAAGGGATTCACGGACACAACGGAGTGGACTTGGCTTCTTTTGTAGGGACACCTGTGATGGCATCAGCTTCAGGGAGAGTTATCGTTGCAAAATCTGGTGGGTATAACGGAGGATATGGAAGTATGATTATTATTGCTCATGATAAAGGTGTTCAAACGGTGTATGCTCACTTAAATGCGGTTTATGTCACGTTAGGTCAGAGTGTTTCACAAGCTGAAGTGATAGGTGAACTAGGTAACACAGGTAAGTCTACAGGACCACATCTCCATTTTGAAGTGCGTGGAGCAAAAAACCCTTTTTAAATAACTTCATACCTCAAGGGTACTGCAATTTCAGAAGATTGAGTAAAAGCTAAGAAATCAGGAGTCTACTTTTTGCCAGGCATGAATCTTATGATTCAGCTACGGAATTTTCTGCATTCACCGTAGGTCTACTAGACCTTCTTTAGAAAATCCCTAGGCTCTTCATATCTAATACCATCCCTAATAAACCACTCAACATATTTTCCTTAATTTACCTCATAAAAAATAGTGTTTTCGTGCAGACAGTGTGTAAAGGTTAATTAGAAATGGTATAAAGTGATTTAAAAAGGATTTTAAAATCATTTTTAATGGAACTGTAGACCTTGGTTGGTAGAATCTGGCCATATTAATACAAATACTAAAATACAAAAGCAGTCAAAAGCTACTCTTGTATTTTAGCTACAGTCTACTGGCTAAAGTCTACAAGTTATTTTTTACAGTCTATTTTGATACAACTTCGGCCGATACTGAAATGCTTCCAAGATGTCTGCTTCGTTCACAGTGTCCCCTCCTCGATAATCTGCTATTGTGCG
Organism: Minisyncoccota bacterium; assembly: GCA_043781255.1. Taxonomy (GTDB): domain Bacteria; phylum Patescibacteriota; class Minisyncoccia; order Phycocordibacterales; family UBA5272; genus UBA11704. The sequence goes on along the minus strand of JAYWBQ010000027.1, from coordinate 11,585 downwards.
AGCAAGTCTCAGTACTCGGTGATATCCACGCGGTGAAAGTAAAGACGCAGTTGCCAACTTTTTCATAAGTAATGTGCACGCTTCACTTAGTTCTACGTATATATCAATATCTTTTGAGCGCATATCTTTATTTTTTGAAAGCATAAGGTTTCCTTTTTCTTTGAAACGTTTACGAGCAAATTCTCGTGCAGCTTTCACACGATCACGCACGGTGGTGCTCGCATCCCCCATTTCTCCATGTGAAAGTGTATCGTAATCAATATGAAGTACCGGTACCCACATATCGATACGATCCATAATTGGGCCAGACAACTTTCGTGCGTATCTGTCGATGTCGGACGCTTTACAAACACAACGTTTTAATTTACTCCCCATGTAGCCACATGGACATGGATTCATCGAAGCAATAAGTGTACATGAAGCTGGAAATGTAAATGATCCTTTTGCGCGAGATACGGTGATGAGACCTTCTTCCAGTGGTTCACGGAGGGATTCGATTACGCGCTTATCAAACTCTGGAAATTCATCTAAGAAAAGTACACCGTGGTGAGCAAGGGTGACTTCTCCTGGTCGTGGGTTCGTTCCTCCTCCAACTAATGAAACATGTGAAGAAGTGTGGTGTGGACTACGAAGTGGCGGGTGTGTGATGAGCTTTGCATCTTTGTTAATGAGTGAATGAATACGAGTAACTTCGAGTGCTTCATTGTGTGTAAGAGACGGAAGTATCCCGGTAAAAGCTTGAGCGAGCATTGTTTTTCCTGTGCCCGGTGGACCATAAAGAGCGATATTGTGTCCCCCTGCTGCAGCTATTTCAAGAGCTCGTTTTGCAGTCGTTTGCCCCTTGATGTCTTTAAAGTCTAAAAATGAATCTGGCGCAACATAGAGTATTTCGGTAGTCATTTGAGGAATAATATCAACAATTGTGTGGTTATTTTCGATAGTTCCACCAAGATGAAGAATGATATCAGAAAGTGTTTTACATCCGTATACGGTAAGTCCATCGATAAGTGCTGCCTCTTCTTTGTTTGCATAGGGAACATACAGTGAAGTTATGCCGGAAGATTTTGCAAACTCTGCGATAACGAGCGCTCCTTGCATTGGAAGAATTTCACCAGTAAGAGAGAGCTCCCCCACAAACCAACCAATGTCTTTTGGGAGATGTAATTGTTTTGATGCGGTTAGATACGCGAGTGCGATTGGAACATCAAAATGTGACCCCTCTTTCTTAACACCAGCAGGAGAAAGAGAAACAATTACTTTATGGCCTTCAGTTTTTGGATTTTTAGCACCACTATTTTTTAGTGCGGCGATGACTCTATCTTTACTCTCATCAATAGCTTTATCAGGAAGTCCTACAATTGAGAATGAGTAAATGCCGTGTGAGACATCAACCTCAACAACCACAGGAGATGCTTTAAGTCCAACAATGTGAGCAGACTGTACGGTAGCAACACTCATTTCAAAAGTATAGCATTCTTAAGTGAAAGGATCCCTTCTGGAGTTTCTGAAATTAAAATAGTCTTATCTCCAACAAATGCATACACAACGGTATGGTTATCTTTTTTGTAGACTCGCATGTTCTGATTAGTGATAGTGATATCGCTGAAATTTGAGACTGGCGCTGTATCAAGCGGAGTCGAAACTAACTCTTTTTCAAGAATAGTTTTTTCAGTAGTAGTTGCAATCACTACTGTTAATCTTGAATTTTTGAGTGGATTTTTTTTAAGTACTAGTTTTGTTGAGGTTGCTGTACTAAGTCTTTTTATTGAAGAAGAAGCTGACGGGAGGACACCTAGGGTTGTATTAGTAACAGGTGTGGCTGTAGATGCTACAAATGTGGGCGTAGAAGTTGTTTGTGAAAGAGTAATATGGGTACTTGTAGATGTCTTTGATATTCCTGCAAAAAGTGCCAATAAGTCATCAATGTATACCGACTCATTTCTCGTCATATATACAAAAACTACTGAGTAGTTATTGATAGTGAGCACGTACCCTTTGTCTTTTTTTTCAACAAGAGAAATGTATCTTCCTATTTCAGTACCGAGAGTTGGAGAAAGTTTTGAGACCTCTGCTGTCAGTTTTGGAATATCACTTTGCTTTATTTCAAGAGGTTTTGCAGACGGTGAAAGAAGTGGATCAGTGAAGTAGTAGTAAGTAAGCCCGCCTATGCCACCTAAAGCGAGAATGAGTAAGGTAACTAAGGAGATAACAAGAATAGATGCTTTTTTTTGAGGCAGCAAGTCAGTAGGACTAATCTGATTTGTAACTGCTTGTATTTCAGCAAGCGTTGCTTCTTTTCTTCTTATCTCGTCCGCGATATCATGTTCAAAGGTTTCGACTTTTGTTGTCATTAGTATAGTTTATAGTTTTTAGTTGTTAGTTGCTAGTGAATAGGAAGATTCGAAAGTAGACACTAAAGTAAATCTTGGTGGTAGCCAAAGGTCACCACCCAGATTTAATAGAGACTTTACAAGTATCTAGTTCTCCTCCCCACTAAAAATTCCGAGCTCATCATCACTGTATTCTTTTCGTGATGAAGAGCTAACAACTCGGGCTACTTTTTTAGCGTGAGGCTTTGCTTTTTTTGAGGCGGGGCTACGCTGTACGCGGTATCCCATGAGATATTTTTCTGGGGCATCACACATATCGATGAAGTCTTCACAGACAGCACGAAGCTTGCTCGACGTCGAGCGACCAAATGAAATGACTTCTACCTGAACACCAAAATGCTCTTTAAGAAAATTAACAAGAGGTTCAAAGTCTCCATCCCCGGTTGCTAGGACAATAGTATCTACTTTTGGTGCAAGACGAATAGCATCCACCGCAAGACCAACATCCCAGTCGGCTTTTTTTGCACCACCGTAAAAGATTTGCAGATCTTTTGTTTTGGTTTCGATACCAAGCTTGGTGAGTGCTTCAAAGAACTGTGTCTCATCTCCTGCTTCGGTGGTGATCACGTATGCGAGAGCACGGATAAGTTTTCGTTTTCCAACAACTGCGTCCATGATGGCCCCGAAGTTTACTTTCGTGTTATATAAATTTTTTGCACTGTGGTACAGATTTTGTGTATCGATAAAAACTGCGACACGCTGGTCTAGGTGTTTGATGACGGACATAGATAGAAAGTGGAAGGCAGAATGTGGAGGGTTGTACATAAAAAATACACACAATTCCCACATAACCCTTCCTTTTAAATATTAAAAATAGAAACTATAGTTAGTATACGCTATAAAATAAGTATACTTGATATCTTTCTGTAGATAAGCCCAGCCTTTCGTCTGGTGCTTATCTTTTTCAAAATGTAAGGTTTATTTTAAAACACAGAAAATTGTTTTAGATGCGAGGCATATAAAGGTTTTTCGACTAAAGTATACGAAATAATACATTTCATAAGAAATTTTCTCTCAACAAAGCAGATGAAATAATTTTATTTATTCGCGAACAATACCCTGCGGCGTCAGCCCAGGGTTCTTTATTTTAAACCGAGCTTGGTGACAATGGCAGTATATCGCTTCTTGTTAGTACTTTCGAGGTACTTAAGATGACTTCGGCGGTCAGCAACCATCTGAATAAGTCCACGTCGTGAGTGGTTATCTTTAGCATGAACCTTGAGGTGACCTGTGAGTTCAGTGATTTTTTTACTTAAAATAGAGACCTGAACTTCAGGAGATCCTGTGTCAGTGTCGTGAATTTGAGCTGTTTTGATGGCGGTTGCCTTTTTTCGAGGAGTAAGCATAATAAAGTATGAAAATTAAACGTATTTAGTAACTATTGACATAGCTTATCATATATTACATAAAATTGCAAGCTCATGCAGCTCCTCTTATTTTATGTGCGGTTTCTATGTGAGTACTTAAAAGTGAATTAAAGTAATGGAGTTTTTTGACTAAAAAGCTAATCGTATCTCCTCACAACCGTGGGTAAGCCTTACTTTACAAGGTATTTCAATAGTAGTTTTTATCATCATAAATAAACACTATTACAAAATAGTCTACACCCCGAGGCAAGACCTCGGGGGTAAACTAGCTTATACAATAATTGTACGACATTGGTATATACTAGGCACTAGTTACTTGTCGTTTTTTATAATGCTTACCTCAATAGCTAACTAAAAACTTTTTCATGCCCTCCCTTTTTTCCCTCAAACAAGACTTTCTCCAATATATCGAAATCGAAAAGGGACGTTCTGCTCTTACGGTGAGAAACTACGATCACTACCTCACACGTTTTTTAGACTTTGCAAATAAACATTCAGGTATTGAGTCCCCTACTGATATTAACGAACCGATGATGCGAGAGTATCGAGTATTTCTTAATCGTTATCCAGCGAGGATTGCTAAGCGTGGGCAAGTTCAAGATACATTAGACAAAAAAACACAGAACTATCACCTAATTGCACTTCGTGCGTTTTTTAAATATATTCGTAAAAAAGGAATACAAGGATACGATCCAGAGCGTATTGAGCTCGCAAAGACACAACAACGAGAGCTAGATCTTATATCAGAAAGAGAACTTCTTAATCTTTTAGCTGCTCCGGATGAGTCTACTATCGGAGGGTTGCGGGATAAAGCAATGTTAGAACTCTTTTTTTCAACAGGTCTTCGTGTCTCTGAGCTATGCTCACTTGATAGAGATACAGAACTCTCTACCGGCGAAATATCGGTTCGTGGAAAAGGTGGGAAGATACGTGTTGTCTTTGTGTCAGGCGGAGCACTCGTTGCAGTGCAGAAATATCTGAAGCACAGAGTAGACATCGATGAAGCAATGTTTATCGACCATTCCCCACGCGCACACGCTCGCATGGTAAAGGAGGAATCGGTCAGACTTACTCCTCGCTCTGTCGAACGTGTTGTACAAAAATATGCAGAGCTCGCAGGGATAGCAAAGAAGTGTACACCGCACGTTTTACGTCACAGCTTCGCAACGGATCTTTTGTATAACGGAGCAGACTTACGAACAGTACAACTTATGCTGGGGCATGCTTCAATTGCGACGACACAAATATATACAAATGTCACCAACAAATTCCTTCGTGACCAGTTCGAGAAGTTCCATGGGAAGAAGAAATAATTTTTTCGGCATTTCCTCAGTATCCCCTTTTTTAGATGTTCATTATTAATATGGTGGGAATCCCTTGGTATACTTATCAGACATTATGAAAGTATTTAAGTATCTTATTCTCGTAGTAGTTATTCTTGTTGCTTTTGCATTTGGTGTTAATTTTTTGATAGCAAAAAAAATCTCAACTATAGAAAATTCTCAAAACCTGAGTCCATTAGATACCTACCTTTTTGAACACTACTCTCTTAGCCTCCATTTAGATAAAAAGACAGAAGATATAATCAATGTTTTTTGTAATCAAGAACAAGAAGATTCTTTGGTTTCATCTGCTATCGACTATGCATGTCAAAATAAAAATCCTATTCATAAAATAGTTATTGGGTCTGCAAACGGTGACCAAAGTTACATAACCATAATAAAGTCAGTTGGAGCTGAGCAACTTTTTTGGAAAAATTCTATTGACGGCTCTTCTGAAACTGGAAGAATGGTGTGTAAAGAATGGTTTGACGCTAAAGGGTATAACAATGTCACGTCGGGTATTAATTGCATAACTCTCAGTACAGGGGGAACAAAATTATATTCCTCTATTGTTTTTTTAGAACCAGAAACGTATTTGAAAAGAAAAGTTTTTATTGCAGTTGTTAATACACTTCAAACTAGTTCTCTTGAAAAAACGGAACAAGAGATTATCGCACTTTTACGTAATCAAAAAATTTCTAGAACTGGAAGAATTATAAAGTTCATCTCTTTTCTTCGAAAAGATGCTATAAAAATCGACAGTATCTTAGAAATTTCTTCTGATGATTCTTTGGAGTCTAAAAAAACTGATACAAGTCTAAGTTCTAATTTTGTTACTCTTGCAAGTGGTGACGAAATAGACGGGGAGGTGTGTGATGCATCCAAAACAAGTAGCTGCTATCCTATTTACTGTAATTCATCTACCGCTGTGTGGGGAAAATATCTACATAGATGTGTTGAGCCTCTTGTTTCAAGTACAGCACCTCTAGAAGGAGCTATTTGTTCTGGGGATCTTTCTGTGTGGGATGGTTCAAAATGTCAAGTCCTTACTGGGGATTTTATTTCAAGTAATTTTTGTTTGATTGCAACTGGAGGAAATTCTTGTGAAATGAATTTTATTTGGTCTGTAGGATCTCCACAAAAAAAGGTAGAAGTAAAATATATGGGCACTGGAATAGTCACTCTTTCAAATGCAACTTCTGGGAGTTTGGTGTATTCGTTTCCATTTAGTGAAGATCCTCAGACTATCGGGCTTTTTGAAGGAGATAAAAAAATTAATGAGGGAAAATTTGTCACTAAGTGCAGGTTTGGAGGTTTCGATAGTGTGAGTAAGACATGTGTTGCCCCATCTGTTTTTAAAGCTAAAGTTGTTGGAGAGTATGCTGTAGATAAAGGAAAAATTGTTTTTTCGTGTGAATTATCTGATGCATATACTGTTAAAAGTACAGAAAAAGAAATGATTATTGCTACAGGCACATACTCTCAAGAGGTGAGACTTCCAGTGAGCACTAGTGGGAACTATTCAATTTCTTGTAGCAAGGGAAGCTATAACGGCTCCCCTATCGCTCGTTATTATAATGCGCCCCCGCCTCCACCACCTATTTTATTTTTGAATCTTTCTCCTCAAGCTGTTGTTTCAACTGGAACAACAACGCTTGAATGGAGTATTCTATATCCGCGGGAGACATGTACTTTAAGGGCAAAGAGTTACTGTAAAGCTGCTGGCTGTACGCCAGGTCAAAGTGATTCAGAAGAGGCTCTTAATCAAATTCTTGATACAGTGAATCTTAACTTAGATAAAAGTAAACAAGTAAATTCAACAAGCACCCAAGATTCATTAAAAAAAGTTGGAGAAGATGATTCTGATAACGACTTACGGGTTACTGGTAAAAAAAATCTAACTATTTCGCAGACAACCGATTTCATTTTAAGTTGTGGAGATGGTATTGAAGTAAGAAAAAGAATTTATACGAAAAAAACACAAAGGTTACAAGAGTAATAAAGCTACTCTTTGTGAAGATACCTTTTCAAGAAGTTTCGTGAAAGAGAAAAAATAAAATCCCCGATGTTTGGGGATTTTAATATTGGAAACGTAGTTTACGTATCTATCTAACATTCCGGTCTCTTTTTGTGAGATAAGTTTATGAGTAAGAAGATGGCCAAAAAACGTTGCTTACTTTTCTAATTAAGTCTGCAAGAACCTTCCTGAACTTATTCTTTTAAAAATGAGAAAAGCATGCAGTTATGATTTTTTATATACTATAAGGTACACTTGGGAGTATATGAAAATTATTTCTTGGAATGTAAATGGTATACGGGCGTCACACAAGAAAGGGGCTCTTGGTGAAGTTTTCAAACTCGGGGCTGATATTATGGGTATTCAAGAAACGAAGTCTACACCAGATCAGTTGATTGAGGATATTCTTCTGCCAGCTGGATACATATCGTACTTCGATAGTTCAAAAGAACGCAAAGGATACTCGGGGGTAGCTGTTTACACAAAAATAAAACCTGAATTTGTCCAGTACGGACTTGGCATAGAAGAATACGACACAGAAGGCAGATGTCTCACTCTTATCTACAAAGATTTTGCATTCGTCACCGCATACTTCCCTAACGGTGGGCGAGATGAGGATCACTTCTTATTCAAATTACGGTATTATGACCTTTTCCTTAAACATGTGCAAAAACTAGAGAAGGAGTATGGCAAAGTTATTTTTTGTGGAGACTTAAATGTTGCCCACAATGAGATAGACCTCGCGCGACCAAAAGAAAATAGTAAGCAAATCGGCTTCCTCCCTATCGAACGCGCTTGGGTAGATAGAGTGATTGAGACAGGGTTTATTGATACCTTTCGTACAGAAAATGGTGACAAGGTGATGTATAGCTGGTGGGACCAAAAGACAAGAGCGCGTGAACGGAACGTCGGCTGGAGAATAGATTATATTTTTGTCAGTCAATCACTCAAAGATTCCTACAAAAATGCAACCATCTTAGACACTTTTTTAGGAAGCGATCATGCACCGGTTGTGGTTGAGTGTAAAATATAATATAAAAACTATCTGTTCTCCTAGGTGCATATGATGATGAATATCATCTCACGAAGCATTGAATACTTATAGCCAACCAAAAACAAATACCGAGGTTTTTCAAAAACAGGGTTAGTTGTCTGCCTCTTATGTTATAAGGAAATCTGTGAAATTCTCTAATTACAGAATGTGGGTATTTGTTTTGGGGTGGCTATACTAACTTTTTTAGAAATAAACAGCTTACTATGTTTAATATTTGGTTAGAATAATTTACATCCGAATCAAGAAAATAATGAGACATATGTAATGAAATATTTCCGCACTTAATCCGTCTTCTATAGAGAGGGTTCATTGTATTGGTATCTCCGCTGCTTATCTTCGTTTGAGATGTGTAAGCCTCTTAGTTTAAATAAAGGGGTTAATTTATTTCATTTGTAAGTCTCATTTATTCGCAAGCCAATAGCCTGTGACGTCAGTCCAGAGTTCTTCATTATTAATTTTCTTTATACTATATGTTAACAACAATCGCTGTAGTTCTCGTAGTTCTTTGGCTAGTTGGTTTTATTGGATTTAACGTCGTTAGTGGTTTTATTCATTTACTTCTCGTGGTTGCTATTATTTTGATATTATTTCGAGTTATTGGTGGGAGATCACCTTTGTAAAAATACAAATCTAGTTACTAAAAAACCTATGCAAAGCATAGGTTTTTTAGTGCATGAAACTTAGATTAATTAAAAAGTGATTTAAAACTTTCGAATTGGGCTTTGATTGTCTCTTTGATTGTCTTGGTTTCTTTCTCTTCAACTTTTTCTGCAGCCTTTTCCATTTTTCTTAGTATTGGAGTCGGCTCATTCCCGGCCACCAGCTGTTCATCTGAAGATTTAGAGGATACCTCAATGTCCTCGAGACTTCTACACTTTTTAATGTCATTATCAAATGTTTGCCATGTTATTTTTCGTGCTTGAATAAGAGCAGTTTGGGCAGCTTTTGCTTCTCGTTTATAGGTTTCCACGGAGAACTTGAGGGCATATTTTTTAGCATCTTCATTTTTGATCGCTACGGCTGTTTTTTCACTATTTTTTCTTTCTGTGAGGGCGTTTGCCATCGCTGTATTATAGGTAACACGAGAAGAAGCAATACTTGTGTCGCGGACCTCGATAGCTTCTTGGGAACATATCGTAAAAGTTTTAGGAGTTGTTATTCCGTTTGTAATGAGATAGTTTGTTGATGAGCCTACATTTGAAACAGATGTGGAACTTGTAAGAGTGCTAGGTGTCTCCTCAGCATAACTGTATATCGGCAAGAAAACCATACAACTAAGTCCAAGTGCTAAAAAATGTTTTTTCATAGTGATGATATATTTATAGTATAAAAGTCGAGTGAATGCTGACCATTACAAGGAATAATCTTGTAAATTTCTTGCAGAGTCCTCATTATCTAATTGTTGCTCAAATGCTTCGATCTGCTTATCAGTCTCATAGTAAGGGTTATTCTTTGCATCAGGTGGAGGTAGTACATAACTTGGGAGTACCGCAAGGATTATCGCACTTAAGGTAACCATCTGACTAATTGCTAACCATCTATATGGGGAACGTACCGCACGTCCCTCTTTAAGCTTTTGTTGCTCTGGTATTTGAGAAAGTATTGCTTGAAAATAGGTTTCTGACGGCGATACGTTCTCCTTATACATAGTCAAGGATTTTTCAATCGCGGTTTCTTTATGAGATTGTGTGATTTGGTTAGTTTGTTTCATGGAGATGTGTTGTAAGAATACGAAGTTTTTTGAGTGCACGTTCTTTTATTTTTCGAATGTACACTTCTTCTTTTTCTAGTACGTCACTTATTTCCTTGTAACTAAACTCTGAGTAGAAAAATAATCTGATCACTTCTTGCTCGTCATCACTTAGTGATGGAAGGTATGTGTTGATCGATTCTGCAAGGTTCTTGATATGGGATTCGCTAAGAATTTTTGTAGAATCATCTTCGTTATATGTTTCTAAGAGAGTTTCATCAAAAGATTCAAATGTCTTTTTTTCACTGTGGTTGATAAGAAGACGTTTTGCGATCGTAAAAAGATATGCAAGAGGCGACTTTTCTGGTTCATATGACGCTAATGCTTCATAAAACTTGAGAAATGTTTGCTGGCTTATATCAACCGCAAGTTCCTTATCATGACATTTAGAGATGACGTATCTGTACAAAGGGACGTAGAGCGCTTGGTAAACGGTTCCAAAGGCTTCTTTGTTTCCATCTTTTGCTTGTAAAATAAGCTTTTTAAGCGCTATATGATCCCCTGCACTTACTATAACAGACGAGAAATTATTTTGTGACAGCATCGATACCAGGTAGTGTACCAGATTTTGATGCTAATAAAGTAAAAAGATCAGTCTGTAGACTTAGCGTATCTGAGTTCAAAGTCGACGCATAAGGTGAAAAATCTTTGTAAAATAAGGCGATCCTACACGTATATTGACTTTTATACTAAAGTGTGCTATCTTGTAAAAAGCTCTTTGACTATTTCTTAGGGTTTTTGCTCCGTTAGACTCTAGCAGAAAGTGTAGTATTGGTTGATGCTTTGGAAGGATGATACATTTTCTGCTGGGGTTTAATTGGACTACTTTGGTTCGAGCTTTCAGCGAAAGGAATGATGATGACAACCAAGTTGATCACATCGGGACAGCAAAATCAAATTGCACAACTTTTCGGAGTTGCAGGAAGCACTGCCGCAATGGGGTGGCTTGCGGAGATTGCGGGGACAATAACTTCTGAGGAAGCTCAAAAAGTTATCACCACTGGTGGTAACTTCCAAGTGCAGATAACGCCGGAGTTCAAAAAGTTTTTCATTCAAGCTTTTTGGGTTGCTTCAGGAAAGAAGCATACTGCCTCCGCAGAACTTGAGCAGTTCTTCAAGGAAGTTTTTGACTATCACGTTGATCTCACTGGGGTGCCATTCCCTGAAAAAGAAGGCATGCCGGCATACATGGTTGGGGGTTTACCGCTCACAACAGCAGTAATCATGGAACGGACTACTTTGCACTTCAAAGTCAATCCATACTTATGGAAGACTCTTGAAGAAGGCTCTATGATTCGTGACATGAGTCAGAAGCGACCACAAGGTGTCTACGTGTTCGCTCACACTGGCGACGACGAGCCAGACGCCAAGCATCGGAACAAAAGCTTTGATGATTTTACGTCTGAAAAGCTTCAATGCATGGATCCTTCTGAATACCTCCTCTCCACCGCCTTCCATATGTGGAAGCACAAGAAGTGGATGGACGTGAAGGGCTGGACTCGTCTATCATCTCTGTGGTCTCTAGGCCTTGCGGTGTGCGGGTGCTTCTACTCCGACCGTCGGAGGTTGGGCTTGGACGATGACGATCGTGCCTATCGCGTTGCTGATGCTGGCCCTCGTGAGCTGTTTCTGGGTTAATTACCCTTTTACCTTGTATCTTTTACACTTCTGTATTAGATATGAAA
>JAYWBQ010000026.1:0-4382 GCA_043781255.1 Minisyncoccota bacterium | reverse complement strand
AGTCTACAGTCTACAGTCTACAGTCTACAGTCTACAGTCTACAGTCTACAGTCTACAGTCTACAGTCTACAGTCTACAGTCTACAGTCTACAGGTCCCTCCGCCTGGTGGCTTCGTGTCCTAGTCTCTAGACTGCGGACACCTGCGTCGCCTGCGCTCCTTGGCATCTTCGCGGCCAAGCCGTTTTGATCTACAGTCCCGTGTTATAATATCCTCATGTGGAAATTTAAAAGAAAACTACTCTACGCACTCATAATATTTGTTAGTGTTACGGCTATTCTGGTATTCCTCATGCGTGGATTTCTTTTTCCAGAACCAATATGTACTGATGGTAAGAAAAACGGCTTCGAAACTGGTATTGATTGTGGGGGAACGTGCGCACTCATCTGTAAAAATGATGTAAAACAATTCTCTGTCCTCTTTTCAAAAGCTGTTACATCAGGCTACGAAACCTATGACCTCGTCGCACTTGTTGCAAATGCAAACATTGATAATGCTTCTCGTGAAGTTGGTTACACCTTCGTTGCATACGATGAAAAAGGTTCAATTCTAAAGCTTTTGTCAGGCTCAACAACGGTGCCTCTCGATGGAAAATTTCCGCTTATTATTCAAAGTGTTAAATTCCCAAGACCACCTGTTAATGTGGTGGTAACTCTTATCGACGGCCCACACTACAAGGTAACTGAAAACCCAACCTCTCCAACAGTTAAAATTAGCGAGAGAAAATATGAACCCGGTTCAATTCCTCGTGTATATGCAACAGTTGTTAACACAAAACGAATCGTCGTTTTAAACCTCCCTGTGCGAGTGCTTCTCTATGATGCTAATGACAACGTCTACGCAGTTGCAGAAACCGTGATCCCAACTCTTCAAAAAGAAGAAGCTAAACAAATAATTCTTACATGGAACGAGCCACTCCCTTTTGCACCAACAAGAATAGGTGTGTATCCAATATTTAATCCGTTTGAAGCATTACCAACGTACTAGCTATGCTTTCTCGTTTTTTTGGTTTTATAAAAACTCTGGATGTCACACTTATTAGTGCGATGCTCGCTATCAGCTTTTCAGGACTCTTTACGATGAGTTCGTTTCAAGGTAATGATAGCTATTTTTGGAAGCAGGGGTTGTGGATTGTTCTTTCTTCTTCTATTTTTTTGGTGGCGTCACTTTTTGAATATCGCTTCTTAAAGCAGACGCGGGTTGTGATGATGATTTATGGTGTTCTTCTCTTTGTCCTCTCACTCCTTTTTATCTTGGGTCACGTTTCTAAAGGGGCAGAAAGCTGGTTTCGTGTAGGGGGGGTCGCATTTCAACCGAGTGACCTTATGAAGCTCGCGCTCATCATCGTCCTAGCTAAATATTTTTCACGCCGTCATATTGAGATCGCAAATATTCGTCACATCATTGTTTCTGCGGTATATACGCTCATTCCATTCCTTCTTGTAGTACTACAACCAGACTTTGGGTCTGCGATGGTGCTCTTTTTTATCTGGTTCGGACTTGTGTTTGTATCAGGGATATCCATAAGACATCTCGTGGTGGTATTCACTATTGGTGCGGTAACTTTTGCACTAGCCTGGAATCTCGCGTTTAAGCCCTACCAAAAAGCTCGCATCATAAACTTTATCAATCCACTTCAAGATTTGCGTGGTACAGGCTATAACGCGTATCAGTCCACTATTGCGGTCGGCTCAGGAGGGCTTTTAGGAAAAGGTGTCGGCTTTGGTACTCAGTCACGTCTCAATTTCCTTCCAGAGTATAAAACTGACTTTGTTTTTGCTGCATTTGCAGAGGAGTGGGGTTTTGTCGGGTCGATGCTTTTACTTATCTTTTTCTTTATTATTTTTTATAAACTTGCACTCTACGCACTCGTTGCAGACTCAACATTTGAAGCATTGTTTACCTACGGTGTTTTAATTTGGATTTTCACACATACGGTTATTAACGTCGGTATGAATATCGGTATTATGCCAGTAACAGGTATTCCTCTTCCATTTATGAGTTATGGTGGGTCACATTTACTCGCAGAGTTTTTGGCATTAGGGATGTGTTCAGGGATGAGACGCTACGCACGGAGTGGGCATAAGTATCAGATGAAGAATGAATTTTTGGGTCTTGAGTAAAATTGAGCGACTACAGCGTTGCGAGAAATTTTTGCTCCACGCGTCGTACTGTTCGTACGCCTTGGTCGCAAAAATTTCTCGCGCCTTGTATTCATCTCAATTTAACTCAAGACCTGGACTTTCATACCCCGAGGCAAGACCTCGGGGGTCATTTTCGAGATCCTGCAGAGTCATCAGAGTTTAAAGAGTATATACATCAACTACTTGTAAAAAACTATACAGAAGTAAAGAAAATCTATCATGAAATCAAAGATTCTCTTCTACAAGAAAATCCAGAGCTGCGAAGAGACTATTTTACAAAGAAGTTCCTAGTCCTTTCATCTATTCATACCACAGACCCACCACCACTTAAACGTATCAAAATAACCCTTACAAAGAATATACAGAAATACTTAACATGTCTTTCCTTTTCTTCCTCTTACTAACAATATAGCTGAACAGTCTCTTAGGCATCTTGTTATTAAACGTCGTATTTCATTTGGCTCTGCGTCATATCAAGGAGCCCATACCTTATCAATACTGTTTACTGTAGTAAGAGAACTATTAAGAAGGAACCCAGATACGTACTTTCAAGCGTATAGGGAGTTGAGGAGGGTGTGAGGGGTTACGCTTTTTTCTATTGACTTTTATATTAAATTATGCTATAATAAATTTATTATTAACCTCGAGCCAAATGTTGGCCGACCGGTCAATAAGTAGCTCTTTTCTTGGAGAAATTAATGAAAGTTTCACGTTTCCAGAAGTGGAAGAAAACTCTTCCACAGCAAATAGCCTACTTCTCAACTGAAGCAGACAAGGACATTGGTGATGATGAATGGGAAATGCCAATTCATCGCCACTCAGCGGCCGAGATCTTGGTATGGATTATCGACAAGGCAGGGGCCACTCTTCGCAAGAGTCAGCTAGTCGAAGCTTGGTTTTCTATTGTCAGGAAGTGCTGGAACCTGATGGACATTGATCAGTACGGTGATCGCAACCGCCAAGCAATTTTGTCTGAGATTGAGTACTACATGAAAAAAATGCAGTACAAGAAAAACGAAGAAGTTGAAGTTTTGCTTGCACAAAGAGAGAGAGAGAGAAGAGCAAGGTCATCACCTTCTTTGTACTCCTTCTGGAGCAGTTAGAAGAATTCGCCGTGTTACTGTTGCTTAAATAAAGCAAGTCTCACAACAACCCGCCCAAACGGCAAAACCCGTTTCGGCGGGTTTTCTCATTTTTAAACGTAAAAATGACGTCGAAACTAGCAAGTTTTGACGTAAATAGATTTAGAGCAAAATGACGTCGAAATGACCACATTTCGACATAAATTTATTTACCCAGCATCTCTCGCAACCCTTCTTCAAGTAAAATAAGTTCTATGTGCGGAATGAGGTTGAATAGTTTCTCATTGTTACCTGTAGAGTTTTTTGGCTCAGTGCGGGGAGGGAGGTGGTCTATTCCACCACCGACCATGTGTGCGATATCGATAACTTTTGTACCAGTTCCCGTTGCGACATTAATAATTTCAAAATACTTCGGTGTTAAAAGGTTCGCGGCTGCAACATTTACTTGTGCGATATTTTTTACATGAATAAAGTCCCGTGTTTGCTCACCATCACCTACGACAGAAAGGTGTTTCCCTTCTCGTTTTGCTTTTAAGAATCGTGCAGTCACGGGCGCATATGAGCCTTCTTCATGATTACCCTCGCCATACACATTAAAGTAACGTAGTGCAATAGATGGTAGGCCGTATTGAATGGCATAGGATTCACATAAGGTTTCTCCTACGAGTTTTTGGGTTGCATATGGTGATTCTGGGTGGGGCTTTGTATTTTCAGAAAGGAGACCTTCTTGAGATCCATAGATTGCGGCTGAGCTTGAGAAAATAACACCACGCGCATGCTGTACTCGTGCCGCCTCAAGAACATTATATACGCCTACGATATTTGTGTTGTGATAGGGAAGAGGGGTTTCGAGTGATCCAGGTACACTTGTGAGTGCTGCAAGATGAAAAATAACATCACCTTCGTTAATCACTGAAACTATTTTTTCATACTCACAAACATCTGCATGAATAAAAGTGACTTCTGGAAGCTTTTTTTTCTTCTCGTCAAAAAGTTCTTGTATAAGATTATCTATCACTATAACGTCATACCCGTCAGCGAGCAGTTCTCGTACAAGATATCCCCCAATAAACCCACACCCACCAGTAACTACAGCTCTTTGTTTCATGAGGGTAGTATAGCAAAAGTATGAAACAGCAGACGTCAGAAGATGAAAG
>JAYWBQ010000025.1:0-13366 GCA_043781255.1 Minisyncoccota bacterium | reverse complement strand
ATATCTACAATCTCTAACCCTTCTTTTTCAGCTAAAGATAACATTTCCTTAATTTGTGAATCTATCGACAGAATTTGCCGCTCCTCTGATTCACTACTTTTTCTCGAATAAAGTACATACTTAACTTTTGTTGTTGGAACAACCTGCATCTTGCCGATTAGTCCTACATTTGCTTGTGCTTCCATTATATATTAATGACAGAGATCACTAGTCTTGCTAAGTCTATGCAAGACTAAGAAAACGTAGCCCAGTGAGAGCTTTATCTGTTGGTATGAATACCTTAGCAAAAGCCCTTATATGCGATATAATCAATAGATTAATACAAGAGTATTAAGAGGAACAACTAAATAGTAGCCTAAACCTTTGGTTTCCAAAGGCATGGTGAAGAAAGACGTATAAGGAGTAAAAAACCCATCATGGGGTTGCCTTATACGCCATATCTGGAAACGGATATGTCTGACGCAAGTCAGAACCCGTGGTGGGCTTTTTGCTTCCACAAAATTTATAAAGTCGTATAAGGCAATTTATGAATACAACAAAACCGTGTCGTTATTGTAAAGAAGACATTTTAAAAGATGCCTCAGTATGTAAGCATTGTGGTAAAAAACAATCAGATGGATTCTTTAAAACAATAGGAAAAGTTATTTTAGCTCTTTTTGTAATTGGTGTTGTTATATCTATAATTACACCAAGTTCAAAAACACCAACAACACCTCAAGCAAGCGAAAGATTAAAAATAGGAGAGGATGGTTATGTTTCAACTGGTGGAACTAACCCCGTATTAGTTGCTATCAATAAAAGTTACTATGAAGAAATGTTTAACTTGATAACGGCAAAAGATAACTTAGGTATTTCTCAAATGGTATTAGATGGAAAAGTATTAATGGTAGATAGTGGAACCGCTATTAAAGTTATTGGATCAGAATTTCCTTCTACACAAGTTAGAATTACTGAAGGTAAATATATTGCTCAATCTGGATGGGTTCCAAATGAAATGGTTCGTAGGCAAAAGTAATTCTTTTACCCAAATATATCACTAGAACGAACCCATCGTATACTTGGTCTTGGTTTCTTTATATCTTCAAATGCTTGGAGAATAAGCATGGTACAAGCATCTACTAAATCATCATGTTTTTCTTTACCAAATCCTAGTATTTGATTAATTAATTCTTCAGCACCAGTTTTAGGAAAAACTACACGCCCAAGCTCTATAAGTGACGAGACGGCAGTCAGTCTATCTTCTTTACTCCAACCTCTAACAGGAAATCCTTTGGCGGGGATCCCTTCAGCTTTTAGTAGATCAGTTATGATTCCTTGAAATCCAACATCTTCGACATATGTTCTAGAATAATAAGCACCCTCACTAACCGCAAGCGAAAGACTTTTAACTTTTTGGATTAGCTGATCTGTTGTCAGATGAGAACTTACTGGATTCGGCATTATATACAGTATAGAATCTCTACCGTGACCAAACATTTTCCCAGATACTATAGCGGTATAGTCAGCTCCTTGTTTAAGTGAACGAGCAGGATCAACAGAAAGTGCAGAGAAACGATGGTCAGTCTCTACTATTTCTTCATAGTAGTGAATATGTTCACGTTTAATTATTTGATCTTCACTATCTACAATTTTTAATAAGTATTCACGTTGCCATGCGATTTCATTAAAACATTTATTTCTCTCATTTCTGATGTCCTCTTCTGTTTTAAACTTTCCTTGCCAAAGAGGTATTCCGCTTTCATTAACGATTGGGAATTCACGAAAAGTATTTTTAGGATTCTTGTCCTCAAAAATACTCTTTAAACGCATTAAGATAGAATCATTGTGTAGTGGTGTGCCGATAAATACAAGTTGGGTAGTAAGGTCTCCAGCAGGTAAAACATCTCCAGTAAGCCAGTCAAACATCTTGTCTCTATTTTCTTGAGTTCGTACGGATTCTGAGTCTTCTATATCGTCCGCAATAATTAAATCAGGTCGATACTGGAAATGTTTAATACCACGAATGTTTTGCCCAATTGATCGTGTTGATATTTGTGCATTATAGTCTGGTAATAGAATTGATTGTGTTGTTCCATTAGTATCAATCTCCTCCTTAAACGGTCCGAAATCTTTTCTAAACATGTCATTTTCTTCCAGTTCTTTTTTAATAGCATTTAAGTTTGGTTGAGTGTTTAATTGTGTACGACCTAAGATTATTGCAAACTTCTTTTGCTTCACACCAACAATCGACCATATGACGTATGACAATGTAATAATGGTCGACTTCGCCGAACCACGAAAGGCAGTGATTACGATGTTCTGTAAGTCAGGATTTTCTGTAATGTTAAATATCTCTCGCTGAAAATCCGCAGTGGGATATTTCGCATATCTCTGTCCAAAGTAATAGTGGAAAAACCAAAAATGGCTTTTCGTTACTAGTGCAATTCTAAACGTACGATCTTTAATCATCCGTTCTAAGATATATTCTTCATTCGGTTTTAGGTATGTCATTGTGGTCTTGATTATTTGGTAATGCAAGTCGCAAACTTTCCTTTATGAGTTCCTCATCTTCAGCAGTAAGTTCTCTTGTAGAGTGAGCAATATTTCCAGTAACTTCTATCTTGTCCTTGTAGTTATCATTTCTGTGGCGAAGCCAAAAAGAGATGGCGGAGTAACTCTTTTCTTTAATGAGGGTGAGTAGTTGTGATTCACTCATGTCATTCACAAAAGCTACACCATTTACTAGTGCTTCATCCATATTATTTTCGAACACTTTGTCTTCTTTTCTCCAACGATAGACAGAGTTACGAGATAGACCACATTTCTCACAAGCCACTTGCACTATAGGCACTTTGGCTAGTTCCTCTAGAAATTGATCTTGTAGTTTATTCTTTTTCATAGATTGCTTTTTTACCAGTTAGTAATTCATAACGCTTAACAATGAGATCACAAAACTTTGGCTCAAGTTCACACCCATATACTCTTCGACCTAATTGTTCTCCCGCAAGGAGAGTGCTACCTGAACCTAAGAAACTATCAAGGATAATGTCATTGGGCTTTGTACAGCGTTTTATAGCCTTTTCGTGCAGTGTAATTGGCTTAGAGGTAGCGTGTTCGTAGTTTTTGGAAGCAAGACGTTTTGCTGTCCATACATCTGTAAACTCAAGTAATTCATTTCCAGTTTTTGCTTCCTTATTAAGAACTTCATTAAGAGTTGTAATCTGTTCCGCTAGATAAGGTCTACCTCGCACCCCGTACACCACTGGTTCGTATGCTTTGTTGAAGGCAACTTTAGGTACAGGATTTTGTGAGTTTTTCAACCACAAACAAACACGTTTGTTATCTATGTCGAGAGATCTATATACTTCTTGAATTAATCCAATATATACTTGGTCACACCAATAGAAAGAATGAATGTTATCTTCTGCTACTGATAAGGCAGATTTTAAACTATTACTAATAAATGTCTTGTACTCCTCAAATGTACGAGAATCATTTACATTACCCCCATAGTCTTTTTTGCCTCCAATGCCACCATCATAATTTATGTTCAGATTATAGACGGGATCTGAATAGATGAAAGATGTTTTTTCTTCACCGAATAATTTTTTAAGAGTTTCTACTTTAGTGGAATCGCCACAGATAATTTTGTGATTTCCTAGCCTAATTACATTACCAAGTTTTGTTTTTGGTTTAATGATTTTCTTAATCTCTTTTTCAACGTTGAAGTTGTCATCTTTAACTTCTTGATCTTCATCCCAAAATTTTGCAAGTTCAATTTGGTCAAAACCAGAGTCAAGAAGTAAATCAAGATCAAAAGATTTTAGACTTTCAAAGTCCCATGTACCACCCAGCGCGTTACTTGCTATAAGGTATTGCTTCGCTTCTTTTTCTGTAAGTTTCCTATTAGGAATACGCACATCTACTACTTCGTCACCTCGACCAAGTAACTGCATAGCTTTGATACGCTGATGACCCGCCAAAATTTTCTCGTCTTTATCAATAGCAGGAATTTCTACAAGATTATATTTCTTTAAACTCCTTGTAAGTGCATCCATTTGGCTACTTGTAATTACTCTAGGATTAACGTCTTGCGGAACTAGATCATTAATTTTTCTTTGCACTGTTGCCCACGTTAGTTTCTTCATATTGTTTTAATTGATTAGATTTTAATAACTAGCAAACAAAAACGCCCAGATATAAGCTCGTACTTTGTACAAACTTATATCTGGGCGTTCCAGACGATGCTCGATTTAATTGTGACTCACTTTAACAATTACAAATCTGTATTTAATTCACTGTTAGATGAATCTACACAAGACATACCTTCGTTAAAATGCATGAAGATATGACCCATACGACATTTATCACAGGTAATAGTAAAACTACCCCCATTATATTCAGTATGAACTTTGACAGGCTGACCTCTAAGATATTTTATAATCTCAAAAGATGTAGTACCTTTTCTCCTAGCTAGAATAGTAGGAGGAGTGCACCCGTCGCATGTAATTAGATTTCCAGTGTTAAACATTTTTGTAATATGGCCACTATTAGGCTATATATCCATTGTAAGCCGTTGAAAGAAATATGCAATAGGTGTGTGGATAAAATTGGTTAGTTAAGTAGGTGTCTTTCCTCATAAATATGTGATAATATATGGGGGTGAAATACAATACATCAAGATTTAGATAGCCACCGAAGAAACCACATTATGTGGCTTTTATAGGTGGCGACCAAGTGAGCTCAATGCTCGCTTTTTTTGTTACTAAAATTGCCATCATAGCTCAGTGGTAGAGCATGTCTCTGAAAAGGATGGGATAGTGGTTCGATTCCACTTGATGGCACCATACCTTCGTAGCCAAATGGATAAGGCACCTCGGTTCTAACGAGAAGATTACAGGTTCGAGTCCTGTCGAAGGTACTATTGGAATAATAAGAATACTATATTTATATTATCTTCGATTACTAGGTTTTTGGTGTTAGAATAGAAAGAATACATTATGATAAAAATAATTACTATAATTCTAGTTGTGATGTCTTTTTTCTATCCTATACAGGCATCATGGGCTTTTGTAGTATTCTGTCTAATTTTAGAAGGGTATTTGCTCCTAGTTTCTAGTAGAAGTTTACCTCCCAATGGAAGTGCTTTATTTAATGCGGAGGAACAAATAATAATTAAAAAATATTATCTTTACTTTAGATATCCATTTGTTGCAAGATCACTCAGTACCTCGCTATCTTTAATTGCACTTTCAGTCATTATTTTTGTTCCGTGGCTTTTATATAATCATTTGTGGATCCAGGCAATAATTATAGGACTAAATTTCTTTATTGCACAGGTTATTTCGTCTAAGTTAAATATACGATTTTATTTACATGATGCAGTTGAAAGATTAAAACAAGCAGAACACAGAAAAGAAATGGAGTTAGTAGACTCTATTTGTAACAAGATTTCAGATTCTAAATAAATATATGAATGATGAAAAATATTCACATATATACAAAAATACTTTCTAGCAATAGGTACAAGTACATAGTTGTTGTTTTACTACTTTTGGCTATAGCCTTTTTATTACACCAAAGAAATAGAATTGTTGTTTGGGCGTGGGAGAGAAATGAAAACCTTACTTTCTTAGATAGTGATATTGTTGTTGCGTATTATGCAGGGTCTGTGATTATAGAACATGGACGCATGACTATTGCTAAAAGAGTACAACCTTTAAAACTTTCTGCTAATACAGATGTCATTCCTGTGGTGAGAATAGATAACTTCGATACACCAAAGGACCTAACTCAAGAACGTATGAAACAGGTTGAGAAATTTGTTCTCACTCTATGTAGCCAAGATTATGTTGTTGGATGTCAGATTGACTTTGATGCTAAAAGTTCCGAAAGACCTTGGTACTCTTCTCTCATTACATTGGTACGAAGTAAGTTACCAGACAACATACCACTCTCTATAACCGCTCTCGTGTCGTGGTGTGACACATATTCGTGGCTTAATGATACAAAAATAGACTTCACAGTACCTATGTTTTATAGACTTGGACCTGATGAACAAACAATTATGGGTGGGTATACAGGTAAGACATTTATGGGTTCACCAAAGTGCTCCTCTGCTATTGGTGTAACCACTGACGAACCTATCCCAAAGCGGAAATACATAGGGAATAGAGACATTTACATCTTCAACCCCAATTCTTGGACTGAGCAAGAACTTAAGCGTATACTCAAAATAATATAAACACAAAGAAATGAAAAATGTAAGTAGAAAGGAAGGTTTAATAGCTACAATATTTCTTTTTCTTTCTGTTGGTATAGTCTCTGCGTGTGGGCCGTATTTCCCTATTTTCTTTCACACACCTCAAGTATTAAGTAAACTTACGTTTTCCGAGGTGGGGCTAGATTTTTCTAATATAGATACTCCTGATGTAATCATTCCAGATGATGTAGATATTAAAACTTTATTTCCAATATACAGAAAAATTATTGGTAAACCGTTATCATATCAAACAAAGAAATCTCTTTATTATGTTGCCCCAGATCCTGTTTACGAATATACAGACATTGAGCCCAGTCATGCAATTTATCCGCCCACGCCACTTGAGCTTTGGAAGAAGGAAAAAGACGGCACTGTTTTAACTCCATCTGGAGTATTGAAAGGTGCTTGTTCAGACTCTGTGTATATGACAGCAATTGCAACCCTGAAGAATAGAAAATTTATTTATAGTAAATCAGATGTTTTATTGTGGATTAGTAATCAAGAAAATGTTTTTGCCTTGTGCGGACAGGTAAATAAGTCAGCGGAAGTGATAACTAGAGAGAAAAAATCCAACTGGTTTACTAATTTTACTGTATACGTAAAATCTTTCTTTAAGAAGAAAGAAGTGATGGTTGTCATTCATACCACGCAACCAAAGTGTGTTACAAGAGACTGTTTGTTTGAAGTGAAGTATCAAGGAATCCTACAACAGGACTATGAGTACCAGCAGGCGGCCACATCTTTCTATAAGGCAGATTATGGCCTAGCAAGTAGGCAGTTTAAAGTTATAGCTGAGACAAAAGACCATCCATGGCAAGCATATGCTACATATTCCTTGGGAAGGGTATATCTTCAATTAGGACAGTCCCTAAATTTAACAGAGACATATGATGAAAAAGCCATGGAGCAGTTTAAAATCTTGATGTCCAAGAAGGATTTCAAGATAGTATCTTCTAATGAACTGAAGGACTTGCGTGATAATGCTCAAGACATCATATATCGCCTAACTTACAAAAAGGATATAACAATACTTGAGACAACAGATACAGCAAATGTTATAGAAATAGCTTTTGATAGCATAAATAGTGGCGTTGTTTCCGAAGATGTTTTAAAGGGTTCACAATATATACAATGGGAACGGGCGTGGACAGGAACAACAACTGAAACATTATCAGTAGCAAAAGAAAAGTATAAAGAAACTAAACAACCCGTGTGGCTGATTCCTATTGCTAGACACATTAAAAAATCAGATTCAATGTTTTCTGATATATCAACTGCAATACAAAAACTTCCGCCATCATTCCCTGCATATTGGACCGTACAGTATTATCTTATTAAAGCTTATATAGATGCTGATGATATAGTGGGGGCAAAGAAATTACTTGCACAGTTACCAAATACCACATCACCAACAGTCTGGGATTATATTGAAGACTTACGCATGGTAACATCAGGTAATCTTGTAGAGATGTTTAGGCATTCTATTAGATATTCTATAACTACGGATTATATTTCTGAAGACCGTGATAGTAAGAAGATACAACAAATAAAGTTTATTGATGACAAAGCAAAAGATGTTTTTTCGTTAGTTCCGATTGAAAAACAAGCGGATATTTTCTCTTTAGATGATGTGTTACCGAAAGACCAAACGGAACTAGTACGACTTACTATATTTGTCAGAGCTATATTATCTGGCAATTTTTCTGTTGCTGACAAAATGGCTGTATTAATTTCTAAAAATAATCAAAGTATAGGTAATGATCTTAAAGAATACATACAAGCAAAGAATATAGAAGACAAGAAATTCACATCTGCAATGTTTATGCTTAAGTATCCTGGTATCGGGTTGTGGCTTTATGACGATGCTGTTGTTAAGGTTTCATATAAGACTTTATCAACGGCGATGATATGGGAAGATAATCTCATTACTTCTTATAAAACTGTTTCTAATTTTGACTACAATAGATGGAATTATTGTCACCCTTACGAATATGTAGAAGGATCTACTGATTATAAAACTAAACTTGTAGATTTAAGAAAATCTAGTTATGCTCTTTCTTTTTTAGATACGATGCTATCTAAAAATGATGTAGCTTCTGCAATTGAACAATCGAAATCCATGTATGCGATACCACCAAACTATTTTGCAGAAATTATTCTTGCTTACACTCAATCTCATCCAAATAGTAGTCGTGTACCAGAAGCATTATCACTTGCTACAAAAATGACAAAATATTCAACATGTAAAAATGACGATACTTCAAAATATTCTAAAAAATTGTATGACGTATTGCATAATAAATACCCAAGTACTACTTGGGCAAAACAAACACCATTTTTCTATTAAATAACCCACTGAAAAGCTGACGGGAAGGAATAGTGCTTTCTTTCACTTACACACTATCCCACAAGACTGTTAAGAATGCTTGACCTTTCGGACTAGCACAACACAAACAGCCTTTCCATGACTTGGAGGAACTCTATCTCCTGTTGATAGGATAACTTCGTTCGTATTACCAACCACTCGGTAAATACCGGAATCAGTAACCTTTGCTCCTGTGTGAATTGGTTTTGCCATACATTTGCTCAGAAAATTAATGTTAGTAATTTAGGGGAGTCGACCATTCTCTTCCCCCCTTAAAGCTTCTAAAAACTCTAAGGAGGAAGGAGAAAGTGTGACGTAGCCCCCTAAAGGATAACAACAGCACCTAAGGTAAGATCCCGCCAGCTTTTCAAAGGATTACCACAGTAATTATATATTATTTTTTAACCTTATTCCACAACAAATAGTTACAGAGAACTGTAACTATAATAGTCGAGGATGTGTCACTTTTGCAACTTTTTAACGCGCTCGAAGAGCGTCAAAATAATTAAATTAAAATACTAAAAATAACCTTACAGGGCTTGGTATCGGAAAATTCTGGCTCGCGCGTCTCAGCCGAATTGAGCCGAGTTCTGGCGTCCGAGACTTTTTCAGCAGAAAAAGTGGCATACTCCAAGAGTCACTTTGTTAATTGAGTGTCTACTGATTAGTAAATCATGTCGTTAGGCCAAGGCAAAATTTGTGAGCAACGGCAAGCAAATATTTGTAGGAGAGACTCCTTGAACTCGGAATCAAGCAACAAGTACGTAGTATTTTATCTTTTAATATACTATACTCAATAATGTACTTACTATAATAATATATTTTATATGAAAAAATCAATCGCAATTTTTGCAACAGTTTCTCTTCTATCAATCTCTGCTTCTACATTTGCTTTCGCTGAAACTAACACAGGAAAGATGATGAAACCAGAAACTACTAAAATGGAAATACCTTCGCCTGTAAAGAAAATGGAGGGGGAAAAAGGTGTCCCAATGATCAAGTCAAAGACTACCAAGCATAAGCATAAGACGACAGCGAAGAAAATGGACGACAAGAAAATTGGTGAAGCAACTACTATAGCACACTAAATAGTTGGTAAATAAAAATAAAAAAGGCAATATATGATATGCCTTTTTTATTTGGTGCAGTTGTGATAAATTTTAAATAAATGACTTCCCTTAAAATAACACCCCCTAAATTCTTTACAAGAACAAAGACTGAGCTCTTTGTTGCTTTTATCGTAATCGGACTCCTTGCATCACGTGGATATGCAAGTCATGAAGATTTTATAGATAATGAAAAACTAGAAGTAGAAACTTCTATGAGCAACGAAATGACACCAATTATTAGAAGTGCTACTACTACTATCCCTATATTGGTTTATCATAAGATAAGCAAGCCAGACCTCCTTCCAGTGAAGGGTACCAAACCTAGTAGAAAGTTTAGTGTTCAAGCAGATATATTTGAAACACAAATTGAATATATTGTTGACCAAGGCTATACACCTCTTACTATGCAAGATCTTATTAAAGATGAACAAAGTAATACACTACCCCAAAAACCAATAGCAATAACCTTTGATGATGGCTGGAGAAGTCAATACGAAAATGCACTACCAATCTTAACTAAGTATCATATACCGGCCACCTTCTATATTTACACTGGAGTTATTGGAAGTCCTGTGTATATGACATGGGATAATCTTCATGATCTGGTCAATCTTGGTATGGAGATAGGAGATCACACAAAAAGCCACCCACGACTTACAAAATTAGATCCAAGTAAGTTGGACGAAGAGTTACTACAGAGCAAGAAAATACTAGAAAGAAATCTACATGTCCCTGTGACGGACTTTGCCTATCCTTATGGAGACTATAACAGTACAATAATTGATGCAGTTAAGAATGCTGGTTATGTATCAGCAAGAACTTCAAAAAAAGGAATCTATAATGACTTTAAGGACTTATACCAACTGAATACTATTTATGCCCCAAATAACTTACAGACACTAAAGGATTTACTAAGAAAATGACAATATGAATAAGAATCAACACTTTACTAGGCAGACGAGATAATAGATGACGGGAGAAACATTGTACTTTTTCGTATGTGTTTAATTTTCAAATACTAACATGAACCGATGTAAGTATCGACGAATTCTTTGGATTAAAGCAAATGAACTATCACATAACAATGGGTATGTTTTCGCTCAAAGGAAATTATGAAAATACTCTGACCACAAAATATAGGTATTTGTTTTGGGATCGCTATATATGAAGTTTGTTGATCCAAAAAGTGTGCACATATTTATTGCGGACTCTAACATAGGAAAGCCTACGGAAGTGCTAGAGAAACATAAAGTAGTCAGGAATCTTGATGATTATACCACCATATAAAAGTAGGAAAGACTTAAGAGAAATTTAACAAACTTTAGTTTTCTCTAAAAAAGTTACAACTTCGTTAGAAATGTTAAATATAATATAATTTCGTATCTTCAGGTAAAAATCTTTAATGTGTAGGAGAAAAGTTTGCCTCTTACAAAGGGATATAGACTTAGCTTTTTTCCTTAAGAAGACTATACTTCATCCTATGAGGCAATTATTCACAATCATACGTTTAGGTGGTATTTTTCTGGTTATGTCTACTGTGGTAATTTTTTTGATTATTAGATTAGAATCATATCAATACATTAAAATTAATAAACAACTCCTCCCAAAAACACAAACGGCTTTAGTCCTCGGTGCCGGCCTATCAAAAAATGGTAAACTTTCTCCTATTTTTAAGGATAGAATCGACACAGCTATCTTACTTTATCAAACAAAAAAAGTAGAAACGATTCTTGTAAGCGGAGATGATGGCACAACTACTCACAATGAAGTAAACCCAGCTAGAGATTATCTCCTAACGCAAGGAGTTCGTGATAGCGATATTTTTTTGGATCATGCGGGTTTCGATACCTATAGTAGTATGTATCGGGCCAGTGAAGTTTTTCGTGTTACGTCAGCGATTATAGTAACACAATCTTTTCATTTACCTCGATCAGTATTCATTGCACGTAAGCTGGGTATTACTGCATACGGAATAGCCTCAGACCAGCATCTTTACAGTTTTAAAAATAATATACGAGAAGTTTTTGCCAACGTGAAAGCATTCTTAGATCTTTTCTATAACCGAATACCAAAATATCTTGGCGAAGAAATCCCTATCACGGGAAGCGGCTATGAGTCTATATAACTAATAGAATATTTCTAAATTTGTTTTCAACTTACCAGCAATATAATTTAAATAACAAGACCTCAACAACTCTCAAAAATAAATCCTTAATGTTTTGTACTCGTGCTACTATTTATGTATGGCAAAACTCACTAACATAAATTCAAAAACAAATTTAAGTTCTCGGTCGGTCATACAAGTACCAGAATACAAAGCACCAACTGACCTTCTAAAAGCGCTTGATAATGCACCAAAAGCAAAAGTAGCCTGGAACGATATCACACCTATCGCTCGTAGAGACTTCATCGCGTGGATTGAAGGTGCTAAGCAACCAGAGACCCGTATACGTCGAATTGGAATCACTCGCGATAAACTTCTGACCGGCAAGCGACGACCCTGCTGTTATGCAGTAGTACCGATGCCTTTTTACAAAGCACTTGGAGATAACCCGAAAGCCAAAGCGGCCTGGAAGGAACTCACAGCAATGGAAAAAAGAGACCTCACTGGTTGGATAGACGAAGATAAGGACAAAGAGGCAATCAAGGAACGTATCAAAAAAGCCATTGCCAAACTCGCTAAATTTTAAACGTAAAATTTAGCATATATCTCCCAATAGGTGCCACTCATCTTTTTCTTTCAGTGTAACTGCCGAGTCCAAAAGTATAGCAATAACGATTTTCTTATCTTTCACTGTTGCCTTCAAAAAAACTATTATCAAACTCGTTAAATTTTAAATGTAAAATTTGACATATAACTCATATTGCATTTTTTCTCTGACTTTATCACCAAAAGAACTGTGTTGTGCGACTGATTTAAATACCTTTCCCTGTAATATTTCTCTTCCTTCTTCGTCTACATAAATGGTACGTATACTTTTAAGTACCTTTACTAATTTTTCTTTACTACAAATATATATATGAAAAAATTCCTTGTTTTATTTTTAATACCTATTGAACTATTAGAAAATTGGATGAAAACCGATGCCAATGAGCGTAAAATTGCTGAGGAAAAGATGAAAGTTGCATGGGATATATGGATGCAAGCCAATGCAGAATCGTTCATAGATACTCCGGCTGGAGCTGGGAAAACGAAAGTGGTCACACAAAATGGTGTTGCTGACACGAAGAACAATATCATGATGTATGGGACAATAAAAGCAAATTCTCAAGAAGAAGCGGCTTCTCTATTTATTGGCCATCCACATCTAGAAATCCCAGAAGCAACAATTGAGATCATGAAAATTAATCCATTAAAGGACTTAGCGAATAATGCTGGAATAGTAGCATAATTATCTTATAAACGACGCAACATACACATAGGATTTATTTGAAGTATTTTTTATAAAAATAAATAGTTTCGACGTAGATAATTCGCCTATTTCCTTATTAAGGATTTTTGTGTTCTGAGTACTTTCTTCAAATTTTTTCTTTAAGTTAATCCATGATAGTCTTAAGGAGGAGTAGCTTTTAAACATTTTATTACTGAGGAGATAAAGATGGAAACTATTGTGTCGGCATTCTTTGGATATCTTGGTTACCTTGGATCAT
>JAYWBQ010000024.1:0-13786 GCA_043781255.1 Minisyncoccota bacterium | reverse complement strand
CGTAAGATCTCGCCCTTTCTTGTATCAAAAAACTTATCACATACTAGTGGCTATTTTTTATGTGTATACTCCCAGAGCGCATGAGTAACTCCTTCTAGACTTTTACCACTACACTTATCCAGTGTATCCTCTGTTGTTGCGTACTCTTTATAATCGAAATCAATGAGAAGGAAGCTCGGAATACCTGCTTCGTTAAGCGGTGTATGATCATCACGAATAACACTACTTCGAGTAGTCTCTTGGAAAATGTCATTATTACGTACAGCATAATTCCAGAACTCTTCAATCTTAGAGACAACCTCTGGTGTAGATGGTGGGTCTTTGTATATTTTTAAATTCTTTTTACATACCATGTCAAGAATAATACCAGTGGTAGGTTTTACTTTTGGATATAGTTCATTAAGATGATGTGCAAAATATACTGAGCCGTGTGGCTTCCATTTTTTAAAATCTGCACCCTGATTCTCATCTCCTTCTTCTCCGTCAAAGAAAACAATGTCAATCCCCATATCATGGGGTATACCTCCTTCGTTGAGGAGTCTCACAAAATTAATAAGCACTGCAACGCCAGAGGCTGAATTATTAGCCCCAGGTGAAGGGGTGTCTTTGTTTAAAGTATTTTTAAAGGATATTTTTTGACTATCATAGTGCGACCCTATAACTATTCGCTTTTCTACTTTTGGGTTCAAACGAACAATAATATTTGTGAGTGGATATGTCACACCACTTTCTTCTTTATGTTCCCACGTTTGTACTACAACTTGCTGATTGAGTGCTTTCATTTCAGAAATAATAAATTTTTGTGTTTGTGTGTGACCAGGAGCTGTTGGATATCGTGGGCCGTAATGCACTAGCTGACGAATAATCGCTAAAACTTCTTCTCCGTCAAAAGGATTTTTATTCCCAAAATTTCTTTGAAGAATTTTACCTACAAAATATTCAACCGGTGAATAATTATCCGTCATCATCGGATACATATCTAAAGCAAACCGATCTGGATCGATACGTTTATTCCCAAGATTTTGAATAAGTTTATTTTCATTGTTAGTGATAGCTTGTGAGTTAAAATCAATTTGTTTACTACTATTATATCCAACAAAAATAATATTTTGTGATGCATTACTTCGTGTTGAATCAGTAGTAAAAAAATAACTATTTGGAAAAACAGCTTGGAACGTTCTCATTTCTGAAAGAATAAAAGAAGGGTCTCGCCTTGAAAGATCTCCTATCATATTTGACATAAAGACTCCATCTTTCGTTAGCTTACTCTTGGCGAGAGTAAAAAATTCCTTTGTCGTAAAATGCGCTGGTATTGAAAAAAAAGAATAATACACATCACTAAATAGTAGGTCATACTGCTTATCAGATTTACTAAGTAGACGCCTACCATCCTCTTCGTATGAATGTAATCTCAGTGAGTCTTCTCCATTAAAATATTTTTTAGAAAGTTCAAATAATGATGGTTCAATTTCTGATACATCCACAGACACAGAAGGAGAATCTACAAGAAGAGCTTTTGGGATAGAGTACGCACCTCCCCCTATGACCAGAGCTTGTTGTATCTCTGGGATAAATAGTTTATATATCGAATAGTATTTTGTATAATCAAAAACCAAATCTTGTGGATCACTTGAATCTAAAAACATAGCACCTGAGAGACTACGATCTTGCTTAAAAAATCTTACAGGTCTGCCAAAAAACTGCCCATCAAGGACAGTAATTTTCTCGTATCTTCCATCTTTTACGTAAAGACTTTCTTCTTTTTGACGAGAATTTAACGTATACATAAAAAGACCACAGAAAAGTAAAATAAGGAGAAGCATCTTCCAGAAATTTCTTTTTTTATCTAACACAAAAAGTGAAATAAAACCAAAAGAAAATAACACAAGACTATTAGTTATCATTATTTCTCTAATACCAAAATATGGAATTAAGAAAAAACCTGAAGAAAGGCTCCCTACAATACTTCCTAGCGTTGACCAGAAGAAAATGTTTCCAGATACACTTCCAGTTCCCTCGTTGGGGAAATAAACACTTTGAAGTTTGACTGCATACGGGGAAAGCGTTCCGAGTAAACACGCAGGAGAAAAGAAAAGGAGAAAGGCAGCAAAAAGAGGGCCGGCAATCAGTGAAAAAGAACCTCCTATGGCTGATAGTACCGTATCACCTAATGCAAAGAAAAAAAGGAGCACAAAACCACTTAAGGTAATGATACTAAAAAACCACTTCAATGATGGATATTTATCTGCGATTTTACCACCAATATAATATCCAACACTCAGAGCTAAAAGAATGACGCTAATAATACTCGATGTTGTAAAAATAGTATTCCCGAAAAATGGAGACAGGATTCTTGTTGCAACTATCTCAATAACTAAAATACAAGCTCCTGTAATAAATACCGAAAGTGGAAGAAGGTTATGCTTAAGAAATAACTTCATGGAGTTTTTAACTATGGAAGTAATTGTATCAAAACTACCAAGATTAACCTATACAAGTCTTCTCCAACACAAAACAAAGAAGAACTTTTTAGTCTGTAATTTTTACTTTTGAACCAAGGTACAACCCAAACTTCTTAGCCATACCAGCATTAACCTCAAGTACGTATACTGCTTCTGATTGGTTAATGAAAGTTTTCTTTTCACGATATGAATCAGGGGTAATTTCTCTTTCGATATCAACAACAATTCCATTTTGATTTATCCAAATGATATCAAGGGGGAAAATCATATCTTTCATCCAAAAACCGTATCTCCCTGGTTTATCAAACACATATAAAAAACCCTCACTGTCTTTCATTTTTTGCCTTCCTGAAAGACCACGTTCTCGAGACGCTTCTGTGTTAGCAACTTCTACTTCAAGAGCGCCGAGTGGCATAAGCATTGTAAAATTGCTACGAACAATTTTATCGACACGAACAGAGCCACACACTTTTGTTACTAAACATCGAAATCCATACATCGTAGAAAAGAATAAAGCGATGAGTAAGACTCCAAATCCGAGGTTTCTTAAAGACTTAGCAAGAAAACCACGCTTCACAGGAGAGCTCTGTGAAAAGTTTTTTTGTTTATGTTGTTTGTGTTTTTTCATACAAGATGAATTGTATTTGTATCCCCAGGATGTCAAAAATTGCTCCAGTTACAAGGCATGAAGGAATTAACCTAATCTATGTATGTCCTTTGTCTGCGGACTATGGACATCTTCGTCGCTCTTCGCTCCTCGACAAAGTAGATGAAATAATTTATGACTTCCTTTACTTTCGGCCGGAGCGAGAGCGCTCAGATTCGCTGAGAAGTTGCTTTCGTAGTCGTACTGACTTCGGCGTCACTTCAAGATACTCGTCTGCGTTCATGATCTCAAGTCCACGTTCGATACTAATCTCCCATGCTGGAACAAGTACAATCGCTTCATCCGCACCAGAAGAACGCATGTTAGAAAGCTGCTTTCCTTTTGTTGGGTTCACCATCATTTCTTCGCCTTTTGATGTATTACCGATGACCATACCTTCATATACTTCTGTTGTAGGAAGAATATAAATAACTCCGCGATCTTGAAGATTCCAAAGTGAGAAAGCAAGAGACTTTCCTGCTGCCATTGAGGTCATTGAACCTACAAGTCGGCGAACAATTTCACCAGCATACGGACCAAATCTAAGATACCGCGCTGAAAGAATACCGAGCCCTTTTGTATCAATCACGAATTCTCCACGGTATCCAAGAAGCCCTCGAGTTGGGATCTCTGCTTTAATACGATTGATACCATTCTTCTCACTCATATCAGTGATCATCGCTTTTCGGCGTCCAAGCTTTTCCATCACCACACCGCTTGACTCTACTGGTACATCAATCACCAGGTCTTCATACGGCTCTTCCTTCACTCCATCTTTTTCATGGAAAATAACCTGTGGTTGTGAAACCTGGAGTTCATATCCTTCGCGACGCATAGTCTCAAGAAGCACACCAATATGGAGCTCCCCACGACCATATACAAGATATTTATCCGTATCAAAGTCAACACGAAGACCAACATTAATTTCAAGCTCTTTCTCGAGACGGTCACGAATCTGTCGACCTGTTACGAACTTCCCTTCTTTTCCTGCAAACGGTGAGTCATTAACAAGGAAATTAAGAGCAATAGTAGGCTCATCAATATGAATCGCCCCCATCGGTTCCTGATCAGCATTCTTTACGAATGTTTCACCGATAAAAATATCTGGGAATCCTGCGATCATGGCGATGTCCCCCGCTTCAGCAGTGTCAGCATCCACTCGTGCGATACCGTTAAATGTATAAATCTTTGTAATCTTCCCCTTTCGTGTTTCACCTGTTGCTTTCTTTACGATGATTTCCTCACCAACTTTTGCAACACCATCATAGATACGAGCAACAGCAATACGCCCAAGGAAGTTATCGTATGCGAGGTTGAATACTTGTGCTTTAAATGGGTTACTAATATCTCCGGTAGCTTTTGGAACTTTTTCTAAAATAATATCAAGAAGTGGTGTGAGATCTTTTCGCTCGTCGTCCATGGACTTCATGGCAACACCCTGACGACCGATTGCATAGACTGTTGTAAAATCAAGTTGCTCCTCATTTGCACCAAGTTCCATAAAGAGTTCAAATACTTCATCGTGCACTCGTGTTGCATCACTGGCCGGCTTATCAATTTTATTAATCACCACAATTGGCTTAAGACCTAGCTCAAGAGATTTTTTGAGCACAAATCGTGTCTGAGGCATAGGACCTTCCTGAGCATCCACCACCAGAAGTACACAATCAATAGCTCGAAGCACCCGCTCAACTTCAGAGCCAAAATCCGCATGCCCTGGAGTGTCCAAGATATTAATCTTCACCCCTTTATAAGGCACGGAGGTATTTTTCGCAGTAATGGTAATACCGCGCTCCTTTTCCATCGGATTAGAGTCCATGGTCTGACCTACTACACCTACACCACATTGCTGCATCAGAGCATCAGTAAGAGTAGTCTTACCGTGGTCAACGTGGGCGATGATAGCAATGTTACGAATTTCTTGTTGCATAAATAATTAGGTTATAGGTTGTGGGTTATAGGTTGTAGAAATACAGAGTTAACTTTCTAGAAAAATACGAAGCGGACAATGCCACTTAGATGGGTGCTATAATAACACATTTTATGAAGTTACGCTAGTTTTTTTATAAACAGAACATCGCTTTGACACAACCTTTACCCACAAAAACTATTTCCCAAATAGCTGATCTTTAACAATAAAGGCAGCTTGAGAAGCTTGTTCAAAAACTTGCGGCATAAAAAAGAAAATATACGTAACCGCTCCACCAATAGCAACCATTACAAAGAGTGAAAAACCTACCCAGAAATTATTTTGTTCTTCAACGGTAATGACAGGAGGAGAAGCATACTCAGCATTCGGAATAGTATATCCAAAAGTAGAAGAAATGTATGGATTATGATTTTGTGTATTCTGTGGAATTGGCTTTGGATGAAGCGCTTGCTCATGAGTCATGATATCGTTTAATGTCTCTGGTCCACCTAAGACGGTATGGTATGCAGTTCCAGGTGAAGTGGTTAAAGTATTCGGCGATGAAAATTCTGTCACCCCTGAGAGAGGCGGGAGGGTCTCAACTTGAGACACATCACGAAATTGCAAAACATCCACTACTTCTTGTGAAGATGTGGTATTTTTCATTTCCTGTTCTGCTTGTATCTGAGCATAACTTTTTTCATTAACGGTATTACTTGTGTCAGTAGAAGTTTCTTTTGCAATCGTAGCAATTGACTCGACTGATTCCAATGGCACCAGGTCATTCTCACCTTCTGTCTCATGTTGGTTTTCAAAAACTGAAGAAGCAGGCAAAGACGTGACTTCTACTTCAGAACCATTATTAGTATCCTCAGCATCGACTGGTTCACGGTAATTATCGTTTGTATCGGCATGACGCACGACACGCTCCACTGGAGTGACTTCTACCACCTTGTCTATCATTTCGTCTAACAATTCTTCATCTGTTGGATTCATGAATGTAAGTATACACCGAGGGTTAGAAAATAAGCAAAATAAAGATATCTCGTATGGAGTGCTACTTTGAAAGTACTTACTTCAAACAGTAACTTGGCTATTAAAAAATTTGTTATTTTAAGAGTGATGATACACTT
This sequence comes from Minisyncoccota bacterium, assembly GCA_043781255.1. Lineage (GTDB taxonomy): Bacteria > Patescibacteriota > Minisyncoccia > Phycocordibacterales > UBA5272 > UBA11704. Next base: position 7,636 of record JAYWBQ010000024.1, on the reverse strand, counting down.
AACAAGTATGATACAAAATCTTCTTAACAAGACAAAAGTTATTCATCTTCTCTATTCACTAATTATAGCTATCGTTGGTTTTGGATCATGTATTGGTATTAGTATTGTTCCAAATATTGGGACTTTTTCAAACCCGCAGCAAAATTTAATGTTTATCCCAGGAGTCTTACATCTTATCTCTGGAGTTTTCTCCATCAGTAGTCTATACGCTGTTAATAAACGAAATCCGGAAACACAAGAACTATACCACTCGAGATCAAAAAGAATTTTAATAGTTCTTGCTGGCATACCTCTTACACTTTGGTCATTTTTCTGGGGAATAGCGAGCATAATACTTTCTCTAGGAACTCTAAAATTCTAAGTTAATTAATGAAAACCCCATGAGCAAGCTCATGAGGTTTTATTTTTATACCAAAAGATTTATAACTACTTTAATCCATAGTGTCGACAGAGGCTATCTACTTGACCGTCTTTAGTAAGTACATGAGGGGCTATTTCTTAAAAAACTGTGTAACTGTTTCTTTCTGAAACTCAAGAAAGTTTTTTTGCTTATATCCTGTTACACCCAAAGTACTCTCATTTTTTATTTCAGTAGTGGTATACGTAGATAATAGTCTATCCCAAATAGAAAATACTGCTCCGAAGTTATGATTCTGACTGAACCTATCCTGATAATGATGAATTCTATGATTACGTGGCGTCACAAGAAAACAATCACACTATTTTGGTAACTGTAGATACGAAATATGAGAGAAAAATTGATATGTTAACAAGAAAAAGTAAGCAGTAATAATAGTGTACGGAGAGATGTGAAGAAAAATGAGTGGCACCAGCACACAATAGATAGATGCTTGTCCTACCCACGGAAGCATGAGTGCAAGAGATAAATTATATTTTGTCCCAATGTGGTGTACTTTATGAATGGCAAATAATTTTGAATTACTGTGATGTATTCTGTGGTAGAAATAATACAGAATATCAATAAGAATAACCGCTATCACAAGCTGAAAAAGATTTACACTTTGTACACTCCCCCACAGATATGTATAGAGTTTTGTTGTGAGAAAAAGAAAAATGAGAACGCTCGTTGTTTCTGTAAAAATAAGTATGACGCCACTGTATACAGCATTTTTCGTTTGTTCATCAATATGCCTTCCGTCATTTTTAATAACACTGTAGAGATATTCTATGAGCGTATACACAACAGCTGTGAAAAAGAATACTAGAGATTTAAACAAAAATAACATATGTTCTACGAGAACCTTTAGGTGGTGCCTGTTGACTATAATACTACTTAGTTAATTAAGTTTTAAGTTAAACACGCACGTTCCAAATCCGACCAGAACTAAAAGAACCAAAGACGCAATAGCATAACCAACTAAATTAAATGACTTACCTGAAAATCCTTCAATAATTCCTTTAAAGAAAATCCCTAGAACGACCAGAAGACCGAACCCGGCTGCAAAAAACCACAGTTGATAAGAAAGCATTCCAACAATAGAAAGACCGACACCAACATACAATAACCTCTTAAGACTAAACCAATGGGAAGCATTTAACGGTTTAGTGTTTGATGTTAAGTCTGATTCTGAAATTATAGTTGAAGGACTTATTGATACAGCATTTTCAATTCCACCAACGAAGTCTGCGAAACCTTCTCCATTCTTCTTTTCTGATGCAGGATTATTTTCTTGGTTTGATATTTCCATATATAAGAAGTGTATCCTAAAAAACCTCCCCGTACAATGAAGACGAGGAGGTTGTGCACATTTTTTTATTTATTCCCATAATACCTACAAAAACTATCCACTTTACCCTCTGGGGTTAGTACATGAGTGCAGCAGCTCGCGATACGAGCTTCGTCCCATGTGCGCACATCCATGAACGGCTTAATGAACACCATCTTAATATCTTCTTTTGCAACACCCAGAACTTCGAGATACTCACCGAGGTTGTAGTCATCACACCCACATGAGGCAAGTGTGTTATCCACGTCGAAATTCATACGGTTGGCAATAAGTGGAGAAAACTGACTCATATCAACAAGTTCGGATACTGATACCCAAACTCCGTCTCTACGAATAAGGAATCCCACTGTCCCACAATTAGGGTCACTACATGGGAGTGGCATCCAGGACTTGAGATCCATAACCCCACCATGAGCGACACTGTGTACGATATCCGCTACGTTAATAGGTATCTCTAGTAACTTTTTTTGGTCATTTCTTCCAGAAATAAACTCTGGCTGATATACAACCCACTTGATATTGTCATCAGAGAGAGCTTTAGCAAGAGCCGAGTGACAGTCGAACTTGTTGTCATGCGAGACCGTCATCACCAAGGCAATAGGGATATCATTTGCTTGGCAATTTTTGATTGCACGCTGACGAATAGCCCTCATGTCCCCACCCCGAAGAGCAAGCTGCCCGTCATCTTGTTCGCCATCAAATTGCAAGTACACACTGAAGCGTCCTTTGTCGATCACAGAAGCAAGGTTACGGATGAACAATGGGTCAGCAAGTTTTGTGCCATTGGTGTTAAGCAAAATATCAAGCACTCCTTTTTGTTCACCAAGCCATGATACGATCTCGAGTAGTTCAGGATGAAGCGTTGGCTCACCACCTGAGAGCTGCACGATATCGATCACACTTTGCTTTTCGAGCACATCTCTGATCTGCTTCTTGAAATTAGCAGCCGAAAGATAACTTCCAGTCCTACCATTTTTCGAATGTGGACTGTCCGCATAACATGTCGGACATGCTAAGTTACAGTCGTACACGATCTCGACAACTAACGTGCAGGTGTGCAACTGGGATGATGTCGCCGCATTTTCACCAAGAGCAGTCGGTGCACAGCCACCAGGCCCACAACCACATGCTTGTCCTGCAACTTTTGTGTTATAAAACGCAGCATCACTTGAGAGACGCGAACTCGTCCTGCCGTGAGATGGGCAATGCTTCACCATGTACACACGTGGTGGCGTGTCATTTGATTGCATTATCTCAGCACGACATTCAGATCCGCAGGTATTACAACGTGACGTCGTGTCTCCGATGCGCTTTCCATTACCACAGAAGTGGTCAAGTGTGAGCGTGTTAACACAACACACCCCCTTACTCACCACAACTTCTTTCGAATGTGGCAGTGACGTTTCTAGTGCTTCCATTTTTCACCTCTTTCTAGTTTAGGTTAGGTTTGTACAATCCACGTTTAATACTATCAAAGATGTAGTAAATAACAACCAGAAGGCATGTTACTTGAATAGCAGAAAGTCCTAATATGACTGAATGAGTTTCCTTTAAGAACTCGAAGAAAAATCTTGTTCCAAAATAAATAATAATAAAAAGTCTAAAAACAAAACCTTCTTTGAACTTTTTAATACGCATCCAGTGATACAATAACGGCAGAAGAAGTGTGATCTCAACTATTTCATACAGAGGTATAGGATGACGACTAAATTCATCCCCTTGCTTAAAACACCACAGATAGTCACATGGTACTCCAATTGTACCGTCAGCAACTCCAGTAAGCTGACACCCAATTCGTCCAATGATAATCGCAATCATCAGTGGTACAACAACAGAATCTCCTGTGTTAGTTTTTATGCCAAGAAATTTTTTGGCAATCTCTATACCAAGTATACCTCCTGCAATTCCTCCTATAATTGTCTTATTCGCATAATAATACAGCCATGTCGGTGGATGGAGGAAGAGATAAGGATCTTCCAGTGCTGCTACTAGCCGTGACCCAATCAATGCCCCCACTAATGCCCCAAGAATGTACCAGATCTTTTTGTCAGAATCTAATCCTCCTTTTTTATTCAAGAAAAAGTAAAGTTGCATTCCAACAAAAATGGAAAGATAGTCAGTAAAAAGATGGATATGCATTGAGGTTACTTTGAAAGACAAACTGCAAACCCAACAAGAAAGACAATGATTGAGGGAAATACAATATAGAATAAACCTTTAAATATTTCTTTTCGTTTACTTCTAAAGTTTGATACTCCAAGTATAATAGTAAGAATTAGTATTGCTGATAAGACCCAATGAAGAATAGAAAGCTCAAATGAGTTCCCTATTTTTTTGTTATCTAGGTAACTCATCAGTCTTTCAGGGATAAGTATGTTACTAACAAAAACGATAGCAATGACATTCCTATCAAAAAAATTCCCTTGGGGTGGTATCGTCACTGGTTGCACAACTTCTTCAGTCATTAGAGGAGCTAGTGGCGTAATTTCTTGTACTGTCACATTCTCAGACACACTATTTGTAGGTTCATTATTTGTTGGTTCCATACATTATTTTTTAGTCACTAGACTAACATCTCCTTACTAATCTGTAATATTTTCTTGTTCTGGCTCCAGATAAGACAAGTATATCGTGCCTTAATTTATTTACCTATCACTTCCTTCAAAAACGCCTTCTGGCTTGGAGCTCGTCCGAGGAAGTTTTTGATGAGTTTTATTTCATCTTCACTTGACCCCTTCTCAAGAACTTCATGGCGCCACTTCATACCGACTTCTGTGTTGGTCATCACATTTTTATTACCTTTTGTTTTAAAACTTTCGAATGCATCACATGCATACACAAGCGCCCACAGATACGAATAGTACCCAGCATCATATCCAACAAGATGTCCGAAACCAGCAGGAAAGAGTGTCTCCTTTTCTGGAAGCTCGATGTTAAAGTACAGCTTGTTCATCTTTCTGTATACTGCACGCGCATCTTTTACTTTTCCGGTATGTAAATCGAGATCAAGTTTTCCTTGAACGAGTTGTCGTGTATAGAAGTATGCACTCTGAAATGTTTTACCTTTGATAATACGATCAACCATAGCATCATCCATACGGGCACCTGTTTCATAGTGATATGAAAGCTTCTTCATCACTTCTTTGTCCCAAACCCAGTTCTCCATAATTTGAGATGGTGTCTCGACAAAATCCCAAGCGACATTTGCTCCTGCTTGAGATTCTAGTCTTGCACGTGACAACGTCATATGAAGAAGATGCCCGAATTCGTGAAAAATAGTTTCTACTTCACCGACAGAAAGAAGTGATGGCATCATTTTATTTTTGTTCTTAGTTGGCATTGGGAAATTACACACCATACTAGAAAATGGTGCAAGGTATTCCTCAGTCTTGTAACCATGCTCGTGAGATACCATTACATCAAACATTGCTGCGTGACCGAACTTTCCATCCCTTGGATAGAGATCCATTGCAAAATAGCCGACTAACGTCCCATCTGTATTGTGTATCTTATACATTTTCACATCCTTATGCCACAGTGGTGTAGGATACTCTACAATTACGATGCCAAAAAGATTTTCACACAATGTAAAGAGCTCAGTCTTCACATGTTCAAGAGGAAAATATGCTCGCACTGTTTCTGGATCAAGATCAAAATTCTTTTTCTTGAGATCTGTCGCTACATACCCAATATCGTAGTGTTCAAGTTTTTTAATGCCGAGTGTCTTTGCGTGAGCTTGTAGTGTTGCAATATCTTTCTTTGCAAGTGGACTAAGTGTCTTTAAAAGTGAGCCCTGAAAGTCTTCTGCTGTCTTAGCACTTTTTGCCATACGATCCTCTGTTCTAAAATCCGCATGATGCTTATATCCTAAGATAGTCGCGATCTCGTGACGTAACGTTACTAGTTCTTCGATAATCTTTAGATTTTTAACTCCTCCTTTTTTAAGATTTTTAAGTGCAAGCTCTTCGCGCTTCGCTCTATTCTTAGCTTCTCCCATAAATGGACCAATATGGGGATACTGAAGCGTAACAATGAACTTTCCATTCTTATCTTTTGGAAGCGTAGCAATAAATCTCTCTGATAATCCTTCGAGCTCTTCTTTTGTACACAGGATATAGTCCTGATAGTCATTGATATTTTGACGGAATGCAATCGATAATTTAGAAGTTTTTTTCATCAAGAGCTTTAACTTCTTTTGTTTTTCAGTTGGTAAGTCAAATCCCATACGCTTATACTCTCGGATAGTTTCTTCGAGTAACTTGATGTCTTCTTTTCTGAGATTTTTTTTCTCATCTCTAAAATTCCCTTCATAGTATTCACATAATGAAATGAAGAGGTCTCTGTCGTACTCGATATCTACCAATTTCTGTGACATCTCTGTTGCGATTGTGTGTGCCGCATCACGCACCTCTTTTTTTGGAGATACTTCAGAGAGTAGTCCCATCTTACTGAAGAAGCTATCAAAAGCATCATCACACCTTTCAAGAGCGTAGAGCGTGTTTAGGTATGTACGATTCTCTGGTAGAATTTTCTTAATTTCGGAGTATACTTTTTTCTTATGAATGATATAAGCGTCTGCCTGCTTCTTCATCAGTGTTGGGGTCATTGTAACCCATGAAAAATCTTTTGTAGTAAGTGGCAGTGTCGTAAGTGTTTTAGTAATCATAATTACTCTATTTTAGCATACATGGATGACAAAGAAATTTATCTTAAATTTAGTAATTTTGACATGATTTCGCTCACTTAAAATTTATGTCAAAAGTGTGGTCATTTTGACATGATTTCGCTCGACGCGAAATCAAATAACCCCAAGCACGTGTGTGCTTGGGGTCGTGTCCATGGAGTTAACCATGACTAGCTTAGAGTAGAACCTAGTCTCAAGCTGTAAACACGAATGTGAATACTTTTTTCATAAGCATTTCCTTAGTTACTGGTTAAATGGAATCCTCCGGAAGAATCTGAGAGGGCTGACCACGGCCGGTGTCATTTGAAAGAAGCTACTGCATACATGGTTTTCTCCTGTTGTTGAGGGACTAGATACAGATCAAAAATGAACTGCACCTACTCACAACTCTATCACACTTTCTTTTTATGTACCACATTCTTATACCCATCACACTTTATTCTTTACTCCTTATTCTACACCTCCCACACTCTTCCTCATGACTCCCTGGAAGCATGCTGATACTCATCAAAAATTCTCCTACTATCTCCCCACCGACAAATTTAAAATTCTTTTTAAATTCTTTAAGCCAAAAATTCTTATCCTGCCCTAATTCTTTTGCCGTCAGATCAAGCCACATTCTGAAACTTCCATATTCTTTTTGGATCTCTCGTATTTTCTGTGCATTATATATTGCAGCATGTATCTTCAATCGATTACGAATAACCCCCTCATCATGCATCAGTCTGTCAAAATCTTTTTCACCATACTTCGCAACTTTTTTGATATTAAAATTATGGTAGGCTTTCCTAAAGTTTTTTTCCTTCACTAAAATAGTGTGCCATGAAAGTCCTGCCTGATTTATCTCCATCACCAGTCGACAAAAAAGCTCGTTATCATCTTCGATACGCACACCATAGTGAAGATCATGGTAGATCTTGTCGACATCTTTCACATCAACAATACCAGAAACATACGCGCAATATGGGTGAGACATAATAATATCAGTATATCAAAAGCGACGCCGTAGGCGTCGCTTTTGATATACCCCTTCCTTATCAAATGATGATTAGTTAGTTTTCACAGGAGTAGTTGAAGCTGTTGTCTTCTTAGCCTCCATTTCGGCTCTCTTTGCTTGATGAGCTTTTTTCATCTCAGCTTTCTTAGCCTCCATTTCAGCTCTCTTTGCTTCATGAGCTTTTTTCATCTCAGCTTTCTTAGCCTC
>JAYWBQ010000023.1:0-38808 GCA_043781255.1 Minisyncoccota bacterium | reverse complement strand
ACTGGCACTATACAGAGTTATTCTGCAATGGTCGGAGACACTTCAGTCTTTACAGTTTACGGCGAAGCAAATGGTCAGACAGGTGTGAACAACCCACGTTTTGGTATCGGTACCTCAACCCCAACTGCCACGCTTGCTGTTTCAGGTACCGGAGGAAATAATCCACTTCTTATCTCATCGAGTACCGGCTCCGCACTATTTTCTATCTTACAAAATGGAAATGTTGGTATCGGTACAAGTACTCCAACTTCTGGTCTTGTTATCCAAAATACTTCCGCTACCCAGTCACTCCTCACGGTGGCGTCAAGCACTGGCACATCTCTCTTCTCCATCCTTGCAAATGGAAATGTAGGTATCGGGTCGTCAACAGTAAATGCGTTCCTTTCACTCATACAACCAAATGTAACAGGTTCAGTTCCAAACACTATCACTGCAGTTGGGGGTTCTTCGACAGGGGGAAATGGTCTAGGCGGAGGTTACTCATTCACCGGAGGAAATGGAAATGGGTCAGGTACAGGTGGGTCGTTTGCGTTTACGGGTGGAACAGGTGGAGCAACAGGTAATGGTGGAGATGTCGCACTCACCGCAGGTAACGGAGGTGCAACAAGTGGTACTGCTGGGAACGTTACTATTTCTGCAGGTGCTGCTGATGCACAAACTGGCGGTGGGACTCTTGCTTTATATGGAGGGTTGTATGCTACATATGCTGGACGTTCTTCTATTTCCCTTAGTCCATCTGGTGGAGTTACAAGTGGAACAGTTAGTATAAATACAGGAGGAAATTCACTTTATACTGGAAGTATATCTCTCACAACAGGTAACACAAACTGTGGATTTACATGTTACGGTGGAAATATTAACCTTACCACTGGAAATGGAGATACTGCTGGTACCGGAGGGTCTATCAACTTAAGTGCTGGAAATGGTGGAGCAAGTAATGTCCCCGGGGCAAATATCACACTCCTTCCTGGTGCTGGTGGTGGTACAGGAGCGGCAGGAAATGTGCTTCTTGCAACAACACGCGGGAACGTCGGTATCGGAACCACTTCACCAACGTCAGCACTCTTTATTCAGAACTCTTCATCGACACAAAGGCTCCTCACTGTTGCATCTTCTACTGGAGTCTCGCTCTTCTCCATCCTCCCGACTGGAAGCGTCGCTATCGCTACGACATCTCAGTCTTCTCTTGCAAAAGTAATTATCGACGCTACAATATCCGCAACGACTACAACTACGAACGCTGTCGCAGGAATCTTTGGAGCATACACATTTAACCCAATCGATGGAGGTGTCCAAGCTGGTAATAGATTCACTATTACCAACGCTCCAACTACAGCTAGTAACACAGCTATTGGTCAGACTATCCGTATGACAGATAACACTATCCTGGCTAACACAATTCGTGGTATGGAGATTGTGGCAAGTGTTGGCACAAATAGTAGTGGTATCAACACAGGTATACGAACAACAGGAGGAACCTTTGGTCTTCAAGCATTCACCACAGGATACGCTGGAGCAGTCTCATCTCCTGCTGCAATCTACGGAGAAAGTACAGCAACAACAACAGGGGACGTCCTTCGTCTCTACTCAGGCTCTCTCACAACAGCTCCTTCGATGGCTACATTCTACCAAGAAATTTCAGCATTCTCTGGCACTGGTCTTCTCATGGATCTTGGGGCAAACGGTGGCTCATTCACGGGTAACTTTGTTGATTTAAGAAAGAATGCAGTGTCTCAACTTACTATCTCAAACGGTGGTAACATCACCACAACAGGTAACATCTCCGCAACAGGCACTCTTACGGTTGTTGGTAATACGACACTTGCTAATGCTTCTACCACTAACATAACAACATCCGGATCTCTCTTTCTCTCATCACTTACTGCAGGATCTATTGCATTCATCGGCACAGGTGGTGTAGTATCGCAAAATAACACAGGGCTTTACTTCGACACAGCTAACACTCGTCTCGGTGTCGGAACATCATCCCCATCTGCAACACTCACAGTACAAGGTCAAGCAAGCGTGAACCCATTTGTCATAGCATCTTCTACCGGCCTTGCACTCATCACGGTTACAAAAAATGGTGACCTTGGTATCGGTACATCTACCCCATCATCACGCCTCGATGTGTACAGTAGTGTCTCAGCAACAAGTACCGATATCTTCCGTGTTATTTCGGACGTTACATCTTCGGGTAATGTTGTCTTTAAGATAAAAGCAAATGGAGATGTCTTTACAGACGGTGCGACTACCATTGGCACACCTGCTGACCTCGCCGAAATGTATCCAACTAATGAAAATCTTCCTGCAGGTACTGTTGTATCATTTGCTACATCCACCGAAGACTGGTCATATGATAATGGTGAGACTGATGCAAGCACCTTTGCTATGACAACTGTTAGAAAGGCTCTGTATGGCGAAGAAGCTCTTGGGGTCATTTCTACTCGCCCAGGTATTTTACTTGGAGGCAATACCAAAAATGGCACACCTGTAGCGTTTTCAGGACGTATACCAGTTTTTGTTACTAACGAAAATGGCCGAGTTATGCGCGGGGACTCGCTCACGGTTTCTTCTGGAACACCCGGATATGCCATGAAAGCAATGGAGAACAGTTATACAATTGGTCGTGCTATATCAGATGCAGATACCCTCGCAACTACAACAAAGGTTTTAATGGTCGTCGAGAACAAACAAAAAGCCCTCACGCTATCGGGTATCGAGGGTATCGCCTCAATTGCTTCAGCTATCATTTTACCAACTGCTTCCATTGCTACGACAACAACAATAGCAACATCTCTCTCTGAAAAGCTGGCTCGCGGGGGCTCTGTCATTAAAGAGTATGTTGCAGTAAAGATAAGTGCAGTAGTTGGCTACTTTGACAAGCTTTTTGCGAAAGAGATCTATACTGATAAGATGTGTATCAAGAAAGCAAATGGCGAGGATGTCTGTCTCACAGGTGACCAGGTCGAAAGTATGCTTAATACATCATCTATTCCTTTGCTTACTCCAAATAGTAACAACAATCAAAGTGGAGGAAGTGGGAATAATGGAAGTGGTGGTATGGTGCTCGGCACGTCAACAGAAAGTACTCCAAATAATGGGACAAGTACAGGAAGTGGTAGCAACGGTACAACAACTGAAGCAGGTAGCGCAGGTGGCACTGGAACAAATGGCACAAGTACACAAGGTGACACCCAGCCGCCACTCCCACTCCTCGCCCCAACTCCGTCAGGAGGAGATACCTCGACCACTACGCCGTAATCTATGAAAAAATATTTTAAACAATACAACAATTGGACTATGACAAAATGCTATCGAGTATCTTCTTTTGTAAGAAATTGTAACTTCCTATTTTTCGTAGGTATCTTTTCCTTAGTATTTTTTAGTTTCACTTCTCTTCACACGTCTGCAGCAACTGTCATCTCTAGATCTAACACCAACGTCGTTCCAAACGGCCTCGTCGGCTACTGGACCTTTGATGGGAAGAATATGACGAGCACAACTGCCATAGACTCAAGTGGTAATGGCAACACTGGCACTCTTACCAACATGACCGCCACATCAAGTGCAACTATTGGTAAAATAGGTCAGGCACTTACCTTCGATGGAGTGGATGACTACGTTTCATTAGGTGGATATACCACAGAGCAGACCACCTACACAACGTCCCTTTGGGTATATAAAACAAGCTCTTCTACAGGTGTAGTAATACATAGAGGTGACAGTGATGGATGTTTCTATAATCCGGTGGTTTTAATAACTTCTACTGCTATCTCTGTTAAAGAGTCTGGTTGTTCTAATGCAGGGAATATAGGTTCCAAGACTGTTACTAATGGTTGGAATCATGTTGTGGTAACTCGTAGTGGACAAACAGTTAATTTTTATGTTAATGGTGTGCTCGCTGTAACTGGTAGCAGTCAACCGTCTAATGGTACTGCTAATGGAAGAAGTGTATTAGGGGCTCAATGGCAGCAGTCAGTTGGATATATTTCGAACTTAAACACAAAAGTTGATGATGTGCGTTATTACAACCGGGCACTTTCTCCGTTAGAAATTCAAGCTCTCTACAAAGCAGGGCAGGTAGCGACTAATGTCTCTCCGACCGTGAACGCTCCGATCGCCGGCACCGGCATCAACTCCGGTCTCATCGGCTACTGGACCTTTGATGGAAAAAACATGACAAACACCACCGCAACAGATGTAAGTGGTAACGGAAATAACGGCACACTCACTAATATGACAGCAGCATCAAGTGCTACTATCGGTAAGATAGGTCAAGCACTTAACTTCGACGGAATAGATGATTTCATTTCAGTGGCCCATAATACAGTTTATAATACTGGTGGCACCCTCTCGATTGCTTTATGGGAAAAATTGAAAAATACAAACAGTCAAGGCAGTCTTTTAATGAAGTCTGTTACTTCAGGGATTTTTAATGGTTTTGGTCTTTCTCAAAGTGGTTCTGATTGTATAAATGGCCCAGTAGGAAAAAAATTATCATTTAGTTTACTTGAAAATTACCCAACAATTGGACGCTGTATGTATACCACAAATGACGTGATTGATGGGAAATGGCATCACGTGGTTGTTACTTCAGATCTTGTTGGTGCAACAACAAAAATTTATATTGATGGAGTAAGCGTGCCTGTTACAACTGGTTATACAGCAGGTGTTTACCCGAATACAAATTCAACTGCAGTAATAAAAATTGGAGCCAATAATGATGCTGGATGGTTTTTGAATGGAAAAATAGACGACGTTCGTATCTACAATCGTGCCCTCTCATCAAATGAAGTACAAGCACTTTATAAAACAGGAGGAGTCACCGTTAAGCCCTTCACCTGTGGCACAACGAATGTAACTGATGCAGATGGCAACGTCTACAACACACTAAGCATAGGCTCCCAATGCTGGATGAAACAAAACCTCCGTGTAGGAACAAGAATAGCAGCCTCAACCGCTCAGTCAAATAATGGAACCATAGAAAAGTACTGCTACTCCAACACAGATGCTAACTGCACCAGTAACGACCCCAACCAACCAGACGGTGGCCTCTACCAATGGGATGAAGCCATGCAGTACAGTACTACAGCAGGTGCTAAAGGAATATGTCCAACAGGTTGGCATATACCAACCCATGATCAACTCACTACTATGGAACGCGCCATCTGTACCTCCGGTTCCTGTACAACTGACTTCCCCTACGACACGTCTACCACAGTCTACAGAGGAACAAACGAAGGCACCAAACTACAACCAAGTGGCTCATCAGGCATGGAAGTGAATCTTGCTGGCTACTCCGTCAATGGTTCCTTCTACTTTCGAGGGACGTACGGTGTTCTCTGGTCCTCTTCCGAGAGTGGGGCCAGTGCTTGGTACCGGCTCGTCAATTCTGGTTCTGCGCAGGTGAACCGCAATACTGCTGCCAAGAGTTTCGGGTTATCTGTTAGGTGCCTGAAGGACTAGTTCTCTTTGACCCTTTGTCTCTTTTGCATTTTTTTTATTTTAAATAAAGGTACACTCACGAAGGCAACACCTCCAGATTACCGGAGGAATTACTTTCGTGAGTGCTTCACTACCACATGGCTACCTACGATAACTTACCTGTCTACAAAGAAAGCTACTCACTTTTGGTGGAGTTGTCTCGCTTTACCAAAAACTTTACACGAGAGTATAAATATACGCTTGGAGAGAGTATCAAGAATGAAACAGTCACCATGATTACCCACATCTATCGTGCCAACTGTGTGAAAGATGGACGTATTGTACACATCCAGTCTGCACGAGAAAGTGTGGAGCTCGTGCGTCTTTTTGTCAGACTTTTGCACGATCTTCATCAGGTGGACCTTGATACATTTATCATGCTCAATATGAAACTGGAGTCAGTGAGTAAGCAGCTTTTTGGGTGGCAACAAAAGTGTGGTTAGATTATGTAATTACAACATAATGGGTGCATAAAAACTAAGATTTAAAAAAACTTTACAACAATAAGAGAATAAAAAGCACCCTATAATATATACTTATAAAGTCGCCGTAAGATGATTGCATTTAGTTTTAATAATGCTTTTAATAGGGTGGCATGTTTCATGCCAGAGCTATCTTTTGCTACGGTAAAGATAGGAGCGTATTGTGAGTTCAATCATCCTCTCGTGCATAATTCTGTGCGAGGTATCGAGGTAATTCCTCCTTGCGTACTGCATAAAGTAGCCTGCTTTTTCCATTGTGATTCTATTAAAACCCCCAAGGCAAGAAACCCCCGAAGCAAGACCTAGAAACCCCCGAGGCAAGACCTAGGGGATTACAAGACTTATCCCCCCCGAGGTCTTGCCTCGGGGGCAGTGTCTCCAAGTTTCCCCCTAGGTCTTGCCTTGGGGAGGATTCTATAGAAGCAGAAGTAGGTTCCCCCGAGGTCTTGCCTTGGGGGATTCTACTATAGCCAACCAAAAACAAATGCCGAGGTTTTTCAAAAACAGGATTAGCTGTCTACCTCTTATGTTATAAGGAAATCTGTGAAATTCTCTAATTACAGAATGTGGGTATTTGTTTTGGGGTGGCTATAGAAGTATATTAAAGTAGAAGTTCTAAAAGTCTTTTCGATATGAAAACCATCTAACAATCTCTTTTTTGAAGTGCTCACCAGTCGGAAAATATTCTGGGAACTCACCAAGAGATAAGATGTCGGCTTCAGCTCTCCTCTTACCGTTGTCTCTGTAGTATAAAAGGTCGAGATAGCTTGAGTATTTATATGTTTCCAAAAACATAAAAGTTTTTTGGATATCTTTAAGCCCGTACTTCTTCCATGTTGGGTCAATGAGTTTTACTGGATTAAGATTGATATATGAAAAAAGATATTTAAGATAGGTATCATCAGGTGTGTGTTTTGCTTTAAACTTTCCTTCAAATAATCCACCAGAGTGCGCATACTTTTTGTTGTAATACATTGAGTATGCTGTGGATAGTTTTTGCATAAATTTACTGACACCACTTTCCGTAAGAGGAGTTATAAGAATATGAAAATGGTTTGGCATAAGACAATATGAACCAATAGCAACGAGTCTGCTTTCTTCTGGGATGGTGTTTGCTTTCGAGATATGATCTTTATGGCTAAGGTCTTTCATTACAAATCTTTCAATATTGTTAGATATATACAATAAGTCTTGAAATCGAGACATGTCTTCGGGGTCATGAAAAATTATTTGTTTACTATTTCCTCGATTGTAAATATGATAAAACTCTTCTTTTGCGAAAGGGGTTACTCTAATAGACATATAAAGAAGTATACAAAATCCCCGAGGCAAGACCTAGGGGATAATATACAAAATCCCCGAGGCAAGACCTAGGGGGTTGAGACCTAGGGGATTACAAGACTTACAAAATCTACAATAGAAAAATAATATTCCCCCCTAGGTCTTGCCTTGGTAGACTAAAGTATTGCTAAGTAGTGGTATAATTAATCACTATATAAACAAGCATGCATATGTTCAGTTCACATAAAGATAAAAATAGTAAAGATGATCTATTTGGAGTAAAAAAAGTACAAGTTACTTTTTTTGTCATAATCTTTTTCTTTTTTGGTGGTCAGCAACTATCTACTTTTGCGGAAACAGTTTCAGGAGGTGGATATACTGTTCAGCAAACCATTGCGCCGGTTCAGGGTGCTCTTTCTGGTAATGGATACGTCGTACAACAGACTAGTCAGACCAATGGTGGAATTAATCAAGGTGGAGGCTTCACTCTCTACGAAGGGTTTGGCACTAGTACTATAGCTACGTCTTCAGCTGGTGGTGGAGGAGGTGGAGCTGGCGGAACTACAATTTATGGTGGGGGCTATTTTATTTTTCCAACCAAAACAAGTACAACCAGTTCTTCGACATCAGTTGTTGTTGTGGGGTCATCCACCAAACCTATAGTTGTAGATTCCGGTAGTACTTGCAAAAGTAGAATTACTTTCGGGGGTCCGATTGATATTGGTCTTATAACAAACACCAAAGAAGATGTAAAAAAACTCGAAGTTTTTCTCAATACCTACGAGAATGAAAAACTCCCTGTTAATGGAATTTATGAACTAAAAGATGTGATAGCGGTAAAACGTTGGCAGTTAAAATATAAATCGTTTATTCTCGATCCAATGCTTCTTAAAAAGCCTACGGGGACAATTTATACGCTAAGTCAGCGTCAGATTGAACGGCAAACAACAAAAGCATGTGGTGTTCCTGTTAAGGTCACAGCTTGTCCATACTTTAAAGAGTATGCTTCATATGGTGATAGGGGTGCAGATGTTAAAAAAATTCAGCAGTTCTTAAATATAGTGCGTGATGAGAAGTTACCTTTAAGTGGCGTGTACGGTCCTCTTACAAGAGCTGCTACAAAACGTTTCCAAGAAGCATATAGAAAAGATATTTTTAGTATTCTCAAGTTTAGTTTTATTTCAGGAAATTGGAATGAAGCAACGCGTGTGAAGGCCAACCAAGCAATCGGGTGTGATATAATTAAATAAGTCAATAATATCTACATATTCTATGAATCTTTATGAATTTGAAAATAATAAAAATGACCAAGAGCATATCATTGATGCCGAGGCTTTTGGTCAATCAGAGACCTCATTTGCCCACAGCGAAGTAGAAAAAATAAAGAAGAAACTTGAAAAACGTAAAAAACAACAGAAAAAAATTACTGTTATTTTTGGTGGACTTTCGTGTGTTATTTTTATACTTGTTGGGTTCGTTTCTTATTCCCAGTATAAGCTCTATAAACTTTCTCGTGACGAACAAAGTTATGTTTCCTCGGCAGTTGTTATCACTGCTTCAACAACACCGGAAGAAATTATTAAGTTCTTAGGAAGACATATACTTTTACCTGAAGGAAATCCACAAATTGCACAAGTAAAAGATGTTGAAAAATTACGCGAAACACAAGCTTTTTTTAAAAATGCAGAAAATGGTGATGTTGTTGTCTTGTATGAAACTATTATTTTTATCTATCGCCCTTCAAGAGATATTGTTGTTGCGTCAGGGGATCTGTCTGGTTTTGGACAAACTAAACCGTAAAGATTTGTTGTTGGTAATTGAGGGTTTTATGAGTAGAAACGAAGGTTCTTTGGAGGGTAGTTTTTGTTTCATTTGTTCTATTTTTAAGGTGACAGCTATCTATAAATATGCTAGAATATTTTCTACGTGAATCAATAGATGATTCACGGAGATCGCATTTAGGCGCATGGCTTAGCTATAAATAAATAGTAAAAAAAGTAGTTAGTAGGATATCTTTATCTTGAAATATTCTAATTCTTATGTAATTTTTACGCTTTAAAACATGTACATGACCAGTCAGTAATAAAAATATAATAAGCCAGACTAGCTCGAGACGGCTCGGCCGCGAAGATGTCGAACAGCCAGCAGGCTTTCGACGCGAGACGGCTTTTGGCCCAAGGCATGAATTTGCTAATTCGGCCGCGAAGATGTCGAACAGCCAGCAGGCTTTCGACATAGTTGGTAGACTATGTTTACGTTGTGTGTCGGTGCTAAAAATATAATAAGCCAGAATAGCTCAGTTGGTAGAGCAACGGTTTTGTAAACCGTAGGTCCTCGGTTCGAGCCCGAGTTCTGGCTCCCGATTTTTTAAGACTTTTTCTTAAAATCGAAGTCTTGTTTCCAGATAAGTTATCATTCATAGACTAGATGTTTTTAGTACATACACAATAATCAAATTGTATATCTACTTCCTACTTCTATCTTCCACACTCTATTTCATGATCGATACAAAAAAATACATGTTTACGTTTTTTGTCACTACCGCCATATTCGTGACTGCTTTCTTTGCGTCCAACTTCTTTTCTCAAAAGCGAGTTGAAAATGTAAAATTTATTCAAGACAGTATTGCGATTGATATTCTTTCAAGTGAAACACAATTCGATCTCTTAAAAGAAGTCTCATGTCAAAATGTAAATGAGTCTATCCTGTCACCAGAATTAAATGCACTTGGAGATAAGCTTTCTCATACTGAAAGTGAGCGTGGTGAAAAAGATGCAGACGTTATCTACCTCAAAAAATATTACTCACTTCTTCAGGTAAAAGATTACCTTCTTTCTAAAAAACTTGCTGAAAAGTGTGGAAGTAAAAAGAAGCAAGTATTTATTATTTATTTCTACTCTAACAAAGGAACATGTATCGATTGTCAAAAAGAAGGATACGTCCTTACTCGTCTAAAAGAAAAATATCCAGAGCTACGAGTGTACTCATTTGATTACGATCTTTCTCTTTCGGTGATTGATTCTTTGAAAACAATTTATCGTATTAATCCGTCACCACTTCCAGCACTTGTGATTGAAGATATTATGTACACTGGGTACAAATCAATGGAGGAACTTGAGGCACTTCTCCCAGATACCCTTAAAGAAGCGACTACAACTGTTCTTATGACTGCATCAACTTCTAAAAAATTAAAATAGTATTTGTGTATTCCATGATATTTTACGCTACCCTTTCTACTTTCCATGTATGATTAGTTTAATTCTTCAAGCTTTCATGTATCCTTTTATATTTCTTTCGTTGTACTTTCAGGTACTTCTTTTGATTTCATTTTTTGAAAACAAACAGAAAATAAAAGAAGAAGAAGAGCAGGTGGTTACTGCTTACCCAAGTGTCACCATTGCTGTTCCTTGTTGGAATGAAGAGAGGACTCTTGCTAAAACTCTTGATTCATTACTTGCGCTTGATTACCCAAAAGATAAACTTTCAGTTATTGTCGTTGATGATGGAAGCACTGATAGTACACTTGTAATTGCAAAAAAATATGAAGCTCAGTATAAAAATCAGATTCTCGCAATTACAAAAATAAATGGAGGTAAACATACTGCGGTCAACTTAGCGCTCTCTTTGGCAGAAGGAGAATTATTTGGTTGCCTTGACGCGGACTCATTTGTTGATAAAAATGCACTCCGTATCATTGCATCATATTTTGTGAATCATAAAGAAGCAATGGCGGTGACACCGTGTATTCACATCAGATCTCCAAAGACAATTATTCAACGTATTCAAGCAATTGAATATTTACTCGGAGTATTCTTACGAAAGAGTTTTGGACAACTTGATGCAATCCAAGTAACCCCAGGTCCATTTTCTATTTTTAAGCGAGAGATTTTTGCAAAGATTGGTAACTATAAAAAAGCTCACAATACTGAAGATTATGAAATAACACTTCGTATGCATAAAAATCATATGAAGATTATGAACTCACATAAGGCACTTGTGTATACTATTGGACCTGCGACATTCCGGGGATATTTCTATCAACGCCTTCGTTGGAGTCGTGGATTTTTGGAAAATTCTCTTGATTATAAGGCAATCTTTTTTAAAAAAGAATATGGTAATTTCGGGATGTTCACACTTCCGTTTGCTTTTGTGTTTATGTTTTACGGTCTCTATGCAGCAATTTTTTCCTGTTATGCAATGGTTAGACACTATTTTTTGATTCTCGATAAATGGGTTTCATTTGGTATTCATCCGAGTATGCCTACATTTGATGTGTTCTACATGAATACAACAATTATTGGATTTTTAGGAATGACTGCACTCACTATTTATTTATTTATGCTGTATGTTGCTAATGAATTATCTGATGATAAACAAGAACTTCATCGTAACTTCCCTGTATATTTTCTAAGTATGCCATTCCTTGTCCCTCTTTTCGTTATGATTTTTTCTCGAGCAATTTTCGATACGTTTGCCCATAGAAAAAATGACTGGGTGCTGCAGGATACCAAGCACAGCTCTTAGCTATAGTAGTCTGTAGCTTTTAGCTTTTGACACGAAGCGCAACCACAAAGTGGTCGCGCTTCGTGTCGGGCTAGACTACAGTCTACGGTCTTTTTTCGTGCGATATTCGCGCAATATGCTTTTTAATATCTTATAAATTTGATAGTATATAGAAATGACTGGCCATTTCCATCCAATAACACAAGCAATAGATAAGGTCTCACAAATTTTTACGGATATCGGTTTTGACGTGGTGGACGGGCCAGAACTTGAAAGTGAGTGGTATAACTTTGATGCATTGAATGTTCCACGGGATCATCCTTCACGAGATATGCAAGATACATTTTGGATTAAAGAAAGCACTCTTTCACTAAAAGAAAATACTGAAGCAGAAAAAGAAGCACTCGCTAAATATGGAACACTCGGCCACGTTCTTCGTACACATACTTCAGGAGTACAAGTTCGTACCATGGAGAGATGGATAGAAGAGGGGAAAGAATTTCCACTTGCTATTGTTGTGCCGGGAAAAGTTTTTCGTAATGAAGCGACGGACGCACGTCACGAAGCGCAGTTCCATCAAGTCGAAGGACTTATGATTGGGAAAGATGTGACACTTTCTAACTTAAAAGGTGTTCTTGAACATTTTTTTTCTAAATTTCTAGAGCGTGAAACTCCTCTACGACTTCGTTCTTCTTTTTTCCCTTTTACTGAGCCATCTGTGGAAGTGGACATAGAATGTTTTAAATGTGTAGGCAAAGGAATAATAGAAGAGCTACGATGTTCTATATGTTCTGCTTCTGGTTGGATAGAGATTATGGGTGCCGGGATGGTTCATCCACAAGTACTTCATAATGTTGGGTTAGATCCTGAAGTGTATCAAGGTTTTGCTTTTGGTTGTGGGTTAGATCGCCTCGTGATGCTTAAGACTGGTATCGATGATATTCGCATGCTCTATAACGGAGATCTTCGTGTGGTTAATCAATTTTAAACATATGAAATTTTCAAAATCGTGGCTACAAACCTATAGTAAAGAAAAGTTTCCTGACACAAAAACTCTCGAGGAGATGATTACTTTTAATGCATTTGAAATTGAGGAAGTTTCTCATGTAGGAGATGATGATATTTTAGACATTAAAGTTCTTCCAAATCGTGCACACGATGCGCTTGGTCACCGTGGCATGGCACGAGACATCTGCGCACTTACGGGTACTACCTTTATTGACCCATGTAAATATTATCAAAGAGAAGCAAGTAGTACCGTACAAGACCCTGTCATTATTATAGAAGATGCTGATGCGTGCAGTCGTTTTATGAGTGTACGTATTGATGGTGTCACGGTTACCGAATCACCTCTGTGGCTTAAAGAGCGATTAGAAGCAATTGGACAAAAAAGTATTAACTCAATTGTTGATATTACTAACTTCGTGCAGTTCTCTATTAATAAACCAATGCATGCCTATGATGCAGTACTCATTGCAGGAGACACCCTTTCTGCGCGCTATGCACAAGCTGGTGAAACACTCACCACACTTGATGATAAATCTCTCACACTTGATGAAACAACTCTTGTGATTGCAGATACTGAGAAACCTCTTGGTCTTGCTGGTATTAAAGGTGGGAAGTTCTCAGGAATTTCAAAAACTACCATATCAGTTATTTTAGAATCTGCTAACTTCAACGGTCCGCTTATTCGTAAGACATCTCAGAAGTACGGTATACGAACTGATGCATCGAAGCGATTTGAAAATGTGATTAGTGATTCACTCGTTGAAGAAGGTTTACGACTCACACTTTCTCTTATTCTAGAACTTAATAAAGATGCGAAAGTTTCAAAGATAGTGGACCGCTACCCTCATACCGAAGAAGCTGTGCATGTTTCGATATCGGTCACTCAGGTTAATAAAGTTTTGGGAACTATGCTAACACTAGATGATATTAAAAAAGTTTTTTCAGCTCTCTTGTTTCCTTTTACAATTGAAGGTGAAACTTTTGTGGTTACGGTGCCTGCTGAGCGACTCGATATTCGTATCAAAGAAGATCTTATCGAAGAAGTTGCTCGTGTGCGAGGACTCGCAAGTATTCCATCTATTCTCCCGAAGCTAACACGTAAAGGTGGAGTGCATAAAAGAATGTATTATGAAAACAAGATAAAAAAGATTCTCTATGAACATGGATTTTCTGATATCATGACATATTCTTTTGGAAATATAGGTGAGGTAGAGATTATAAAAGGTCAAGCAACAGACAAAGAAAAACTCAGATCCAATTTAGCAGCCGGCGTTCTTTCCGCATTCCAGATGAACATGCATAACTCGCCACTCATGAACCTGGGCACAATTAAGATGTACGAATTCGGCAATATCTTCACAAGTAGTTTACCTAAAGGACGTGAATTTGCTAATGGAGAATCCAGACACCTCGCGCTATGTGTCGATGATGGAAAGAAAAAAACATCATTCACTGAAGAAGTAGAAATGCTCTTAGGAGAAATAAAAAGAACTCTTGGAGCTAGATTAATTGACTATGAAACAGTGTCCTCTAAACCGTATGTGATAGAGATTGATTTTGATACACTGATTGAGCCACTCCCAGAGCCTGCAACCTATGAACTTCTTACACAAAATCCACTTTCTCGCTCTTACCAAGCTGTCTCTCCTTATCCGTTTATTGTTAGGGATATTGCTATGTGGGTATCTGGTAGTACAACATGGGAAAGTATCTCCGCTCTTTGCTCTCAAGTGGGGAATTCTCTTGTTGTTCGTATTGATCTTTTTGATACGTTCTCGAAAGAAATAGAAGGAGTCAAAAAAACTTCATTTGCATTTCGTCTCGTCTTCCAAAGTTTTGCAAAGACCTTAACCGATGAAGAAGTAAATAAGATGATGGAACCGTACTACGAGCTCTTTAAAAGTGAGGGTTATGAAGTGAGATAGATGTTATTTTAAAATCCCAGAACTTCGTAGAAGTCCTGGGATTTTTTGAATCTTGTTGTTAACGCTTTAACCGTTGTAACAGTTCATGCGTTTCTTTTCCAGCTTTTGCCCCAGCCTCACCAAATGCTTGTAAGTTTTGGTGACTCTTTCCAAGAAAAATTGTCGGTTTGTCAGGGTTAACTCTCGGCATAATCGGGTTTCCCTTTTGGTCACGAAGATTCTCCGTCACAATATTTTTTACGGACATAGTTTCTCCAAAAGTAAAAGAACAGTACAAATTTTGTACATTAGTAATACTGCATCTCTCAACAAAAAAAGCAATTTTTTTATAATTTTTCTAGTATTAAGTTCTTTTATGGAAGAGTTGCAATTATGGACACATTTGCTACTATAAAAATATGAAGAAAGTAACCTTAAAAAATAACAGGGAGTATACTGCTTTTTTTGAAGAAAATGAACTTGGTGGGTATACTATTACAGTACCGTCTCTTCCGGGGCTTATTACTGAAGCTAAAGATATGAAGCAAGCTAAGATGATTCTTGAAGATGCTATCATGTGCTATCTTGAAGGTCTTAAAAAAGCAAAGAAAGAAATCCCAGAAGAGAGTTTTGTGGCTAGTATGCGACTTCAGGTTGCTGTGTAATTTTTATGCCAAAGCTCCCAGTTTTTAGTCCAAAAAAGTTGATTAAGATTTTATGTAAAATAGGATTCTATATCCATCATCAAACAGGGAGTCATATTAACCTTCGTCATATAACTAAAACAAATTTACATGTGGTAATACCATGTCATGGTAGGGATTTAGCTCCAAAAACGTTAAAGTCAATAATTTCACAAGCAGATATTTCTATAGAAGATTTGAATAATTAAAAAACTATTAACATGAAATTACGAGACTATAAACACGTGCACTGTATCGGTATAGGAGGGATCGGTCTTTCTGCTATTGGGAGGTACTGCCATGCTCATGGTGCAAAAGTATCTGGTTCTGATATATCACTTTCTCGTATAACGGAAGATTTAGAAAAAGAAGGGATAACTATCTATAAAGGTCATCATGCAAATAATCTTCCGCCTGAGATTGACCTTGTTATCTACACCATTGCAGCTACAGAAAATAATCCAGAACTAAAAGAAGCTCGCGCGCGTGGTGTCATGTGTATGACATATCCAGAAGCGCTCGGACTTCTTACAAAAGAGTATACGACGATTGCAATATGTGGAACTCATGGCAAGACTACTACCACTGCGATGGTAGCGAGTATGATGAAAGCGTGTGGGAAAAATCCTACGGTTATTGTCGGCAGTCTTTTGTCTAATGGTGGGCTAAACGCGACCGGGGATAGTGTCGCGTCGCCCGGCCACCAAAAGGATGGTTTAGGGACTAATTTTATTCAAGGTGACAGTGAGTATCTCATTGTTGAGGCCTGTGAGTATAAGCGGTCATTTCTTAATCTTCATCCAACACACATCATTGTGACTAATATCGATGCAGATCATTTAGATTATTACAAAGACCTTGCAGATATCCAATCAGCATTCCAATCTTTTGCTGACAAACTTCCCTCATCCGGCAGTCTTATTACTCATGCTAATGTAGATCTTGTAACTATTGCTAAAAAAATAAATGGGGATGTAATCAGCGAAGATGAGATACATCTTTCGGTGTTAGGGGGTCACAATAAAAGAAATGCACAATTAGCTTTGGCGTTAGCTAGCACATTAGGTCTTTCGGAGAGTAAAGCTAGAGAAGGCTTGCTTGCTTTTAAAGGTACGTGGCGACGACTAGAATATAAAGGTATTTGGCATGACATCGCTATGTATGATGACTACGGGCATCACCCAACAGAAATAAAAGCAACACTACAAGCTCTTCGAGAAAAATATCCACACGGTAAGTACACATTGTATGTTGTATTTCAGCCACATCTTTTTTCCCGCACACAGGCACTTTTAGATGATTTTGCAAATTCTTTTATTGACGCAGATAAAATTTGTATTATGCCGATTTATGCTGCACGAGAAGTGGACGACGGCAGTATTTCCTCTCATGACTTGGTCGAAAAAACACATAATGCAATCTCTATGGAGACATTTGATGAGATACAAAAATACGTTTTAGGAAGGCCTCATTATAAGTGCGTTCTACTCACCTTAGGTGCTGGGGATGTATTCACATTTCACGATAGCTTAGATGAAGTCCGCACTTCATAAAAAAATGTGCTACCATATTTAACATGATACAAGATCTCTATTCAGAATATTTTTACGGGAAAAAGGTCACCGTTATGGGATTAGGTCTTTTAGGGAGAGGAGTAGGAGATACACAGTTCTTGGCAGAAAGTGGTGCAGAAATCATTGTAACAGATATGAAGGATAAGGATGTCCTAGAGGAGAGTGTTAAAGCGCTTTCTGGGTATGAGGGAATTGTCTATCATTTAGGAGTTCACGTTCCTACTGATTTTGAAAAGAGAGATTTTATTTTAAAAGCTGCCGGCGTTCCCCTTGACAGTCAATTTATTGCTCATGCAAAGTCTCTCGAGATACCTGTTTATATGTCAGCGGCACTTGTTGCAAAAATTATTACAAAAGCTGCTCTTGGTGTGACGGTTATTGGTGTCACAGGAACACGCGGGAAAAGTACCGTGACACAACTTATTGCGTACATCTTGGCATCATGTGGATTACGTACATATCTCGGCGGGAATATTCGCGGTGTCGCTAATCTCCCACTTCTTAAAGCGCTTGAGGAGGGGGATTACCTCGTACTTGAGCTCGACTCTTGGCAGTTACAAGGATTTGGTGACTTAAAAATTAGCCCTAATATTGCAGTATTTACGAGCTTCATGGATGACCATATGAATTATTATAAAAATGATAAAGAACTATATTTTAAAGATAAGGCAAATATTTACAAACACCAGACTGAGTATGATGTTTTAATTGCGAGCCCTCAAGCAGCAAAGGAAATTGCACTTCGTGATCATGTTGAAATAACTGTGCCTGATACCAAGCGTTTCGAAACTAATCTCATCGGTGAACATAATCAAGTTGCTGTACGACTAGCACATGAGGCAGCTTCACAATGTGGATTATCTGACGATGATATAAGGCAGGCAATAAAAAATTTCAAATCTGTAGAAGGAAGACTAGAAGATCTTGGGTTATTTGGTGGTGATAAAAAAATTAGAGTCTTTAATGACAACAATGCAACAACAGGGGACGCAACAATTGCCGCAATTGATGCAATTAATGAAACCTATACTAAAAAACCAATTCTTATTATTGGAGGATCAGATAAAGGACTCTCTCTTGATTCGCTTGAACAAAGTATTTTAGTGGGTGTTAAAACATGTATATTCTTAGAGGGTACCGGTACCTCCACACTCAACCTGCCAAAGGAGTACGTCTTTGCAACTCTTTCTGAGTGTATTGAAAAAGCGTGCGAAATTGCACAACACAACGACATCATTCTTTTCTCTCCAGCCTTTGCATCATTTTCAAAATATTTTAACAACGAATACGAGAGGAACGATATGTTTGTTAAAGAAATAGAAAAATACAAATAGAAAGCTAAAGCACTGAACAATACTAAAAAACTGCTTATTTTATAAGGCGAAAGTAGTAGGTTCTCCACTCGCTTTTCTGGTCATAAGATGGTAGAATAATTAGATTAATTTCCTATATTTATGGCTACAAAAGACGATAAAAATCCGGCAAAAAAACCAGTGTATGATGCAAGTTCCATTCAGGTTCTTGAAGGGCTAGAGCCAGTACGAAAGCGTCCGGGGATGTACATTGGCTCCACTGGGCCTGACGGACTTCACCATTTGATTTGGGAAATTTTCGATAACTCACGAGATGAGGCGATGAATGGTCATGCTAATCGTGTTGAAGTTGTCCTCCTTCCTGACGGGTATGTGCGTGTGGTGGACAATGGTCGTGGTATCCCAACAGGGATCCATCCTAAAACAAAAGTTTCTGCACTCGAGACTATCATGTGTACACTACATGCCGGAGGAAAGTTTGGAGGGGACGGGTATAACGTTTCTGGTGGTCTCCACGGAGTGGGAGCGTCAGTTGTAAACGCACTTTCTATTTTTACAAAAGTAGAAGTACATCACGAAGGTGGAATTTTTATGCAGGAGTACAAGCAAGGTATCAAAAAAGCTGCTGTAAAGCAGATCGGAAAGTCTAAACTCAACGGTACTGTTGTCACCTTTAAACCAGACGCAGAAATTTTTAAAGAAGGAACAGAATTTACATGGGAAAGAGTAGTGACTCACCTTCGTCAGCAGGCGTACCTCGTGAGAGGGCTCACGATTCATGTTATTGATGCACGGGGATATATCGGCAAAGTTGATCTCGAAGGTGAGACATACATCAGTGACCTTTCCTATGAGCAGCCAGGTCAGACATTCCATTTTGAAGGAGGGTTGAAGTCTCTTGTGAAGCACTACAATGAATTTTCAAAACCAATTCACAAAAATATTTTTTATGTTGAAAAAGAGCAAGATAATGTTGGTGTAGAAATCGCACTGCAATATATCGACGACTATGCTACGAAAATTGCAGCCTATGCTAACAACATCGGAACAGCAGAAGGAGGAACTCATGTTACAGGATTCAAAACGTCCCTCACACGACTCATCAATGCCTACGCCCGCAAGAATGGCATCCTCAAAGAAAAAGATGAGAACTTAACGGGAGATGATGTACTCGAAGGTCTTACGGTTGTTATCTCAGTTAAGTTACGTGAGATTCAGTTTGAAGGACAGACTAAGAGTAAACTTGGAAGTATGGAAGCACAAGGTGCAGTTGCTTCTGTGTTCTCAGATTCCTTCACACTTTTCATGGAAGAAAATCCAGATGATGCAAAAGAGATTATCAATAAAGGACTTCTTGCACTTCGTGCGCGAAAAGCTGCAAAAGCTGCAAAGGATAGCGTTCTTCGCAAAGGGGCACTTGAAGGATTTTCTCTTCCTGGTAAGCTTGCAGATTGCCAGACTAATGATCCTGCACTTTCTGAACTTTTTATTGTGGAGGGAGATTCAGCGGGAGGTACTGCAAAGATGGGGCGTGATCGTGTAACACAGGCAATTTTACCACTACGAGGTAAGATTCTTAACGTTGAACGTGCACGACTTGATCGTATGCTAGGTAGTGAGCAGATAAAGAATCTCGTACTTGCAATGGGGGCAGCTATTGGAGATACTTTTAACATCGAGAAGACTAGGTATCATAAGTTGATTATTGCAACAGATGCGGACGTGGACGGGGCTCATATTCGTACTCTTTTACTTACATTCTTCTATCGTTACTATAGGCCGATTATTGATGCTGGGTATATCTATATTGCACAACCGCCACTGTATAAAATTGCGTATGCAAAAGAAGTTCATTATGCATATTCTGATGAAGAAAAAAAAGTAGTTATGAAGAAACTTGGTTTTGACGAAAAGGATGCTGAAGAGGTTGAAGAAATAGAGCCTGAAGAAACTACGACAGAGGATAGCACTGAAGAGACAGAAGAAAAAGCTGTCAAGAAATCAAATAAGAAACCATCTATTCAACGGTACAAAGGTCTTGGAGAAATGAATTCAGACGAACTTTGGGAAACAACAATGGATCCAAAAACTCGAACACTTAAGCAGGTGTCAGTGGATACAGCAGAAGAAGCTGATCGTGTTTTTGAAATGTTGATGGGAAGTGAAGTTGGTCCACGAAAGAGTTTTATTCAGACGCATGCTAAGTCTGCAAACCTCGATATTTAGCAAAAAATATTTGGTCTACTACGTTACAATATTTTTACTGTACCCCAAGGCAAGACCTAGGGGTACAAGAACCGAGTTGCCCCCGAGGCAAGACCTCGGGGGCAACATGTCTATTGTCATAACTGACATACTGACGTAATTACAGGAGAAAGGTACCTTTCCTTACGGTTCGGTGTCTTTTTCTGTTAGAACGGGATTTCATTTAGGTCTCATTGAGAGGTAGACAACTCTGCCTGTTCCCAAGATATCATTTTCGTGGTAGATTACTTAAGGACTTTGTACAAAAACTTTTTATGTAAGGAGATTGCCGTGAAAAAACCAGAAGTGAAGATTGTAATTTTTGGTGATGACAGAGGGGAAGCAACTGTAGCACTCGTTGCTGTTACAGCATGGAATGCTTCACAAGCCAAGAAGCTTGCGGATGTCACTTCGCCAATTATGACAGAGTATGACCCAAGTACTGAGCATCAAAACATTCAGTTTAAAAGGGAAGCTCTCGATCAAGCGAGTTTCAAAATGATTGACCCAAAAAATAAACCAATGGCAATCGTCTCACGTCGCGGGGTTGGTCCATCTAACGACGCGTAACTAAATTGTGTAACAAGGATAAAAAATGGCAATGGCAGACGAAAATAAGTTGGTCGAATCAGGTGCCTACGGGAACATGATTTGTGACAATGCAAGATATGCAAGGAGTATGGTTATTTTTAAAAAAGACCCAAAAGACCTTGTACTCTTTACAAATGGCAAGTATGTAAGAGTTTCTGATATAGACAGACTCTTAAGCTCTGCGCAAGTAACATGGCCAAACATATAGAAAGATAATTTTTAAGGAGTACACCTTTGCCTCAGGTTCCAAAAGAACTTCCTTTGCATTCACAGACACAACAGCATCAACGATAAGGAAGTCCTGTTGCAAAAGAGTTAGATTAAATGCAACAGCCAGAACAATCAAGGTGCTTGTAAAAAAGATTTACGACAATCAAAAAGTCTCATGCAAAAAGTCTCATGTCATGTGGGGCTTTTTTCTTATTATTTTTTCTTTAGTACCAGTATTCTTTTTGCCTATGATTAATTTTTTTTGTTTTTTATCTGAAATGAAGTAGTATAAAAGAGGTTCGTTATGTAACTATTTTCTTAAGGAGAAAAAGATGCGTAATAATAACATTATTACTGAAAGATCTATAGACTTGCTTTACTTAAAACAGAAACGCGATGAAGTTGCTCTTTTGATGGATCTTTTGTTTGAGTATGTATCACAGCAAAAAGATCCAAGTGTTCTCCACTCCTTTATGGTAAATGGTCTAATAGACAGATTCACGCTGGTGAGTGCTGTAGAAATGGTGTGCGGTGAATTTGTGGCAGTATCTGGGCATATGCGTTTCCTTCTGGAGATTAATCACAAAAAGAAAACGGTTGTTTGGTCCTATAAACGTCATCATTGGCTGATGTGGAAAGACGACAGATACATTATCGATGTCCTTCCTTATGATGGTGAGTTTGGAGTAAGTGTCCCTCAGGCGGTAACTCCTAGATCTGTTTTTGAAAAAAGATTTTATAGGGACGGAGGAGAATTTGCACGTGAAATGAACTCAGAAGAAAAAATTGCTTCCGATGGACGATTTTCTATCTTAATCAATCTTCTTGAAACGCTTCAACAAAGAGTTACTTTCTAGAAAACTTTCCGACATGTCCTTATGGGTGTACACTGAAACCTAAAGTTCTTTTGTTCGTTTTTTAGACAAGAAGGAAATCATAATGTTTACTACATTAGAAGTTCAAGCTCCACTGTTTCCAGAGTTATGTAATAAGTCTTTTGGTAAAGCAGTACCCCGAAACTTTTATGATGTCATAGATCAAGGAGAGCATCATGTTCACGTGCTGGGGGATCCTCGAAGAGAAGGGGATATCGACGACGATGCGCTTCTCTCAGAAGAACCAGGACTTCTTTTTGGTTGATACGAAAAATAGCACAACAAAAATGCGGCACCTGGCCGCATTTTTTATATTTAGTGTCTTATACTATCTCCAACTATGGCCAACCAAAAACAAATACCGAGGTTTTTCAAAAACAGGCTTAGCTGTCTACCTTTTATGCTATAAGGAAATCTGTGAAATTCTCTAATTACAAAATGCGGGTATTTGTTTTGGGTGATTATAATCATCCCGAACTCATCCCCTTTTTACTACAAAACTTCATCTCGTACTCTCCATATATCTATATGACATGATTCGTATTCCGACTTGTTTTTCCATAAAAATATGGAAATGAGGTTACTCGGAATCCCTACTTGGAGGTGGTATTATTTCGTAATCCAAAGTTTCTAACTATTTTTTCTCTTTAATTTCTTGCTGCAGTTTTAGTACCAAGTCTTCAATTTTTATTTCACCAATCTTACCAAGTACACGGTGCTCTAAGGTTATCGTGTTGTTTGAGATTTCTGCATCCCCAATCACTGCCCAGTATGGAGTTTTTAATTCTCGTGCTGATTTTATTTTTTTACCAAGTCCATCTTTACTGTCATCACACTCTACTCGGATATCTGCGAGAAGTAGTGACGATGAAATTGTTTTTGCGTACTCATGATGTTTTTCCCCAAGTGGAAGAACTACGATCTGTGTCGGGCAAAGCCAAAGAGGGAAGTTACCCGCTGAGTGCTCGATGAATGTCGACATGAATCGTTCGAGTGATCCCATAACAGCACAGTGGATCATGACAGGTGTCTCACGTTTACCTTCATCATTCACAAATTCTAATTCAAGATTTGCCGGTTGCACGAAGTCTAGTTGAATCGTTGCTACTTGCCATGTGCGACCGATAGAGTCCTTAGCCATGAAATCTATCTTTGGTCCATAAAATGCTGCTTCACCAACCCCATCAATCCAATTATCAGAACTTCTTGTTTCGATGAGATGTTTGATTGCAGTTTCTGCTTTGTCCCAACCAAGTGTGCTCCCCATGTATTTTTCGGGGAGTGTAAGATCTCTACGAGAAAATCGTGGGAGAAGTGTGAATCCAAATGTGCTATAAAAGTTTTGGATAAGATCCCACACACTTCCCATTTCTTGTTCTAATTGTGATTCACGACAAAAAACATGTGCATCATCTTGTGTGATAGAGAGCACTCGAGATAGCCCAGAGAGTTCACCAGATTGTTCATCTCTATAGACCATTGTGGTTTCACAATAGCGAATCGGAAGTTCTTTATAGGAGCGTAGTTCACTAGCGTAGATCTGTGCATGATGAGGGCAGTTCATTGGTTTCATACAAAAAGTATGACCATCACGAGTCTTTATTTTGAAAAGATCCTCAGCATACTTTGCCCAATGGCCACTTTTTTCGTATAAGTTATTTTTTGTGATATGAGGAATCGTTACTTTTTGGTAACCTTGTTTTTTACGAAGTGACCAGACGAAATCATTTAATTCTTCACGAATAATTGTTCCTCGCGGAGTCCAAAGTGGAAGCCCAGGACCAACAAGATCACTAAAGGTAAAAAGCTTGAGTTGCTTACCTAGAATTCTATGGTCACGTTTTTTTGCTTCTTCGAGTTGTGTTTCGTATGCCACAAGTTCAGGTTGAGTGTCAAAGGCTAGTCCATAGATACGAGTGAGCATTGGATTCTTTTCGTTCCCCCGCCAATATGACCCTGCAATTTTTTCAAGTTTGAAACTATCTGGTGTTATTTCTTTAGTATTTTCCACGTGAGGTCCTTCACAGAGATCAAAGAAATTTTCTCCTGTGTGATACAGGGTAATATCAGTGTTATCCTTTTCAAGACCATTAATAATCTCGAGTTTAAAGATATTATCTTTAAAAAGCTCTTTAGCTTGTGATATTTTTACTGTCTCTACAACAAAATTGAGATTTTGTACGAGAATCTTTCTCATTGTTTTTTCTAGTATTTGCAAGTCTTTTTCGGTGATTTTGATGTCACCAAAGTCAATATCATAATAAAAGCCATTTTCTATCACTGGACCAATTGTTGGGTGTGCATCTGGAAAATGTTCTTTAACTGCCATCAAAAGCACATGGGCGAGTGAGTGACGTTTTTTAAATAAGTGAGTAGTTGCTTCGTTGTTTGCCATAGTCTATCTATAGTACCAGAAAAAGAAGGATTTGTGGAAGTTTTTTGCTAAAAAGTTCTGGTGCCCACCGGGCACCCATTATGTAGATATTCATACTTTAAGTAAGAAAGTAAGATGAAAATTCATTGACTTTCAGCTCCGGTCTTGTATTATTAAGTAACCTCTAGGTGGACGAAATAAATGAGTACCGTGCCGAGAAGGTATAATTAATTTATATTGACACAAACAACTTATGACAATTCTCTACATTCTTATTGGTGTCGCTATTGTTCTCGTACTTTTTATTGTCGGGATGTACAACAGCCTTGTAACACTCACACAACGAGTCAAAGAAGCATGGGCAGATATTGACGTACAACTCAAGCGTCGCTATGAACTTATTCCTAATCTTATCAGTACCGTAAAAGGTTCTTCAAATTTTGAAACCTCAACTCTTGAAAAAGTTGTTGAAGCACGAGGTAAAGCGATGGGAGCAGGAACAACTGCTGAACATGCAGAAGCTGAGAATATGCTCTCTGGTGCACTCAAAACTATTTTTGCTCTTGCAGAAAGTTATCCAGATCTTAAATCAAATCAAAACTATCTCGCGCTTCAGAGTGAACTTTCTGATACTGAGAATAAAATTCAGGCTGCACGACGTTTTTATAACTCGAATATTATGGCGTATAACACTAAAATTCAAACTGTGCCAACTAATATGATTGCAAAGCAGTTTAATTTTACAGAAAAAGAATTCTTCGAGCTTACAGAAGGAGAAGAGGCTGCTCGCAACCCAGTTGAGGTAAAATTCTAAGTCACAAGTAGAAAGTTACAAGTAGAAAGTGGTTACGACACTCCACATGCTACTTTGTACACCTTACCCTCCACACTATGACCCTATACTCTAATCAAGCAAAAAATATTCGAACCACATGGTTTATGATGACGGGGTTCCTTCTTCTTGTCATTGGAATTGGTTTTGTGTTGTCATTTATCTACAGTAGTCCTGTGATTTTGTACGGTGCAATTCTACTTAGTCTCATAATGAATCTCGGAGCGTATTGGTTCTCAGATAGTCTTGTACTTTCGATGGCAAACGCTGAGCCTGTTGCATCAAAAGAAACATATCCTGATCTTTGGAATACGCTTGAGAACTTAGCTATCACAGCAGGACTTCCAATGCCAAAGTTATATGTGATCAACGACCCAGCACCGAACGCTTTTGCAACTGGGCGAGACAAGCACCATGCGGTTGTGGCAGTGACTACAGGACTCTTACCTCTTCTTAGTAAGTCAGAATTAGAAGGGGTACTCGCTCACGAGCTTTCTCATATCGGCAACAGGGATATGCTGCTGCAAACTGCTGTTGTTGTGTTTGCGGGAATTATTTCTCTTGTTGCAGATATTGCACTTCGGGCATCAATGTTTGGTGGGAGTGACGAAAAGAAAAATCCAATCTTTTTTATTTTAGGGATTCTTGCGATTATCTTAGCACCAATTGCTGCTACTATTATTCGTCTTGCGATTTCTCGTGAACGCGAATTTTTAGCAGACTCAACAGCTGCTCTTATCACAAGGTATCCAGAAGGATTGGCGAGTGCGCTTGAAAAAATAGGAAACTTTCATCAGCCAATGAAAGTTCAAAATCATGCGATTGCTCATCTTTTTATTTCTGATCCAACCGGAGTAAATGATATTTCTGAAGCGCGCGAGAATGAAAAAGTTTCTTTTATTCAAAAAATGTTTATGACACATCCCCCGCTTGAAGAACGTATCGCTCGATTACTTATTAAGTAGAATTTGGAAGCTCAATTTGCTATCATTACTATATGAAAAATAAAATAATCATGGGTGTCATTATTGGTATCGTAGTTATTGGTTTGTGGATGATATCTTCGTACAACAGTCTTGCAAAAGCAAATCTTGCAGTAGACACACAGTGGGCACAAGTAGAAGCTCAATATCAAAGACGTTTTGATCTTATTCCAAACTTAGTTTCTTCAGTACAGGGAATTTTCACTCAAGAAAAAGAAATTTTCATAGCGATAGCAAATGCGCGGAAGGGGTATGCTGGAGCAAAGACGGTAGATGAGAAAGCAGAAGCCGCAGGAAGAGTAGAAAGCGCTCTTGGGAGGTTACTCGTTATTACCGAGAACTATCCACAACTTAATTCCAATCAGACGCTTCAGAATCTCATGACACAACTTGAAGGTACAGAGAACCGAATCTCTGTTGAGCGAAATCGTTTCAATGAAAGTGTTGGTTTGTTTAACTCACGAATCATTACCTTTCCAGAAAATATTATTGCCCCAATATTTGGGCTTAAACAGCGTATATTTTTCAAAGCCGAAGTTACTGCATCATCTGCTCCGACCGTTAAATTTAATCAATAGATTTCCATGAGAAAAGGAGGACTTTTTTTAGTGCTACTATTTTGTTTTCAAACTGTAAGTGCTTTTACTATTCCGGCTAGACCAACTGGACATGTGAATGATTATGCAAATATCATTGATGGAAATATTAAACAACAACTAGAAGAAGAGTTACGACTTTTTGCAGCAAGTACAACTAATGAAATAGCTGTCGTTACAATACCATCTCTTGATGGAGATACTATTGAGCACTATGCCACCAAGCTTTTTGAAAGTTGGAAAATTGGAAATGCAAAAAATGATAATGGTGTACTTCTTTTGATTTCAAGAGATGACAGAAAATTAAGAATAGAAGTTGGGTATGGATTAGAAGGAGCTCTTCCAGATATTCTTGCACAAGATATTATCAACAATCAGATAACACCTTCGTTTAAACAAGGGGATTATTCTACAGGTGTCATAAAAGGAGTAACCGGGATTATAGAGGCCATCTATGGTGAATACAAGGCAACAGGACCATTAGGTAAAAAATCATCAATAAATATGTTTGAGACTATTGTGATCGTGGTTGTTGTTGGGTTTCAGTTTCTTTCGGCAATTCTGGCACGAAGTAAATCATGGTGGGCTGGAGGTGTTCTTGGTGGAGTATTTGGTGTAGTTTTAACATTTATTGGTTTTTTTGGAATCACATTTATTATTGGGGCATTACTGACTATTGTATTGGTACTTGTTGGATTATTTTTTGATTATGTAGTCTCTGGTAGATATGCAACTTTAGTTGCCAGAGGATCCTCTATCCCCTGGTGGATAGGGGGAAATAGAAGCAGTGGCGGCGGATCGTTTGGTGGATTTGGCGGAGGGTCCTCTGGTGGTGGTGGTGCATCCGGAAGGTGGTGATATACTGTGTAAACGCTCACATCTTTAATTACGAGAGCAAACTATATTTTATGTCAATTATTGGATTTATTATGGGAATGGTATTGGAACTTATTGTCTACAGTGCCGCTATTATTATATTTTCTTTTTCGATATGGATGTTGGTGGATGCGGCAAAGCAAGATAGATTCTGGTGGATTGCTATTATTTTAGGTGTCCCCATTATCGGTCCAGCAGTATACTATTTTACTGAGAAAAAACATGAGTATGTAAAGGCTCAATCACACTATATTCACAAATCACAGACTGAAGCTCAGCATGAGACATCACACGAACATCACGAACACCACAGAAAAGAGGACGTGGAATCTAGAGTACTCCTCGCGGATGAGATTCATGAAAGTAAAAATGATGGAAAAAATGAAGAGAAAACTATAGCAGTAAAAGAAATAGAAGATAGTAAAATTGTTTAAAAGATCTCGAACTTCTCTTTACGATTTACTAATCACAGTTTTCAAAATAGGTGTATGTTATACTTTAAAAGAAGCACACTTTAGTCAATTTTAAAATCGATTTTTAAGCGTAAAAATCGCGTCCAAACCAACACATTTTGACGTAGATATATTATGTTATTACTCATTTAGAGTTTTATTACTGTGCTTATGCCTCGTTCTCGTAAATCATACGAAATTAGTAAATTAAGTTCTTGATATATTCCTAATTTCCAATACATAGAGGGTTCGCATAGCGGCCTAGTGCGCCACCTTGGAAAGGTGGTAAGGTGAAAGCCTTCGGGGGTTCGAATCCCCCACCCTCTGCTTTGTTCGGGAGAAAGATATCAACTAGGTAACCGGCTTGGGGTTCGAATCCCATCTTTTTGCCGTTTTTTAAGCGTCTACGGTAAAGTCTCCTTTCAGGAAGTGAATTTGGTAATTCTCATTACTTTGTAAGAAAGTAGAATTTTTTTAAATATAGCCAACCAAAAACAAATACCGAGGTTTTTAAAAAACAGGATTAGCTTTATGCCTCTTATGTTATAAGGAAATCTATGAAATTCTCTAATTACAGAATGTGGGTATTTGTTTTGGAGTGGCTATAGATTAAAAATAAAAAGTGAAATTTAACTTGCAAAGGTCAAATAGTATCAGCTAGGTACCACACACTAGGTATCCACTAGTGACTAATGCCTAGGGGCTATATACTATCTCTATGTCTTTCCTCACTCCAGAACATCTTGTTCGTGAATTATTTTTAAAACCAGGTGATACAGTTGCTGATATTGGCTGTGGGACTGGCGTGTACACCATGGCATTAGCACGTGAAGTTGGAGTAACAGGTCAAGTATATGCGGTGGACGTGCATCGTGAGGCGCTACATACACTCGCTGGGACGTTAGATAAACGCGGGATAGTTAATGTGGAAATGATATGGGCGGATGTTGAAAAAGAAGTTTCGATTGATGCCTATAGTCTTGATGCTGTAGTTGTTTCTAATGTATTGTTTCAATTTGATAAAATAGATAAGGCGATTATTACCATATCGCGACTCATTAAACCAGAAGGGCAGTTACTTGTGGTGGACTGGAGTGACTCACATGGTGGACTTGGCCCTCATACCTCACAGGTGGTTCAAGAAGAGCAAGCAATCAGCCTTGTCCAAAAACATGGATTTAGAATTTTAAAAAGATTACCAGCAGGGGATTATCATTACGCGTTTTTGGCGATAGCAATGTAGAAGAGGGCTTAAAACCTATCCGCTATCTTTTACCGACCATAAAAGATAAGATTTTTCAATCTTAGAAAATAACCTGGAAAACCAAATGATATGAGTGTTATCGAGTTTTAAAATTACTTTTGTGCTGGGAAATAGTGCTTTTCTGGAGTGGTAGAAAAGATAATGGGTAGGTTTTTAACTACTAGTCACTAGCTACTAGGGTGTAGGAGATACAAGGACGAAGGCTTCTCTTTTGTCCTTGTGTCGTTCTACCCCACGTAAACCTTAATGGATTATTTCTCCTCACAGTTTACTGACTCTGGATATCTTCGTCGCTCTTCACTCTTTGACCTGGTATACTATATTTATGTTACCAAAAGTTTTACTTATTCTTGGAGTTATCGCCACGTTGTTTGCGGTGCTCATCTTTTCAGGAAAATTACCTGTACCTGGAGTAAAAGAAACTCTGCGAGGAGATGTCGTTCTCTGGGGGACTCTTCCTGAGGTAAAGATGAATAGTCTGACACAAGCATTTAACCCACAAGCAAAGACCTATGCTGTGCGGTATAGGTATATACCAGAAGCAGATTTTGAACAGCGTCTTTTAGAAGCAGTCGCTAGTGGCCAGGGGCCGGATATGATTATCGCACCGCACCAGATCATTCTTTCACAAGCTTCACGGATTTATCCTTTTCCAACAACAGAAAAAAGTTTCAAAGATGAGTTCATCGATGGGGCTACGGTGTTTATCAACACACAAGGAATCTTAGCACTTCCAGTTTCTGTCGAACCGATGGTACTTTTTTATAATCGTACTCTTTTTTCAAAACATGGGGTCATCAAGCCTCCACAGTATTGGAACGAAGTTGCATCTCTTGCACCTTTGCTTACGATACGACAGAATGGACTCTTCGTAGAGTCAGCGATAGCACTCGGCACACCGAATGTTCCATATGCAAAAGATATTTTAATGGCAATGGTTTCTCAGCTAGGTCAAGTACCAGTGGTTCAGTATAGAGGGCCAGACGATACAGCCTCCTTTAGTGTGCAGGCAAATGAACCTATTAAAGAAGGGGGAGATATTCTCCCACTGACAGCGGTAAGTCGTTTCTTTGCGCAATTTGGTGACCCAGGACAAAGTACTTTCACCTGGCCACAATATCAGACAGGTGACGCCTCTGATGCCTTTGTTGGTGAAAAACTAGCAATGTATATAGGATATTCAGGAGAGTACAGAACCCTGCGTGAGCGCAACCCTCGTGGAGATTTTCAAATGACCACCTTACCTCAAACTCTTAATTATAATACTTTTACAACTGGCATGCGTATGTATGGGATAGCAACTCTTCGTACAACAAAGAATCTAAAAGTCTCACTCCTTGTTGCGCAACAGTTTGCAACTCCAAGTATCGCGGCATCCATTTCAGCTATTGTAGATGGAGTGCCTCCACTTCGTGTGTATGCCGTCACCCCAACGCTTGACCCAGTGATAGCACGGAGTATGCTGGTAGCCCATGGATGGTATGACCTGTATTCAAAACAAAGTACTGCATATACAGCTACGATGATTTCGGATATTATCAATTACCGTTTTGGTGTTAACGACGCAGTAACAATTTTTATTGGTCGTATGCGTGACTTGTATGAGAAAAAACTATAATAGTATGAAAAGTTATTTAAAGAAAACAACCACGAAAAAGCTCTTAGTGCATACAATGGTATTTCTTTTTTTGGTTAGCGTTTTTTTGGGTTCGTATGTGGGTGTGCTTGCTCAAGGTACTTCTATTGCGGATGTCTGTGGGCAAAGTAGTTCA
This sequence comes from Minisyncoccota bacterium, assembly GCA_043781255.1. Classification (GTDB taxonomy): domain Bacteria; phylum Patescibacteriota; class Minisyncoccia; order Phycocordibacterales; family UBA5272; genus UBA11704. The sequence goes on along the minus strand of JAYWBQ010000023.1, from coordinate 7,504 downwards.
GCTGCGAATGCATGCACGTTTAAAGACATCGGCCCTCTTGTAAAAGGGGTGCTCGGGTACGTTGTAACTATCGGTATCCCGCTTCTTTTTATATTTGTTGCCTATCGTTTTCTTATGGCATGGTTTGCCCTTCAGCAGGGTAATGCAGGTGCCTACAAGGATGCACTCAAAAAAGCAGGAAATGCAATTTTAGGGTTTTTAATTATCGTAATTTTAATTGGAGGAGGTCTCTATACGGTCCTTGCATTCTTTGGAGTAAACCCAACATACCTTGAGATCCTTAACCTATTTTCTTCTGGTGGATTGTTTACATCAGTATATGCACAGGTTACTGAATTACCCAACCCTACAACTATCAATAATCTATATGATTTTATTTTAAACGCTCTTCGTCTTTTCATGAAGTTTTTGATCTACCCGGGACTCATCGTTGTTTGGGTTTGGACGGGTTTTTCTTTTATTGCTGCACAAGGCGCGCCAGATGCTCTCATTAAGGCAAAAAAATGGCTCGTGGGAGCATTTGTCAGCACACTCATTATTATGGTGCTTCAAGGGTTTTTGCTCGCACTGCGTACAAGTGCGTTAAAGATAATGGGATCATCGTCTTCATCGCAAGTTAGCCAGTCTGGAAAGTAATGCACGACAGCAACTGGTGCTAACGGACAAACAGGAAATGATGGTGCGTGTTATGTCGGGGGCAAACGTTAAGGGTTAGCTAGTCCCAGTGTAGTAGAAGCTATATCATTTTTGAAATAGTATTCTTATTCTTGGTATTTGATTGTAGACTTTGCTACACTTATTCTAAACATATTATGAAAAAAACTACTGCTATCAATTCTCTGGTTGTGCTTCTCCTCCTTACCCCATCTTTTTTGTTTGCTCAAGCTGGTCAAGTATCCACAACCGGAGTTCAGCAAGGTTTAAATACTTTTGGAGGTCTCATTACTACGTTCAATACTAGTATTGTAAAAGCGCTCGGCACACTTTTCATGTCTGCTTCAGTTGTAGCATTCTTCTGGGGTATTGTTCAATACGTCTGGGGTATACGAGACGGGAAACTAGAAGCAATCAAAGCTGGAAGAGAATTTATGATCTGGGCATTACTCGCTCTTTTTGTTATGTTTTCAGTGTATGGTATTATCAAGTTTTTTCAAAAAATGGTCCCTGGACTCGATAGTGCGAGTATCACAATCCCGAATGTTATTTTTCAAGGAGGAGGAGGAGACACAACCGGAAACAATAGTGTTGGTGGAACTGGAGGAGGAGGCACAGCCGGAAACAATAGTGTTGGTGGGACTGGAACCGGAGGTGCTGTAGGCGGCACTGTTGGAAGTGGAGGAGTCGGAGGTACTGGAACTGGAGGTGTCGCAATTAACTGTGGTTCTGGATGGCATCCAGACTCTAATAATACTGGATGTGTACCGGATACGGCTACAAATTTAAATACAGGAGGAGATTGTACAACGGACGGAGAATGCTCTGGAGGAAATGTTTGTAAAAATTTTATATGTCAGCCACCACTTAGTGGAGCAGCATCCGGCGCCACAATTAATTGTCCTCTCGGATGGCACCCAGACTCTAATAGTACTAGATGTGTACCAGATACGAATACAGTTCTAATACAATAAATAACTTTAGATAAAAATATAGTAAGTATATGAAAATTTAGAATCCACTCCATCATTAGATTCTGGATTCTAAGATTTAAAGAAAAAATATCAGACAAAAATGATTGTCAGTGCTCTTGAGGGAATATTGCATAAATTTTAGATATCAGCCATCAGATATTGAATCTCTTTTGAGGTCACATTCCCCGTAAGCTTGCTGCAGAAAGTTTTTGTTTTGACCTTGATACTTCGTCAGCTTGCTACGAGGTCGTTTAGTAACCCCTCACACCTTTAAATGGAAATTTTATAAATCCTTGTTTATCAATAGTTTTTAAAGCGCTTCTTTTTTAAGAATTATACTAAAATTCTAAAAACCACTTATTTTACAATAAAGCTTACTTTAGCGGGTGAAGGGTTATTAGGATATATATTGACATATTACATTTATCTATGTATAATGAAAATATAGCTCTTTGATTTGGCAATTTATGCCAAATCTTAAGCAGAAATGTACTTTAAAATCTTAATTATTCAGGAAAGGTAATAAATGAATAGAGAAATCACAGCGAAAGAATTATCTCTAAGGGCTATTAAAAAAGCTCAAGGTGATAATCAAGGCGATAATCAGCTTGAAAATAGCCAAACTCTGTCACCTGTTCGTAGAGCTGGTGAAATTTCAAATATGTCGACTGAGTCGGCTAATCTTTTTCAACCAAAGCAAGGAGATATCATGGCTACAGCAACAAGAACAAGCAGTAACACAAAATGGGTGTTAGCAGTTCTTATCATTATGGTCGGGATTGCTAACCAAGGATTTTGGGTCTGGCATGATAGGTCAAAGGAGACCTATAATAACACTCCTGCTGGACTAGAGGAGATTGCTGTTCGTAAAATCGAGGCTAATACTAACTTGGCAAAGATAACTAATCCTTCGCGGAAGGGTGATGGGAATAGTTTCCTCAGTGGCGCTGGAGGTAAGTCCGTCAATAAAGCTGTTCCGATGTTCGATTGTTCCACTCTTGAAAAAAGAGACTCTGGTTTTGCCTCTGAAGCCATTCAAACTTTAGGTAATTCTGATGCAATTTACCGTCTCAACCCCGGTTGTGCACGAATAGTTATGACAGAAAAAATGGCAGACAGTCTTGGTTCTCTTCAAGCATCTGGACAGTATATCTTTCGACAGAAGGATAGCGGAAGTGAGGATCGCTACACTGGGTGCGGGACCATAGATGGTCGGAATGATTCACCAAGCTCTTGTCTTTCGTATCTCAAAATACGAGTGGGGCAGGTGCTTGAAGTCATAAATGTTAATCAAGATGTTATTCTAAAATGAGAGGATATTGCTATGTCAAAACCAGATGACGCGCACGGGGAAAAAAAAGGAGGTATCAACTGGGGGCTGCCACTATTCATAATTTTTATGGGTGTAGGGGTCTCGTTTGGTGCTCAATATCTCTATGAGCAAAAGAGGCCAATTGAGTGGTTAATAGAAATGGCTTTCAAAGTGGGGATACCTATCGGCCTGGTTATCCTTTTGATTTCGGTCTTTAAGAAAGATAAGGATGATTCTAAGCATTAGGTCTTTCTGAGAAATATCACCGTCTTGTCTGACGTTAACTGACTTAGAAGAGGTCTTCCTCTTCGCACACTTCGTCTTTTCGCAGTGTTGCGGAAGGAAGTACCTCTTTTTCTATTTGTGGGGACGATATATTGCTTTATATGCTACTTGTAGCAACCTCAACTCCTTCACCTTTTTTATAGTTACAGGCTTTTATCCACAGTATACCTTGCAAAGAAGTGTGATCAAGATATACTAAAGGTACACATAACTAAAATATATGAAAAAAGCATTAACCTTTGTATCAATTATCACCACAAGCTTAACGTATGCAATGGCACAGATTCAGTCTGGCCAACAAGTTGGAGGAACAACTGGAAACGCAAATGGACTTCTCAGTCTTCTTGCTATTGCACAAACAGTTATCAATCGTCTTGTTCCATTTGCAATTGGTATTGCAGTACTCGCATTCTTCTGGTTCCTTATCAAGATGATTTGGGGAAGTGACAATCCTGAAGCAAAAAAGACGTCTGTTCAAGGAATTACCTACTCTATTGTTGCGCTTTTTTTGATGGTTGCTGTTTGGGGAGTTATTGGGCTTCTCGCAAATATGCTTGGTGTTGGTGTTGGTGGTGGTCTCCCTACTCCAACCATTCCACAACCCTAACTAGTTTTAAGGTTGTCTATCGGTGTATCTTGTGCTACTTTCTTAATTACATGAAAAAAACTCTGCTAACAACTTCTCTTTTTGTTAGCAGTTTTTTTCTTACATTTGCTCAAGTGTCATCAAATGTTACTGGTACGAGTTTTGCCCCCATACTTTCATTAGTAGCTCTTGCTCAGACAGTTCTTAACAAGCTTTTGCCATTTACTATAGGTCTTGCAACTGTTGCCTTTTTTTGGTTTCTTGTAAAATTTATTTGGATGGCCAATGACAATCCAGATGAGCAAATAAAAGCAAAGTCAGGAATACTGTGGGCACTTCTTGCTCTTTTTGTTATGGTTGCTGTTTGGGGGATTATTGGTTTTATTGCAAATCTAATCGGTGTCCAGGTTGGAGGCACTATGTCAGGGTTTAAGTTGCCTGGAGAACTTTAATTAATTAAAACATATATGTCAGGAGAGCAAGTATTACAAAATGTGGTCACGGAGATTTTTAACCCGCTATATCAGTTGGCGGTTGGGATCTCGATCGTGTATTTTTTGTATGGGGTATTTAGGTTTATTCTTGACTTCAACGATCCTCAAAAAAAGAATCTTGGGAAAAGTCACCTCCTGTATGGGACTATTGGACTTTTTATAATTCTGTCTGTGGGTGGTATTCTTCAATTCTTTAATACATTATTTGATGGCATGTTTGTGTATTAGGAATAGACTATAGACATCAGAAACCAGACAACAGACTGTTAGAGGTCAGACTACAATGTAAATTCAAGACACATACAGGTGCCGTGGCAGTGTCTTTATTCGCGAATAATACCTTATCGCGTTAACCTGAGGAGGTTCATTGTGTGTAATCAAAAGAATTTTTCGATGATCTCCGTCGGGGTAGTTGATTTCTGTTGTCTGAAAGTCAGTCTGGTGTCTGTAGTCTATCCCATGCTATAATTTCAAAATATGATAACTCAAAATTCTTCTTCTCGCATGGAAGCTATAGTATCGCTTTGCAAGAGGCGAGGTTTTATTTTTCAGGGTGGGGAAATATATGGTGGTCTCGCAGGAACATTTGACTACGGGCCATATGGAGTACTCCTTAAACGTGCCATTGAAAATGCGTGGTTTGATTTCTTCGTAACACAAAGAAATGATATGTACGGACTAGATGCAGCCCAGATAAGTAGTGAAAAAATATGGGAAGCGAGTGGACATTTGGCAGGATTTCATGACCCTCTTATTGAAGATAGTGTTACTAAGAAAACATATCGAACAGACCATATTCTAGAAGATGCAGGTATCTCATGTGTTGGGCTTACACCAGAGGAGATGACTGCTTGTATCAAAGAAAAAGGAATCAGAAGTAAAGATGGGAACTCCTTCAGTGAAGCAAAGAACTTTAATCTTCTTTTTCCGGTAAAGATGGGAGCATCAAGTGAGACGAGCACACTTGCGTATCTTCGTGGGGAACTTGCACAAGGAATGTTTACGAACTATAAAAATGTCGTGGACAGTATTCATCCTAAGCTTCCGTTTGGACTTGCTCAGATTGGGAAAGCGTTTAGAAATGAAATTGCAGCACGTGATTTTATTTTTAGAACACGAGAATTTGATCTGATGGAGTTTGAATATTTCTTTGACCCAAGAAAAGGTGATTGGAAAGAACTTTTTGAGATGTGGAGGAAAGAGATGTATGCTTGGATGGAATATGTTGGCATCAAAAAAGAACTTGCACATGAAATAGAAAAAGAAGGAGTTGACCTTGCGCACTATTCTAAGCGTACTATTGATATTGAGTTTGATTTTCCGTTTGGTCAAAAGGAATTATATGGCCTTGCATACCGAACTGATTTTGACCTTAAGAACCATGAGACACACAGTGGCATATCACAGGCATATGTTGACGATCAGACTGGCGAGAAATTTATCCCTCACGTACTTGAGCCAACATTTGGACTAAATAGGACCATATTAGCAATTCTCACAAGTGTCTATGATGAAGAGACTCTGGCTGATGGAGATGTACGGACGGTTCTTCGTTTTATTCCTCGTATTGCCCCTGTGCAGATCGCAGTCCTTCCTCTTTCAAAAAAAGAAGAACTTACAGGTGTTGCTGGAAATATTACTGCACAATTAAAAAAGATTGGACGGGTTACCTATGACGAAACTCAATCTATTGGCAAGCGGTATCGTCGTCAGGACGAAATAGGGACACCGTATTGTGTGACGGTGGATTTTGACACTCTGAACGATAATGCCGTGACTGTACGAGATCGTGACACGATGGAACAAGTACGTATCCCTATAGCCGAACTTTTGTCCTACTTTACTTCTCGAATTTTGTAGTATACTTTTCTGTATGGAAATACCACTCAATTTTAATCAAGCACCTGACAAGAGTCCTCATGTTTTGCATCCAGAAACAACCCTCCCAACATTTAGCTATGCAGATGCTGTACAGATGACACAACCTAGCTCTATTTTTAAAAAACCTGAACAACCAAAATCTCCTTCGCACGAGCCAAAACCTAATGCAGGAAATCGTGTCTTGCGGCCAGGTGATACATCAAGTAAAAGTTTAAGCCGTAGGATGAAAGCTTTAGCAATGGCTGGTGTGGTTGGTCTAAGTGGGGCAATGATGACAGATAATGTAGAGGCTGGAGGTATACCTGGTCTTGAACAAGCTGGGAAAGTTATCGGCACTAGATTTCTAAATGGGGTGTTAGCAAGCTCGCCTCTCGCTGTTACGATCGATAGTCAAGGTAATCCTCTTGTGATTGCAAAAACACCAGCTCAGATGGCTATGCTGAAACCAGCTTTACGTGAGCAAGGTGTAGAACAAATTGCCGCGTCGATGGGTCTTAGCATTATCGAACAAGGTGCAATTTTTTCCATTTCAAGAAATAACAATCCTGCAGATAATATTTTTATTAATAAATTTCATAATCCAGGTCAGTATACAACTGGAATAAAATTAGAAAGAGCTCCAAATGGAGGACTTAAACTATCTGTTGCATTTATAACTACCGTAAATGGTGTTCAACAAGAAAACTCTCAAATATCAATTATAAATATAGATCAAACGGGGAAGATTATTTCAACAATTATAGGGAGTTAATTATCATAATTCCTGTTGTGGATTGTTTCAAAATATGATGAGGATGACGCTTGAAAATCTTGGGCGATATGCTATACTTATACAACTATGGCAAAAGCACAAGTTAATCTCATCCAGTTGAAGAATAAAGAAACGGGCGAAGTATACTGGACTTCAAAGAACAAGAAGCTCGTTACTCGTAAGATCGAACTCAAGAAGTATTCCAAAAAACTTCGAAAGCATATCACTTTTAAGGAAACAAAGAAGTAATTTAAATAAAAATTCACTGAAAGGTGGATTTTTTAGTCTGTAAACTACCCAAATGAGTTTTTTTTTGATATTATAATCAGGCGTTGTTGCCTGTAGGCTTGAGTCAGTCTGAAGATGGTTGCCGGAGGTGCACATATTCCGGTGTTAGAAGTAGGACTGATAGGTAACAATGGCACTCATAAGGAAAAAGAAAGGAGTTATGAGATGACATCTTGCCAAGTAGTGTAAAGCCCTCTGAGCATTTTTGGGCCTATAGTTTAGTGGTAGAACAACGGCCTCCAAATCCGTTGGTCGAGGTTCGATTCCTCGTGGGCCCGC
>JAYWBQ010000022.1:0-15339 GCA_043781255.1 Minisyncoccota bacterium | reverse complement strand
CTGGTGTAATTTCTTTTAATTTTTCAATCTTTTCAAGAACTTCACCTTTCATTTTAATAGTCCACCCTTTGATAACCTTGCGGTTATTTTTTCCATTTGGACCAAAAAGGAAGTAGCCAGCTGCAGCAATCGCTGCAACACCTGCCGCCACTCCAACAACAACTCCAACATCTGCTCCTTTTTTTTGTGTAGCCATACTAGTATAAAAATTATTTTTAAATATCCTTATCTTGTGATCCTGAACGCTTAGATGTTGACCTCTTTGTTCTTGACCCGAACAGATATGTAATCCAGTGTATCACGCTTCCTTGTGCTATAAAATCTTTTGCATCGGTTATAGCATCTCCAACCTCTTCTGTTTTAGATCTAACTGTCTTGACAACTTCTGTAACCACTAGTCCTATCTCTTCTGATTTCTTTTTCGCAATCTCAGAAATCGCAAGAACTTTATGTGCAATAAGGATGACATAGACAAGTACAACACAAAGTAGAATTGTAAGTGCAATAAATCCAACTGATGAGATAAAGAAAAAAATATCTGACTTCATGATTGATTCCATATAATAACTATAACACTATTTATCATCAGACAAGTTCTTATCTACGATTAACTTGTGTATATCAAAAATTAAAAGCACCACGTGTGGGTGCTTTCTCAACAACATGCGTAGTTGCTTTTATGGTATGCCCATAAGGCTTTTTACTTCCTGAAGAAATAGCTGTAGTGGTCACGAACAATTAACAGTAGTCCAAGCGGGTATACCACATACCAAACTATGTATCCCGAAGTATCTGCTTGGGAGAGGTCTGGAAATTTAATCAACGCCAGCACTGTGAGAAAAAGGATGAGATAGTAGCACAAAGCTCCTACTTCTCCTTGGCGAACTGGAATGTCTGAAATAAAAAGACTGTATTTTTTTCCTGCAACGAGAACTCTATTTGAAAATGTATTCATTCTTTCTCTCCTAGGAAAGGGATTATGGACTCCACTTTAAACACTATCACAATAAACCACCTTCGTATATCGAAAACTAGAAAAGTACATTAAAAAAGTCCCTTACTGGGACTTTTTTAGTATTATCGCTTACTCCAGGTTGGAGCCTTACGAGCCTTCTTCAAACCGAATTTCTTTCGTTCCACTTGGCGTGAGTCACGTTTTAGAAAACCAAGCTTTTTAAGAGTGTTCTTTACCACCTCATCTCGTTCAACAAGTGTACGAGAAAGTCCGTGACGAACAGCCTCTGCTTGTGCATGAATACCACCACCTAAGACATGGACAGATACAGAAAACTTTTCACCAATTTCAGATTTTGTGAGAGCTTCTTGAGCAATCATTTGAAGATCTTCTGTTACGAAATATTCCTTAACATCTTTGTCATTCACTACGAATGTTCCTTTAGTTGAAGGAGTGATGCGCACACGAGCAATAGCAGTCTTTCGACGACCTACAGCTTCTATATAACGATTTTTTGTTTCTACTGACATATGATAATAAATTCTGAATTGGTGTTAGTCCTTGATAATAAGGTTCTTGATACGAATATCTTGAAGTCTGTTCTTTGGAAGCATTCCTTTTACTGCGTGAGTAATAAGTTCTCCATAGCCCTTTTTTTCAATAACATACTTAAGAGGCATTTCTTTGAGACCCCCCGGATAACCAGAATATGACTTGTGAACACTTTCACTCATCTTGTTACCTGTAATCTTAAGTTTAGTTGCATTAGTCACTGTAACAGTTACATCTGCTACGCGATTTTTTACAAAGTTAACACTGTCCTTTGCGTTAAGAAGAGCGGCGGCCTCTGATGCGATTCTTCCGAGAGCCTTATCTGTTGCGTCAATTGTGTGGTTGGTTGTAGACATACAAGTAAAATAAATTGTAAAATTAGACGAATTCAATAATAGCTTTTTCTGCACCATCAGAGAGGCGTGTAGGTAGCTTAAGAATACGAGTGTACCCACCTTCTACATCTTTAAATTTAGGAGCATACTCCGCAAATAGCTGACCCACTTCAAGATCCTGATTTAAAAGGCGAGACATAATAAGACGGCGACGTGCAACAGTATCCTCTTTTGCGAGTGTGACAAGCTTTTCAACCATAGGTCTAATCTCTTTTGCGCGAGCAAGTGTCGTTTCAATCTTCCCGTGGCGAATGAGGTTAATGAGGAGACTTCGCACAAATGCCTTGCGCTGATTTTTTTCTCGTCCGAATTTTCTGAATGCTTTGTGATGTTTCATACGTCGTTATGTTTCGTTACTTCTTTCTCTCTTCTTTCCTAGGGTTTATGCCTTAAGTTCAAGTCCAAGATCTGATAATGCTTTTTTAATTTCGTTAATACCTTTCTCACCGAGTCCGTCAGTTGCAAGAAGGTCAACTTCACTCTTTCGAGCGAGTCCCCCTGCTGTGCGGATAGAAGCTCCAACAAGAGCGTTTTCAGTACGGGTAGAGAGCCCAAGGTCTTCGATTTTTACCTTACTCGCATCAGTAATATCAAGAGCATCGCCTGATTCAATAACTGGAGCTACAACTGATTCCTTAGGCATATCGATTACCTGTTCACGAAAACCAACAACAGACTGAAGTTGAGTGATCATTGTGTGAATAGAGCTCTCAAGTGCCTCATGAGGAGTGATAGTACCGTCTGTCTCGATAGTAATTCGAAGTCTATTGTGGTCAGTACGATCACCAACACGCATATTTTCGACTTCGTAGCTAGCACGACGAATAGGAGTAAATGATGCATCGAGGAAAATAGTTCCAATGTCAGCCTTTTCTTTTTGAAGAACATCTCGTGGAACATATCCAAGACCTTTTTCGATGGTAAGTTCAATCGCAATGTCAACATCTTTTGCAGTTGATTCACAAATATACTGTTCCCTGTTCATCACTTCAAGTTGTGTAGGAAGTGTAATATCTTTTGCAGTAATTGTCTTAGCACCTTTAATGTGAAGAGTTGCCTTTTGAGCATCGTCACCGTGTAACTTAAAACGAGTCTTCTTAAGATTAAGAATAATTGCAATAACATCTTCTTTGATTCCATCGATAGACGAAAATTCATGCTTTACACCATCAATAGAGAGTGCAGTAATGGACGCACCAGGAATAGAGGATAGAATAATACGACGAAGTGAGTTACCTAGTGTATGACCATATCCTGGAAAAAGTCCGTCTATTTCGTAAACACCAGAAACGGCATCCTCTTTAACGATTCTTGGCTTTGATGGCAAAATGATAGAATGTGAAGACATATAGAATGTAAATATTCTTAAGGTTGATAGAAGTTAGTAGTGAGACACTTTGCACTTTATAAAGTAAAGTTGCTTTATTCTAACCCGAAATTGCAAATTATGCAAGTGTATGGTAATGGAGACAGACTGTAGACTGTAGCTAATACTCTGAACTGCCCATAAACAAATTATGATACGTTTTGTATATAACTAGAGTCTACTGACTAAAGCCTAGTACTATCTTGAGTAGTACTCAAGAACTTTTTGAGTATCAAACATTCCATCAACTTCTCGAACCTCAGCTTTAACTTGTGCAGCAAAAGTTTTTGGATCGATTGTTAGAATGTAATTAGGCGTAGCTTTTGTTAACTTCTCTTCAAGGTCAGTACATAGTTTTGTAGACTTACTACCCTCACGGATAGCAACAGTGTCTCCAAGTTTTGCCTGATACGAAGCGATATTGATACGACGACCATTAACGACAATGTGCCCATGAGATACCATCTGACGAGCAAGTGCTCGAGTATTTGCAAAACCAGCACGAAAAACAATATTATCAAGACGAGATTCTAATTGTCTAAGAAGTTTAAGCGCTGGGGTTGCTGAACCTTCACTTGTTTCATGGGATTCAGTTGCACGCTTTACATACATTGAAAACTGTTTTTCCATAAGTCCATACGTATGGCGCATCTTTTGCTTAGCTCGAAGCTGTTCTCCATATTCAGAAACATTAGAACGGTGCTTTCGTTCACTATCGAGCTTTCCTGGAGCGTACGGGCGCTTCTTAAAAGCACATTTCTCTCGCCCACAAAGTGATTCTCCAAGTCGTCGGCAAATTTTACAGGTAATTCTACTCATATGTTTTAAATGTGACGCGGCTTACGAGGCTTAGGACCATTGTGTGGAACTGGCGTCTTATCAATAATAGAAACAATATCCGTACCAAAAGTAGAAAATCCTCTGATAGCACTTTCACGCCCGGAACCAACTCCTTTAACAATAACGTCAACTGATTTGATTCCAAATTGCTGTGCTTTTTCACCAATAAGCTCTCCAATCTTTGAAGCAGCAAAAGGTGTGCCTTTCTTAGCACCTTTAAATCCAAGTGCGCCAGAAGAAGACCAAGCGATAACGTTACCACTCTTATCAGCCAATGAAAGGCGGGTATTGTTGTAAGTAGACTCGACGAAGAGCGTCCCCTCAACAATCTTTTTTTTGATTGCTCGGGCAAGTGAACGTGCCTTAAGAGCACTATCAACTCCCGAACTATTCTTTTTTACGATACGTTTCTTTCCCATATGTTTGTATAATTATTCGTTAGATCAGATCTGTTTTTATGTCTTCTCAGTCTTACGGCGACCACTTCCCATCGTACGACGTACGTTTCCGCGAACAGTTCGACTATTAGTCTTTGTACGCTGTCCACGAGCTGGTAAATGTTTGATATGTCGGATACCTCGATATGCCTTGATATCTTTAAGACGCTTGATGTTCTGCTGTGTCTCACGCTTGAGGTCTCCTTCAGTCTTGAAAAGTTCAATTTCTCGACGGATAAGATTTTCTTGATCAGCGGTGAGCTCAGTTGTTTTCATTCCCATATCAAGACCAAGTTTCTTGATGATGGTCATGGCACGTGGTCGTCCAACTCCATACACTGCCGTTAAAGCAATTTCGAGTCTTTTATTTTCTGGAAGATTAATACCTGAGATACGCATAAGGGTAGTGGTTAGTAATTAGTGGTTAGGGTTTAGTAATACAAATACAATTCAATATGGTTTTAAAAGTTAGCCTTGAGCTTGCTTGTGCTTAGGATTCTCACAAATAACACGAAGAACACCTCCTCTTTTGAGCATTTGGCACTTAGAACAAATTGTCTTGACGGATGATCTTACTTTCATGAGAAATGTGGCTTAAATTATACTATATCTTGATAAATAATGCAAATCTGCTGGGCAGACAGTTAGAACATAGATCTTAGAATATAGAAATAATACTTAAGGTTATGTTTGTATTTTATATCCTCTGTAATTCTACTGTCTGTTTTCTGTTTTCTTTTTTTATAGTCTCTTAATGATTCTCCCTTTACCTCCATAAGGATCAACTTGTACAAGTACTTTGTCTCCTACAAGAACTTTAATTTTATGAACTCGCATACGCCCACCTAAGTAGGAAATAATAACTTTTCCTTGCGGTGATTCTACTCTAAAAAGAGTACTCGGTAGCGCTTCAATAACACGACCTTCCAGCGTCTCGATTGCATCTTCGTTGTTTTCGTTTTCGTCCATAAGTAAGAGTACTCAGTGTATCAGAAAATTCATTGGTAATCAACGCTTGGGTAATGATTCGTTAACATGCAACTTTGTAATATCATCTGGGAAGCGCGATAACCATAGAGGTGAGAAATTTATTTCTGCACTTTCAATAGAGTTAATCGTCTTCATGAGAGGTTTGAAGTCGTCACGCTTTTTACCTTTTACCATCTCTTTAATTGCGTCTACATCACTTTCCCAGACAATTCTCCCATTTCCTTCTATAAGAACTGGAACCGTACTAGAGCTCGTGAGATGGTCGCTTGGTTTTCTGGTAAACAGTAGTGTCTCAGAGGACACAAGTCGTACAGGGGCACCATCATAGTCGCCTAGGTTTTTAGCTATCGCTTCTGCAAGTTTTGAACCATTCGCAAGCATAACATTTCCTTGTGCGGTAACTTTGTAAATACTTGCTTGTCCGCTTAAAACTTCACCCTCGTTATCTTCGTAGGTTATTTCAACAGCATTATATAGAGGAATAGTACCTTCTTTTTTAATTGTTAGGATTTGAACTTTAATATCTTTTGCAAGCTCAAGAACGAGCGCATCTTTTGCAGCATTAAGATCTGAAAGCGAAACTGTTGAAGCACTGCCGGAAGACCCTCCTATGATAGGCCCCTTTGATTTTGCATAAAAAGCAGTCTCGCGTGGAGTACCTTTAAAGCCAGGTATCGAGAATGTCGCTTGGTCAACATTATATTCTACACCATTACTATCTGCATACACTGTTACGTCAAGAGAACCTGGAGTAGTTCCTGTCTTGCCCGGGACTTCAACTGATTGATTGATGCGATAAATTTTTCCTTTCGCAGATTCAAAACGAGTATTTTTAATTAGTTTTTGTGGAGTGCTATCGAAGTTGTTATAAATAGTTATTTTACCTGATGCTTTTGCTTCAACTTTTCTCGTCTCTGAAAGTGAAAGCGTTTTTGACTTTGAAACTTTGACAGATTGTACAGTAAACGGTACGCCGCTTTCATCTTCTCCATTTTTTGAGAAAAGAATTACTTTTCCAATTTCATGTATATCTCTATACTTTGGGACCACGGTAACCGTTGCACTATCAAAGACGTATGTATAAAGAACTATTCCGATAACAGCTGCAATGATTGTAAAAATGAAGGCAACTGTCCCTAACGAGCCATTTTTACGTGGAAATCGTGTTCTTTGGTCCCCTCGAGAAAGGCTCCTTCTCTGAGAGATCTCCTCGTCATCTTCATAAAGATGATCATCTCGTTTCCTTGGATACATATCCATGTCGTCAACATCACGTCTGGATTTTTTTACTGGTATTTGTACTGGATCATCATTTTCATACTCATCTCTTTTATAACGAGCAGCTTCAAACTGCTCCACGCGTGATTGGAGATCATTGCTAGACCTTGAACGAGTGTATGGTTTGCGAATGTCTTGCATAAGAAAGAGGAACGTCTTGTATACCCTCTAGTGTAACACCGATAGCAACTCCGTCAGTAAAGAACTGTGTATAAGATGTGTTCTCAATCGTCTCCCCTATCCATGTGTGATAGCGAGGTACAACTAATTTAAATTCTGTTGGTATCCTGTCATGCAATGAAATGAATTCAAGTGTATATAAAATGCCGTCCATAAATTTTGACCCAGCAATAACATTCATCCCCTCTGCTTCTATATGCTTATATCCAACAGGGTGAATATGCGAAACAATAACATGACCATCAACAAGATAGTTAATGAGAGTTGAAGTGTCACCAACTGCAATGGAGAGAAATGAATATGCTTGGTTCATGAGGATAGTATACAGGCTCGTGAGCGATGAACGAAGGAGCTTCGTGCACAGCAGGGTACGACGTACATAAATAGGTTGTAGTACGCAGATTGTAAATTCATCCACATTTGCCCCATAGTTGCCATGTCCTATTCTCCTTGTGTACAGACATTTAAAATCTACCCTTTAAGAATAGTCTGATTCTTCACTTTTACAATCTATGCCAAAGCAATAAGCCAATCTACTTTAGATTATACGTTTCTTCTCGTACTAGAGTAAATTTCTTATCATTTTCGCTACTTTTTCTATAAATACCGTAGACATATTTTGTATCATCTATCCAGCGCCCACAAGAATACCTATCCATTCCGGATGAGCCTATTTCACACGAAATAGTTTCATTACTTTTTAAACTTTTTTCAGATACTATATCTATACCAACTTGCTTTTCAATATCGTATAAATAGAGCGCATTATCACCGGCGCTATCATGTAAAAAAACTATTTTCTTTTTATCAGGACTGATTGTGTAGTTAAGATCATGAATTAGTTCAGAATTTCGTAGCTTAGTAAAAATTGTTCCATTACTATATTCTTCCACAACAAAAGGACTGCAACCTTCTTCTTTTTTACAAACAAGAAAATATGACGAACTACCGATTACTGCTAGATTATTTACAGTTCTATACATAGTCTCTCTTTCTTTTGATTTCTGTGTAACTTGACCAAGAAAGTATGGAGGACACTTTTCAAAAATTAAGAAATGACGAAGGTCTAATCCTGCATTTGGTAGGTCCCCACAATTTAAAATATTTTTCTTATCTTTACCAAAATTTAAATCATAAACATACCAACCTGCGTAAGAGACGACTAAGGTCACTAGACTCAGTAAAGTAAACAGTAGTTTTTTATTTTTCATAAGTTTATTGTAGCACTGCTTTGATACGACGAATGCCGGAAGATACCGCTTCTTCTTTTACAATTTTGAAAACATCTTCAAGAAGTGTGCCGTCCGGTGCTCTTGTCACGGACAAGTTTCGGGTGTTTGAGACATGTGGTCCACCACAGAATTCCATCGAGAAGAGATCTAAATCTCCTCGCTTGCTCCCTTGACCAATTCTGTAGATGCTTACGACATCTCCATACTTATCACCGAAGAGCCCGATTGCTCCACGATTACGTGCTTCATCCATCGATACTTCTTCACGAGTGATAGGGAGGGCTTCTTTGATACGATTGTTAATCGTATCTTCAACTTGTTTCTTTTCTTCATCGGTCATTTTTCTTTCAAATGAAAAGTCAAAGCGTAGTCGCTCAGGTGTGATATTGGAACCCTTCTGCTCTACAGACTCACCCAACACTTCTCGAAGCGCTTGATGGAGCATATGTGTTGCCGTATGGTACTTCACTTCCATCTCACCATCTCCTCCTAATCCACCTTTGAACTTTCCAGCAGACGCAGTTTGAGATTCTTCTTTGTGTTTTTTCATAAAGTAGTCATACCCTGTTCGGTCAACGGTCTTACCATCTTCTTTTGCTAACTCTTCAAGTAATTCAATTGGGAAACCATGACTACTTACAAGCATAAATGCAACTTCTCCTGAGATTACAGGACCTATAGAAAATGTTTTATAGGATTTAATTCCCTTTTCAAGAGTTACTCGAAACTTTTTTTCTTCCTTATCAAGCTCGCTGATAATCACTAAACTTTTTTCTTCTAAGTTTGGATACTGTTCTTTATAAGTACTAATAAAACTATCAGCGAAAGTAGCAGTAAAAACATCTTGAATACCAATACTATTTGCAAATCTTACAGCTCGTCTTATAAGGCGACGCACGAAGTAGGTCTGATCTTTGTTTCCAGGAAGCACTCCATCGCCGATGAGAAAGACTGCTGATCTAATATGATCCAGAATCACACGCATTGCATATGTAGTTTTTTCATCATACCCGTAACTTTTTCCAGAAAGATAAGTCAAAACATTTCTTGGTTCATCAAACACATCAATGTTGAACATGTCCGCATCATTTCGTAGTGCTGCAGCATAACGCTCAAGTCCACTACCATGATCCACATTCATCTGTGGAAGTTCTTCAAAGCTATTCTCCACTTTCTTATACTGCATAAATACATTGTTCCCAATCTCAAGAAATCGCCCGCAGTCACAATTCACATGACAAGGCAAGACCTTATACATACTATTTTCATGAACTTTCTTTTCATTAGTCGGATCAAAATCATAAAACATCTCAGAGTCTGGCCCACCTGGCTCACCTTCTGGCATATTCGAAGGTACTCCTGAACGACTCCACCAATTTTTCTTCTCACTATAATAAAAAATCTTCTCGCCGTCCCTCATCCCACTCTCCGGCGTCTCACTTATCTTCGCCACCATCCCCTTCTCCAAAAAAAGTTTCTGCCAAAGTTCTGCCGAAAGTGTATCCCGCGGCACACCTAAATCTTCATTCCCCGCGAAACACGTCACATAAAAATTTAGAGGATCAAGCTTGAGCTCATCAATGAGAAACTCCCACATCCACGTAATCTGTTCCTCTTTAAAATAATCCCCAAAAGACCAGTTACCAAGCATCTCAAAAAATGTTGTATGCCGATTATCTCCTACCTCTTCGATGTCTTGTGAACGAAATGACTTCTGTGAGTCTGCAATGCGAAGTCCGAGCGGGTGAGGTTGCCCAAGAAGGTATGGCAGCATCGGTTGCATACCACTTCCTGTGAAGAGTGTTGTAGGATCATTTTCTGGTACAAGAGAGGCAGAGGGTACAATGGCATGCCCTTTCTCTTTCATATAGGCTAAAAATTTTGTGCGGATTTGATTAACAGAAAGATTAGACATAAGGTATTAGACATTAGTAGTAAGAATCATTATACAAAAAAATGAGACAAAAAACAAAAAGCTATACCTTGGTATAGCTTTTTAACCACAGAGATAATTTACTCCCGCATGTATCCATCTTTACACTGAAGCCTATTTGCCTCTTCGTAATCTATCTCCACCCAACCATCATTTCCAGCAAGTTGGTCTGGGTTGAACTCGTCAGGTAAACAAATCGGGCAAGGAGCATGTAGCTGATGAATCACCTTCTCACTTGCTTCTTTGTAATATTTCGAAACTTGACCACAGCCATTGCAAGATACACAAGATTCAGTAAGATAATAAGGACATAAGGTCTTCCAATGGCACTCACCATTACTACCCACACAATAAGGGGCTTGGCATTGAGAAAATGTCATTTGTTTATTTTCCTCTTCCGCGACCTACGCGAATCTATTTTCTACTCTACTCTTTTTTAAAACTTTTGCAAAACAAACGCGAGATGAAGCGCGCTTTTTATCCAGTGGCAAACTTCTTTGGCGGGCTTAGTTGCACCTCGTGCATCTCTTCCACTTCTCGTTTTTCCATAACATCACGGAAACCGTCAGCTCGTAGACTACTTTCACTGACCACATACCTCACGAGCTCTTCCCCTTCTACCACTTTAAAAATATCTTCATCATGACGGTTACACACACGACAACAACGAGAAGTCCACCTAAACGTTTTTCTTTCTCTATCTATGTAGAGGCAGATGACCATCCCATCCCCTCCACATCCAGACTCTTGGCAGTTAAGATATGACATCTTTATACCTCTTTTCATAAAGTTTGTACTTCTTGTGAAAGTGTATCAGACAAAACAAAAAGGATGCCATGTATAGTATGCATCCTTTTTGTCAAAGATAGAATGAATATACAAATAAAGAACCCTGGGCTGACGCCACAGGGTATTATTCGCGAATAAACAAATTAAGGACTAAAATTCTCTCTATAAAAAAGAGACCCACCCAGTCTCGCGACACCGCGAAACATGAATGAGTCTTGAACCAACAATCTTTGGCAACTGCAATCGTTGGATTATTATTATAGCACAAAAAAAGTATCCTGTCAATCATTTTAGTAGACAAAATTATAAAAAGGTGTAGAATAACGAAAGATTTTTAAATTCGAATATTTTAAGAAAGAAGCAATCCAATGCATAATTTTTTTGTTGGTTTTGGTATGATAGCAGCATCTTTTTGTGCAATCAGCGCAGTATGGGATGCCATAAGAAATAAAAATGAAAAGTGGTGGTTTCGTTTAATTGAGTTTGTTTTTGCATTTTTATTTTTAGGGATTACCATTTTATTATCTGCAGCCCTTCGATAAATAAGTACCAAAAGAAAATGCCTTCGAGTCTTGAGACTCGAAGGTTTTTAATTTTAATAATTGAATTTAAGATTTAAAAATGGCCCTACGGCATAATACAGAATGAGGACATGCGCTAGTTTAGTTACGTCAACGCCTCACATGAACCCAGTGAGGCTAGACGTGATTGAATTTAAGATTTAAAAATTGGCTTTGCAGCCAATTTTTAAATCTTAAATTCAATCACATCCCCGTCCTTTACAATATACTCCTTCCCTTCTGTACGAAGAAGACCTTTTTCTTTTGCGATAGCATAGCTTCCACATGAGACTAAATCAGTACACGCCACAACTTCTGCACGAATAAACTTTGTTTCAAAGTCAGTATGAATAACAGCTGCGGCACGTGGTGCAGTGCTTCCTTTCTTAATAGTCCATGCTCTTGTTTCCATCTCCCCTGTTGTAAAATAGGTTAAAAGACCAAGTAAATCATATCCTACCTTAATCAGCCCATCTACTCCTGCATCATGTGCACCGAGCTCCACTCGCATCTCCGTAAGTTCAGCACCTTCGAAGTCTTTCAGCTCATCTTCAATCTTAGCATCAACAACAACATAATGAAATTTATTTTGCTTAAAGTAGTTTATGAGTTTTGTAAATCTTTCGTCATTCATCTCGTCAAGATTCTTCCCACCAGACTGCTTATTGAACACATAAAGAAATGGCTTCATGGTGATGAGATGAAGTTCTTTTACAAGCTTTTGTTCTTCTTCTGTAAACGTAAGTGAATTGGCAAGCTTCTCAGCGTGAAGTGTGACCTTTAATTGTTCGAGAAGAGCTTGTAATTTAATTGCATCTTTATCTCCACGTTTTACATCTCGTCCTATTGTTTGTATACGCCTCTCTACTGTCTGTATATCCGCTAAGATAAGCTCCATATTAATAATCTCAATATCACGAAGTGGGTCTACCGTTCCTTCTACATGGATAAGATCAGCGTTCTCATAGATACGCACTACTTCAGCTATTGCATCTGTCTCACGGATATGTGAGAGGAACTGGTTACCAAGACCCTGTCCAACTGACGCTCCTTTTACAAGACCTGCTATATCCACAAACTCTACAACTGCTGGAATTATTTTCTTTGATCCAGATATTGTAGCAAGCTGCTCAAGACGAATATCAGGCACAGGCACAATACCAACTGATGGATCAATCGTACAAAATGGATAATTATCAGCAGGAACTGACTTCTTCGTAAGCGCATTAAAAAGTGTCGATTTACCGACATTAGGAAGACCGACGATTGCGATAGAGAGAGACATGGTGGGGGTAGCTTTTAGCCATTAGCTTGTAGCTTTTGGCAAATACAATTCAATAATGCCTTATATTCTAGCACAAATTGACATTAGTTTCCAGCAGAATTCCATCCAAAAATTGACAAATGTTAGTTGAAGTTATAGTATAAATTCGGGACAATTTGCTCCTAAAACAGACGAAGGCACTATGTCACAAAGACTGCAAGACCAGGCACGTGGTCTTAAAATGAAGATGCAAATGTTGGCCATAAGTCCAGGGTTCATCGACACAGAAACTACAGAAGGGGTTCGTGAGTTCTATGAATGGTGGCGAGCCACCAATATGGAATTGACCACAGCAGGTTATGAAGACTCTGAAGGCACGTTGACGTTCGTTGATGAACAACTTGGTAGACTGCTCGGAAACTTCCCCGCAAGTAAGACAACCATCGGTGTGCTCGAAGTGTTTCCTCTTTCTGCAGCATTCCTGTACGGTTGTTATGTTGTTAAATTGGGAGAAATTGCGTCCACACGGGCAATCCCAGCTTAACGACTAGAATCAATTGAATCACATCAATCGCCTTGTAAAAACTAAAAGAGTTTTACAAGGCGATTTTTTCATACTAAGATAAAATCTCATCTACCAACTCTTGTATACCGATCTTTTTTTCTGATGAGAATTGGAAGAGCGTTTGGTCGCCTGTTATGTTTTCGACTTCTCTCACTTTACGTTGTTAATAAAAAACACCAGTTTACTTTATAAGTAATCTGGTGTTCATTCTATCAGGTTTTCTAGTTCTACAATTTTCAGATGACACAAGAAGGAACACGTAGGTAATTTCTCTTAGAAGAAAGATTTCCGATTAGTCCATACATTGTTGGTCCATAACCTGGGAGACCTGACTCAAGGCCAGCGTTAGGTATTTCACCTATCATCAAGTGAGTCTGGCTCCAAGGATTGGAATGAGGTACCCGACAATACAGTGAAACATCTTTTGGTTGAGTGTGTAGACAGAGACTGATAACCTCTTCAGGTAAAAGCGACCTTAACCCCTTGCTATTAAGTTTACCAGAGTAGCTATCAATGCTTTCACCTTGTAACGGATCACCTGCATTAACTTTAAAAATATACCAAGGTTTCCGATGAAAGTAATAAGTATTATTCCAAATACAACAATCTTGACAGTTACTGTTCGTACCTTTTTTGCCATCAATTTCAATCATTGGCATCTGGTCAAAATAACTACGATGCGTAAATGGTATCACCGGCAAAAAAGGAACATCACCTTTAGCAAATAAAAGTGACTCTGCTTTCTGCAACACCTCATCTCTTTGACTCCGAAAATGATACAAGAGGTTGCGTGATGCTCCTCGAGATTCTATTGTTGTTAATTGTTTTAGAAAAAGAGCACTCAATGTTTTGCGTGAATATTTTTTTTCCACAAGATTCTCCTATAATGTGCGTTAATGAAAAGAACATTATAAACACTACAATATTTTTAATAATTAGTCAAACTAGACTTAAATTTATTTAGATTATGATAAAATTTCCTCTACTAACTCTTCTGTACCAATCTTTTTTTCTGATGAGAATTGGAAGAGCGTTTGGCTACCTGTTGTTTTTTCTATTTCACGTATATTTTTATGAAAATCTGATTGCTTTATTTTATCTACTTTAGAAAGCGCGACAATAATATTTTTGCCATGATCTTTAAGGTCATTGTACATTTTTATATCCTTATCGGTCATGCCAACATTGATATCAATAATAAGTACAACTTTCTTCTGTGTCCAGATGTCATTAAAAAGATATGAATTGATAAGATTACTCAACTCATCTCGTTTGGTATTCGATACTTTTGCAAAGCCGTACCCTGGAAGGTCAACAAAGTAAACTGAATTGTTTATAAGAAAAAAGTTAATCTCCTGAGTACGTCCTGCTGTAGAACTAATACGAGAAATTTTACTCTTAGTGAGTGCATTAATCAGACTAGACTTTCCAACGTTGGATCTTCCGATAAATGCAATCTGCGGGATCCCATCATTCATGATTTCATCATCTTGTACTATTCCTTTGATAAATCGTGAAGATTCTATGTTCATAAAGTTCATACTAACAAATACTTCAGAATATAGCGACCTAGATTATAGCCAACCAAAAACAAATACCGAGGTTTTTCAAAAACAGGATTAGCTGTCTACCTCTTATCTTATAAGGAAATCTGTGAAATTCTCTAATTATAGAATGTGGGTATTTGTTTTGGGGTGGCTATAGCTATTATTTATTAAGGCGAGTGATTCTTAATTGAAGTATTCTTGCAAATGAAACCAAGAGAACATAAGAGATATCTACGTATATACTCCATTTCACATATGGATAAATTACAACGATTGCCTAGACGAGAGTCACAAGCAGAAGGAGTATGTTAGTAGCAGCTAAGAAATTATTTCTTAATCCAAACTAAAGAACACTGGGCTGACGCCACAGCGGATTAGATCGCAATCCTTTGGATTGCTCTAGTTGAACAGCTTCGCTATGCAACATGTTTTGATTACAAAACATGAACTCACTCC
>JAYWBQ010000021.1:0-5371 GCA_043781255.1 Minisyncoccota bacterium | reverse complement strand
CGACCGCCCTTGAACATCACCCCTCTTCATTCCATTTTTTGGTGTATTTCCCAAAACAAGGACCCTAAAGCACTTAGGAGGAGTACGACCATTACGACAGCAAGAGATTGTGCGGTGTCAAGCGCTTTCCCTGTAAGGTGAAACTGTCCCATAAACAGAAAATTGTAAACAACAAATGTAAGGAATAAACCAAAAAAAAGTGTCACGGAAAGACGGTGCTCTCCTTGAAAGGGTTTTTTGAAATTAGTCCACAGTATATCTGTCCCCTCACCTATGCCTTTCCCGATATTTCGCCACCAGTTAGCAATCGTGATGATTGCGCAGGTGACAGAAATAGCAGAGATAACAATAGGACGTAAGCCCCACTGATGTCCATAAGAAAGTAGAAGTAGAGTAACAGATAGACCAAGCCACACCCAATTGCGCTCTTTGGAAACAAAATCCCCAATATCGCTCCACTTATTATGATGGTTAATGAAGAATAGTGGTGTTGTTAGAAGCGATAGAAGTCCAAAGTGGAATAATTTCCAGTTTTTGGTTACATATGCAACCGAAAACAAGGAAATGGTGAGTGCTATATGAACGCCACCAAGCCAGAGGTTTGGGTGTAGTTTCATATTGCTTCCAATTTTCTGGAAAAGTTGAGATGTCTTCTTACTCACCCCATTCCATGCATGTTTTGCTTTTGGTTTGAGGTGTTCTGTGACTTTTCTTGTTCTCCACTTCAGCAAAACCCGAGCTCTGCGGGAGAATGCAGCAACTTTCGAAGCAGCTTTTCTCATCCATCGCTTTGCTGAGATCTTCACCTTTCGATAAAACTTCTCAACTTTTTGTTTTGTCAACTGTATCCATCTTTTCAGACGTATCGTACCTGCTAAAGAGACATCTTTGATTTTTAACTTGACCAATTGTACCCAACCTTTAATGGTCGTCACAGCCTTACTCCAATTACTTTTGATCTTTGGCCAATAGTGATTCTGCCAAAATATTTTCAAGATTTGTATTCTTATTTCAATCAAAAGCAGAAGCTCTCGAAAGAAGATTTTGACTTTTGGCCAGTTCCGAAGTACGCCATTTTTGATGACGACGAACGCATTTTTCAGAAAAATGAAACGCATAACGTCTCTCCTATGAAGTTGATGATTAAATTGTGAATGTTCAAGGTAAAGTTTTTTCAAAAATGAAGCTACTTTACCGGTAAATATACTATATCATAAAATATACTTCTGTCAACTAATTTTACACGTAAAAATCTTTTTATATAAAGGTTTTTTGGTCGCACAAACTAATTTCCCATGAGTAATGTAAAAGTAGTAAGCGAACAATTCGCCTGCTCTAATCCGCGTACAGTTTCAAGTAAATAGTAACAAGTCTCAGGCCCTGTAACTTTGAGCATCTCGTGTACCCATTCCATAACATAGCTAACATTGTCTGCGGTAAGCAGAAAACCAGTATCTGTGACACTAAAAGTAGGAGTCGTAGTTGCAAGGGTGATCTGTTCCATAAAAAGTTTAAAGATGTTCCCTTTGTACTACCATACTATTTATGATAGTGTCAAATGTACACGAGCAGCCTTATGTCTTTGTATGATATAGTTGCAAGTAATCCTGCCCCCGATGTCACGACTGCACTCTTCTATATTATTAATGAATTTTGTTCCGGTCTCTTTTACTTACGTTACTGAAATTAATTTTAAAGGTCTTTATGCTGTGTGTTTGTAGCATTTTTGTATTAAAGGCTACAGGCTAATAGCTACAGGCTAATAGCTACCCTATGTTAATCCCTACCGTTATCGAAAAAAGCCAATTCGGCGAACGTGCATACGATATTTATTCCCGTCTCCTTAAAGAGCGAATTATTTTTCTTCATGATGAAGTTAATCAACACACAGCATCTCTTGTTGTTGCGCAGCTGCTTTTTCTTGAAAGTGAGGACCCAAAGAAAGATATTACTTTGTATATCAATTCCCCTGGGGGAAGTATTCAGGCTGGAATGGCGATCATCGATACGATGCATCATATTAAACCTGATGTTTCTACTATATGTACTGGTATGGCGGCCTCAATGGGCGCAATGATCCTTTCTCAGGGTAAAAAAGGAAAGCGTTATGTTCTTCCAAATTCTGAAGTGATGATCCATCAGCCACTTACTGGTGTCGAAGGTCAGGCATCAGACATTGAAATCACCGCAAAGCATATTATTCGTTTGAAAGACAAGCTTTACGAAATGCTCGTGGACGCAACAGGAAAGACAAAAGCACAGATCGAAAAAGATTCTGATCGTGATTATTGGATGTCCTCAGATGAAGCAAAGAAATACGGTATTGTAGATCAAGTCCTTAAACCAAAGGCAACAAAATAACATGTCTACTACAGTACTTCTCACAGAAGGCGCTGTCACACTAATTGTAGGAGGCGCAATTGGCTATGTAATACGTCACTATGTGGCTATTTCTCGTCGTAATTCTATCGAATCTGATATTGAAGAAAAGCTTTTACAAGCAAAGCGAGATGCGCGCGTTATAGAAGATGAAGCTCTCACGAAAGCAAGTGTTCTTCGTGAGGAAATGAGAAAGATAGAAGAGAGAATTGTAAAGCAGGAGGAAAGGTTTGATAATCGTGAAAGAGAGCTATTAAAACGAGACAGCGAGCTTGCACAAGAGTTTTCTACACTTCGTGAAAAAGGAAAAGAGCTTCAATCTTATAAAGAAAAAGTTGAAGAAAAAGAAAAGAATGTCGTGAAAGAGCTAGAGAAGGTAGCGAGTTTGTCGAGCGCAGAAGCACAAGCGATTTTGCTCCGCAAAATCGCTTCCGAGTCTGAAGAAGATATCACCTCTCGCGCACTTAAGCTCGCTCGTGACGGTGAGGTGCGTCTACAAGAGAAAGCAAAAGAAATTCTTGTGAGTAGTATTTATCGTATAGCAAATGGTCCTATTGCGCAGTTCATGGCACAGACCGTGATTATTGAAGATGAAGAAATTAAAGGTAAAGTAATTGGCAAAGAAGGGCGCAACATTAAGACCTTCGAACGTATGGCAGGGGTTGAGCTTTTAATGGATGATGTTCCAAACGGAATTGTAGTGTCATGTTTTGATCCAGTCAGGCGCGCAATTGCAGTGAACGCTCTTGAAATGCTTATTAAAGATGGCCGCATTCAGCCAGCAAAGATTGAAGAGTGTCTTGAGAAGGCAAAAAAAGATATTGGAGTTTTTATGAGAAAAAAAGGTGAAGAAGCGGTACTCGTTTGTGGGCTTCTTTCTATTCCAGAAGAATTGATTCCTATTATTGGACGATTATATTTCCGTACAAGTTATGGCCAAAATGTACTCGATCATTCTATTGAGATGGCTCATATTGCAGGAGTCCTTGCGACTGAACTTGGAGCGGATGTGTATGTAGCAAAGGCTGGTGCACTACTTCACGATATTGGAAAGGCTGTGGATCATGACATACAAGGAACGCATGTTGAAATCGGGAGAAAGATTTTAGCAAAGTACAAGGTAGATGAACGTGTAATCCTTGCAATGCAAGCACATCATGAAGAATATCCATATGAGACAGTCGAGAGTGTGCTTGTGCAAGTAGCTGACGCCATAAGCGGTGGAAGGCCTGGAGCACGCAGGGATACTGTGGATAGGTATATTAAGCGTCTAGAGGATTTGGAAGCGCTGGCGATGTCATTTTCTGGCATTGAGAGGGTGTACGCACTTCAAGCTGGACGAGAAATACGTGTGTTTGTCTCCCCGTCACTTGTGAGTGATCTTGAAGCACGAGACTTAGCACGAAACATCGCACTTCGGGTTGAACAAGAGCTTAGGTTTCCTGGTGAAATTAAGATACACGTTATACGCGAATCCAGAAGCATTGAATTTGCAAGGTAACAAAAAAAGCAGTCACAACGACTGCTTTTTGTTGTGTGTCACGAAGACACATCAATGGTGATTGTTTCCGGCTTCTCCTTGCCACGAGGTGACAATGAGATAAAGAATTCTACCCCCCTGTCTGATCTTAATACCCTTAATGTTTCTGAGTACACCATCACCGTGGTCTTGAAGAATTTTTGTTTTATTGAGTCTTGGAGTAAACCTAAGATATTTTTTATAACGTGGAGCAAGCCACGCCGCTACGCTCTTTTCTGTATGCCCTTCTTCTATCTCAACCGAAGGAGCAATTGCGCGCCACCCTACTTGCCCTGTTGCAAGCGTTATCGATTTTCCTCGTTCCATGATTTCATCTTTTCTCCCTTCGGCACATGAGAGCAGTTCCACAATAAGTGATTGCTGCCCTTTCTTGATCTCGTCAAGTTTTTCATCCCGCTCTTGTTCTAGCTTTGCAATTTTCATCCTGTATGTGTGTGCTGCACGCAAGTAGGCATGTGATACGCGAGCAAGTCTCGCCATCAGTTTGCCAAGATACACGAGCTTTTTTGGAAGGCGCTTTATTGCGCCTGGTACTTCAGTAGTCATGAGAACCTCCGTGTGAAATGAATGAACAATGTTACGTACTCTGCACCACTATGACGGATATGAAAATGCTATCTTGCATACTATTTCTAGTGATCTCACTTCTACGTACTGTATACTTTTTTCATGTCACCTCTTATTTTCGTATCAGTATTCCTGGCAACTCTTTGTATTGATTCATTATATGCGCTTTATACGATACGAGTAGTACAAAAGAAAGCATTACAATCAGCAACATTTGGCTCATGTATCCATGTTCTTACAGCATTTACGGTTATTTCCTATACGAAGAATTATCTCTATCTTATACCTCTGGTTATTGGGTCATTTATCGGTACATTTTTTGTTACTAAGTACATCAAATAAAATTCCTTCCTGATCTTAAAATTTATCTGCACTCATATTAACTTTTTTGACAATTATAAATACTGTGTTTTTGTGACTTGCTAAAAAACCTGGGCGTACTATACTTATTTCATCCTATCGTTTGCTATATGCCTACGAGGAGATTAATAAATTTATTTTTTGATATTGTGATCCTAGGAAAGCACAGTATCAATAACATCAAACTCTATGAACAAAGCAGGACTCGTTGAAGCAGTACATGCAGTACTCGGCTCAACAAAGGTGCAGGCAGAAGAAGTGGTAGAAACACTTTTCGGTACTATTGTTAAGACTCTCTCAAAAGGAGATGAAGTAGCTATTGCTGGTGTAGGAAAGTTCACTGTTAAACTCCGTAAGGCTCGTGAAGCTCGTAACCCAAAGACAGGTGAGACAGTACACGTTGCTGCAACAAAGGTTCCAAAGTTCTCAGCAGCGAAAGCTCTTAAGGATGCAGTTAAGTAAGTAACTCCAACTTTTTATTATACTAATGGTTATATAAAGTAATCGTTATTACTAATAATAAAG
>JAYWBQ010000020.1:0-15625 GCA_043781255.1 Minisyncoccota bacterium | reverse complement strand
CCACCCTCTTGTAGTTGGCTGCCGGCTACAGTCTCGTGGCTACAGTCTAGGTTCTTGTGTTAGAATACGCTCATGAAAGAAAAAATTACTATTTCAATCTCATCAGGGTCAATTATAAAAGTTCTTTTATGGATTAGTGTTTTTGCAGGAATTTTGTATATAAATGATTTTATCATCGCACTTTTAGTTGCCGTCGTCCTCGCCTCTGCAGCAGAGATGCCGGTTAGAAAATTGGTACAATGGGGAGTACCAAGAACGCTCGCTGTGACAGGATTATTTTTGTCCTTACTTATTATTATTGCAGCTATTGTTCTTTTGTTTATCCCACCAATTGCTGATGATATTGCTAGATTCATTAAAACTCTCCCAACACTTCTGGAGTCAGTTAGAATCTTTGGAACAGATTTAGGACTTAAAGATCTCTCTCTCATGGTTCATCAACTCTCTCAGGATATTTCAAAGGGGCAAATATTAACTGTTCTTAAAAATATTTTCATGGGGTCTGGTAGCTTCTTTACAACTACTTCAGTTGTTATAGGAAGTCTTCTTAATTCTCTACTTACATTTGTCCTTGCCTTTTATCTAACACTTGAAGAAAATGGTGTACATAAATTTTTAAAACTTATTGTGCCAAGACATCAAGAAGAGTACATAGATAGCCTTTGGAGTAGAGCTCAGAAAAAGATTGGACTATGGATGCAAGGACAGCTCCTCCTTTCTCTTCTTGTTTCACTTTTAGTGTATATACCGATGCTTATTCTCGGTATGCCGTACGCAACTCTTCTTGCTATTATTGCATTTTTAGGAGAACTTATTCCCATGGTTGGTCTCACTATTGCAACTATTCCAGCACTCTTTATTGCATGGGCTCACGGAGGATTATCTCTTCTTGGTATTGTCGCCCTTATCTACTTTATTATCAGTCAACTTGAAGGAAATGTATTGTATCCAAAAGTGATGAATAAAATGGTGGGTGTGCCATCTGTTATTGTGCTGATTGCTCTTGTTATTGGTGCAAAGTTCGCTGGTATCTGGGGGATGATTCTTGCAGTGCCACTTGCAGCTATCGCAATGGAACTTATTAGTGATATGGATAAACGAAAATCAAATGTCGAATAATCAAGGTCAAAAATTTTATATCACGACAACACTTCCGTATGTGAACGCAGAGCCGCATATTGGTCACGCCATGGAATTCGTTAGGGCGGATGTCATTGCACGATATAAAAAAGTATTAGGGTATGACGTATTTTTTAACACAGGAACCGATGAGCACGGTACGAAGATTCTTGAGGGTGCAACAAAAGAGGGGTTGGATGTACAGGTGTACGTGGATAGAAATGCAGCTAGATTCAAAGAGCTTTTCTCTACGCTTGGGATAACACATGATGTTCATTTCATACGTACAACCGATGAGAAGCATGTGAATGCGACACAAGAGATGTGGAGAAGGTGTAATGATAATGGATATATTTATAAAAAAGAATATGAAGCGAAGTATTGTGTGGGGTGTGAACTCTACAAAACAGATAGCGAATTATTCGAAGGGAAATGTGAGATACATCCAAATAGAGAAATAGAAATTATTAAAGAAGAAAATTACTTCTTCGCTTTTTCAAAGTTAGAAAAAAAGCTTTTAGAGTTGTATGAGAAAAATCCATTACTTGTTGTCCCTGACTTTCGTTTCAATGAGATTAAAAGTTTTGTAACACGTGGACTTGTTGACTTTTCCATCTCACGGCTCAAAAGTAAGATGTCATGGGGTGTACCTGTACCTCATGATGATGATCATGTGATGTATGTGTGGTTTGACGCGCTCACGAGCTATATATCAACGCTAGGTTGGCCCGCGGACGGTGGAGACTTTTCGTATTGGAAAGAAGGGACGCCTGTACAGTATTGTGGAAAGGATAACCTTCGTCAGCAGTCTGCCATTTGGCAAGCGATGTTACTCGCAGCGGATCTACCGAACACATCTCATATCATCATTGATGGTTTTATTATAAGTGATGGACAGAAGATGAGTAAGTCAATCGGAAATGTCATCAATCCATTTGATGTGATAGACCTGTTTAAGGAGGTAACTGACTTTCCAGAAGACGTGCTTCGTTTTGTATTACTCCATGAAGTTCCTTCATTTGAAGATGGAGATATTACAGTAGAAAGTATTAAGGGTGCATATAGTGCTCATCTTGCAAATGGAATAGGTAACCTCACAAGCCGTATTATGAAAATGGCAACAGTTAACCTCACAGAGGGTGTGCGACCAGAGCTGTATGCTTTTCCAGATGAATATAGAGAAGCGCTGGCTCATTTTGATAGTAAAAAAGCGCTCGAATTCGTCATGAAAGAAGCAGGGCTTCTCGATGGGTATATTCAAAGCACAGAGCCATTTAAGGTTATAAAAGTAGACGCTGAGAAAGGTGAGGCGCTCATTCTAGAAATGCGTACACGGTTGTACAACATTGCACGACTTCTCCAGCCGTTTCTCCCAAGGACAAGTGACGCAATTAAGCGTTGTATCCACAATCATATCATGCCAGAGAGATCACTCTTTAATCGACTTCCATAATGAAAAAAATCTATAACAAACTTGTACGAGATAAGATGATCGATATCTACAAGTATGACATCGAGAACAAAGTGAGCGCGAGTGACTATAGTGTCAGGTATATGGAACCGAAAGAAATATTAGAGAAATTGAAAGACAAACTTCTCGAAGAGTCACATGAAGTTTTTGAAGTGTATGATAAAGAAGATAAGACACAATTAAAAGAAGAGCTCGCTGATGTGATAGAAGTTATCGATGCTATTTTATACCACAATGATATTTTACTTGCTGAAGTGCTTGCTATTCGTGATATCAAGAAACAAAAGAAAGGTGGTTTTGAAAAAGGGCTCTATTTAGAAAGCATTGACTACTTTGATAAATAAGTATGGAAGAACATGCGCAAGGACTCATAGATATTGGGAAAATGATCCTTACTTTTGCTAAAGTAAACCGTGTGACATTACACGAGGATGGTGTGACGCCCGAGTCTGATACGGATCACACAGTTATGGTTTCTGTATGTGCATGTGCGCTTGCTTCTAAATTATATCCACGACTTGATCTTGGGAAGATTGCACAATTTGCAACAATTCACGATCTTGTAGAAGTTTATGCTGGAGATACTAATACATTTAATATTACTCATGAAGAAAGACAGAAAAAAGAGAGACGTGAACAGCTTGCATATAAGAGAATACAAAAAGAATTTGGTGGGGTGTATCCTTGGGTAGCAGATACAATACAAGAGTATGAATCACTTAGTAGTGATGAGGCTCAGTTTGTAAAGATGGTTGATAAAGTGATGACTAAACTCACGCACAGAATTAATCAGGGCGCTTACTTAAAGCGTGAAGGAAAAACAAGAGAAGAAACAGCACTTCATTACGGGAATCAGACAGTTGTTATAGAAGAAAAATACGGTACAAAGTTTCCAGAAGTTTTGGAAATTCTTAAAAAATTAACTAGTGATATTTTAGAAGAGACTTACGGTAAAGGTAAGAGCTAAAAAGAATAATTCTTAATAATATGATATTATTTTGTATATAATTATAAAAACTATGCATTATGCACTTTTTGATATTCATGCACATCTTCATGACGCAGCTTATGCTGAAGACAGGGAAAGTATTTTGAAAGAAATGAAAGACTATGGAGTCGGAGCTATTACTGTTGGCACTGATCAAGTAGAAAGTAAGAAAGCACTTAGCCTTGCTCAGTCACATGAGCATATTTTTGCGGCGGTCGGACTTCATCCAGCGGATAATGTAACAGAAGAATTTGATTATGAGTTTTATAAACGTCTCGCGAGTGATGAGTTGGTGGTAGCAATTGGTGAGTGTGGACTAGATTACCATTACATAGAAAACTTTTTTGAAAGAGATGTGAAGTCTGGGAAGGTGAGTTGGAACAAAGATGCTGAAGCTGATCGTCAGCAAAGAATATTTGAACAACAAGTAGAGCTCGCAGTAGAAGTAAATAAGCCACTCATGCTACATGGTAGACCTACAAAAGGGACAATGGATGCATATGAAGACATGTTATATATTCTAGAAAATGCGAAGAAAAAACATGGTACGAAGTTGAGAGGCAATGCTCATTTTTTTGTTGGAAATATTGATATTGCAGAGAGATTTGTACAACTCGGTTTTACGATGAGCTTTTCTGGAGTAATTACCTTCACAAAAGACTATGATGATGTAGTGAGATATCTCCCCCTTACTATGATTCAAGCAGAGACTGATAGTCCGTACGCAACACCTGCCCCATTTCGGGGTAAGCGTAACAGTCCTATGTATGTGCAAGAAGTTGTGGCACGTATCGCGGTCCTCCGTAATGAACCACTTGAAGAGGTGAGGATGCAATTATTGGAAAATGCAAAGCGTATTTTCAATATCTAATTGTTATTGACTTTTTGTTGTGAAAAGTGCAGGATAGGATAAGTTAGTCCTATTTAATCAACCTCTTGAAAGGAGGGTACCATGGCAGAAAATCAAAAGCTCGCTTTCCTTTGTGGAAGAGTGATGCCAGACTCACTTAATTTACTGAGTCGTGGAGTTATTAGGCTCAATAATTATGACGTTAATGGAGAGGTGATTCAAATTCGGGTACAGTTAGATGATGCTGGGCTCGCGTATATTGTTCCAAACAAAACGCGCATGGTCATAGTAAGAAATGATTTGATTATTGCCGTCTTTGGGGGGCCACGTATCAAACTTCTTCGGATGTTAGAACATGGCGTAAATATTACCCAAGATTTGATTGATTGTTTTTCACCAATGTATCCAAAGCCTGAACAAGTCTTTCGTACCATATATAGATGGAGAAATACCCAAGATTATCGAGATAAAACAGCAAAGCTAAGAAGATTAAGAAGATATCGCTCTTACTGAAAAAATAGAAATCCCGGCTCACTTTTTTAGAATTCAGTGTAGCAAAGACTAAATTAAGCTTGGGTCTTTTCTTTTACCTAAAATCATGGTATAGTGTGACCCTATGACTAATGAAAATGAAACCACAGTAGATAGCCGGGTATACGAAATATCCTTCATCTTTGATAACAAACTAGATGAACAAACGGCGCTTGAAAAAAGTAACGCACTCAAGCAATCTATTGCTACCTTAGGTGGTAGCTTCATTTCAGAAGAAGCTCCGTATATGCGTGAGCTCGCTTATGAAATGATTCGCGTTGTTAATAATGTGAACGTTCGTTTTAATGAAGGATACTTTGGGTGGATCAAGTTTATGCTTGGTGGCGCTAAGGTAAAAGATTTTGAAAAAGCTCTTAAGTTAGATGAACAACTCGTTCGCTATTTAGTTGTCACAACTGTCGCTGAAAATACTGTCTTCACTAAGCGTGCTCCAGTTATTAAAGCTGAGACGCTTGCTGATAACGAAACTGATGACAGTGTGAATATTGACACAACAAAAGATGCAGATGTTACAGTGCAGGCAATTGATTTACCGCCAACAAACCACGTTTCCCGAGGTGATTCTGGTGAATCCTCTACTGATTCGGAAATCATCCCAGAAGGGGCTGCTGAAGTAGTTACTAGCGAAGTAAAAGAATAGATAGTAAAATAGTAGATATAGCGTATTGTAGTTGCATTCGCATTTACTATAACTTAATATCTACAACCTATCATTATCTCTATGTATTTAAACAAAGTATTTTTATTCGGTAACCTTACTCGTGATCCAGAACAAAAATCTCTTCCTAACGGAACTGCAGTCACCAACTTTTCTTTAGCAACTAATCGCGTCTACAAGGATGCCAATGGAGCTAAGCAAGAACAAGTCGAATACCACAATATTGTCGTATTCGGTCGCCAAGCAGAGACAAGTGGACAGTACCTTAAAAAAGGACAAGGTGTAATGATCGAAGGACGTATTACGACTCGTTCATGGGACGACAAGACAACAGGAGAGAAAAAGTATCGTACAGAAATAATTGCAGATGCTGTACAGTTCGGTCCAAAATCCGGTGGTGTAGCACCAGCAGGTGAAGGTTTCGCAGGTAATCCAAATCCAGTAACACCAAAGACAGCAAGTGTGCCGGAGTTAGATACCATAGACTATGGAGATTCTAATATCAACGTTGACGACATACCCTTTTAAAAATCCATTAGCACTGCATTTGCCTCGTTGTATAAAATTTTTGCTCCACGCGTCGTACTACTCGTACGCCTTGGTCGCAAAAATTTTATACGCCTCGCAACTACAGCACTACTGAATTTTTAAAACCATTCTACTTACTTAGAAAATTTGAATTGTGTCATCTCTGATTCACCAGAATCACGTCTTGGACGCAAACCAACTAGAATCCAGGTTTGTATTAAACCTACAACCCATTACCTACAACCTATAACCTAATAAAATGAAAAAACAAGATCACTTCAATCAGAACAATATCAAGTTCATCGACTATAAGGACACAGAAATCCTCGTTAAGTTCTTAAACCCTCATGCTCGTATTCTTAACCGTCGAAAGACTGGGCTTACTGCCAAGAATCAGCGAGCTCTTGCTAACGCAATCAAGCGGTCACGATTTATGGGGCTTCTCCCGTATGTTGCTCATTAGAGCAACATCGCGGACATTCGCGGAATGAACGCAGAAGGTCGCGGAAGGGTACACCACACAAAAAACAGTCTTATAACAAGATTGTTTTTTGTTGCTTTATTTCTAATATATATATATACTTTCTTTATGAATGAATCAAGTCCAAAACCAACAACGTTAGAGATGGTCACACCTCTTGTAAAAGCAGAGGCTCTGTTAAGCGTGTCTCAAAGGAGAATGAGGGTTTTCTTTGAACATGAAGCTGAGGGGAAGTTTTCTAAAGAGCACGAAAAAACAGAAGCTTTTTGTTTAAAAATGGCTACTGATTTAGTGGATGATAAGTACAAGATAGTTTTTGGTGAGGTTCCGACTACTCCTGATTTTCAATCAGCAAGACTCGTAAGAGTTAGCGAAGAGTTTGAAAAACTAATGTTTGAGAGGATGGATGGTTATGTAAACGAAAAAGGAGTATTGCCTCCTAGTTTAGATCTGTAGTTTTCTTATTTTAACTTTTAGAATAAGCAAGAGTATACAATTACTCAAAAGTATCTTAGTGGTTCTTTTTTTGATTTTGAATAAAAGGTGTATACTTTAGTCATATGAGCATGGAACATACAACATCTGATGGAATGGTTGATACTCTTAAGAGTATGCCGAACACTGTCAGGCTTCCCGAGGTAGTTGTAACTGGAGTTGTAACAGGAATAAAACTTTTCGATGAGAACTTGTCACCTGCAGACCGCATTCTTCTTGACCAGGCGGTTAACAATACTAAAGGACTCGGAGATTTTGAAACTGTACAGAACTATCTTGATACAGCAAGTGACGAAGATCGTAAGGCTCTTGAAGTTGAGGTTGCAAATTTTAAGTATTGTATTGATGAAGTAGCAAAAAAAGCTGCCCTTAAAAGTATTGTCATCCAAATTAGTAGAATGTAAGTTTCTTGTTCTAATTCTTGTCAAATGTGTTTTTTTGCTGTTATTTTTAATACCTTGTTAGTTAGATACATCTGCAGATGCAGTATAGATGGATGCGAAGGAAGAACTCTGCTTCGAGGAATTTAATTTATTAAAATTAAAGGTTGTTGTAAGTTGTATCATCTCGTATTTTGATAGAATCAATTACAAAAACAGGTCCTTCTTTGTGGAAAATAATTCTAAAATTTCCTTTACGAATTCTATATAATTCTAAGCCCTCAAGCTTAATTGGTTTAAGGTGTGTAATGTCGTCCCCTGAAATAATTTCTTCGATAGCTATACGGAGAGCATCTCTATCTTTTTTTGAAATCTTCTTAAGAAGTTTTTCTATTTTGTTCATAGAGATAAGAGATTTCTTTATTTGAGTTTCTTGAGTAGTTTAAGTAACTCTATAGCTTCAATACCTTTTCCGTTATTATCGCGAATAGCATCAAAGACCGTATATTCTTTTTCCGCCTTTTCTAATCGTGCAGGAGAAATTTGAAGCATGTCACCTTTTTGAGTCACGATAATTGAAGTTGTTTTTGCAAGTTTCCGCCATGCAATAGGGAGGGTGATTTGTCCTTTGCTTGTTATCTTTTGTATTCGTTCGTGAATAAGAGTTTTCATATTCCTTATTTTATTACTTCCTTACTTTTTTGTCAACACGCATCATTTTGAAAACCTTTACTTTTTTGCTAGTATGGAAAGTATTATATAAGCAATTTAATAGCCTAGTAACAATCACAATTCTATGCAACCAACAACACATCCAAAAAAAGAACGAACATTTATTATCCTAAAGCCTGACACTATTCAGCGCGGTCTGGTTGGTGAGATTATCCAGCGTTTTGAACGTATTGGTCTAAAGATTGTTGGTATGAAAATGCATATGGCAGATGAGAGTAAACTTTGGGAGCACTACAACAAAGATGATGCATGGTTTTTGAAGAAGGGGCTCAAGATTGCAGAGAACCGAAAGGGTCTCGGTCTTCCTGTTGAAAAAGAACCAATCGAATATGGAAGAGACATCATCGGTGTGGTGGTGAAGTACATGCGCGCAGGTCCTGTGGTTTCAATTGTGCTTGAAGGTAATCAAGCAGCGAATGTTGTGAAGCGTATCGTCGGTGGAACAGAACCAACAACCGCAGACTCTGGAACTATTCGTGGTGACTTTGCGATCGACTCATACTATCTTTGTGATGTTGACGGAAGTCGAGGCCTTCGAAACCTTGTACACTGTACAGATCTAGCAGATGGAGAAGGTGCAGCAGAACGGGAGATTGGTATTTGGTTTACAGAAGAAGAAATGGTGAGTTATCGCCTTATTGCTGAAGCGATGTTATATGATGTAAATTTAGATGGTATTCTTGAGTAGATTGTAGATTGTAGATTGTAGATTGTAGATCGAGACGGCTTTTGGTCCAAGACATGACTTTGCTAAGTCAGCCGCGAAGATGCCAAGGAGCGCAGGCGACGCAGGTGTCCGTAGTCAACAGACTAGGACGCGAAGCCACCAGGCGGAGGGACCTGTAGACTGTAGCTTAAATACGAACAGAAAGTACTCCGAAGAGGGTACTTTCTATCTCAATGTGGGTACTACAAATTATTTTTTCTGTAACATATCTTTTTATTTCGTCTAGATGCCTTGTAAAAATCTCTTTGTATGTATGTGTTACTGCAAGCTACTGTCTAAAGTCTAAAGGCTGGCTTCGGTTATCCACAGTATCCCCAAAAATTTGCCTTTACAAAACTTGTTTGAGGTAAAAATAGTGACTATAATAATTGTAGGTACTTTCAGTAGTTTGATGTGTTCTCCTTCGAAGGGTCATAAGAAGTAGGTTGGTCATAATCATTTATGATGATAGGCTCTCATGTCTCTTATGATGCACAAAAATATTGTTAGTACCTCCATTATAGAAAAAACTCAAACGGGTGCCGTTTGAGTTTTTTCTTTATTTTTTAAGCCAAATTTTAAGAGTAAAATTTGCGCCAAAATGAGCACATTTTGACGTAGATAATACTTGATTCGAAATTAGCAAATTTCGACATAGATATTTTGTCTACTCTCTGTAGTTAATTTTTCTTTTGACTTTTTTTCATGAGAAGCATATAATAATTAGTAGGGTGCTTAGGTATTTTTCTGGATAAAACATCTACGGGTTATGGAGATTGCAGAACTAGGCTGTGGCCTTATTCGTTTCCTACCCACCTGACTTAAATAATCAGGAAGATGTCCTAGGTTCCCTAATAAGAAAATCCCCGAGATTTATTTTGAGGGGATTTTCTTATGCTTACGTATTCTGTGACATCTAAACTCTAATCACTACTATGTACTCGCTGTCTTTGATATACTGTATCCATGAAAAATATCATCATTTCAGTATTTTTCCTTCTTTCATTGCTCAGTCTTTCAGTATTTATTTTTGACCCAGCACATCTTTATTTTGAAATTCCATGGTTAGATATTCCAATGCACATTCTTGGAGGTTTTGGAGTCGTATCGTTTGTGCTCGCCGTGTCTCTTTATGGAAAACAAAAACTTTCATTTTTTCAGCTTCTTATTTTGTATCTATGCGTTGCTGTAACGTGGGAACTTTATGAGTTTATTAAAGATGCACTCATACATCACACATCATGGAACGGCTGGCATGATACGCTTTGGGACATTATAAATGGTGCTCTTGGGGCAGCTGTCGCATTC
The DNA here is from genome assembly GCA_043781255.1 of Minisyncoccota bacterium. Taxonomy (GTDB): domain Bacteria; phylum Patescibacteriota; class Minisyncoccia; order Phycocordibacterales; family UBA5272; genus UBA11704. Next base: position 5,357 of record JAYWBQ010000020.1, on the reverse strand, counting down.
TTTCTTCTTAAAAAATAAATTAAAGTTTCACACGCATCTTTAACAACCTAATCATTAATCACTTTATTTATATGTCTACTTTCAAAATTACCTTTGCAGGAGGAGCGCAAATGCCAACAGGGTCAAACTTTTTAGTTGAGTTCGGGGGTAAAAAAATTCTCATTGACTGTGGACTTGTTCAAGGAGAGAAATATTCACTCCCAATTAATAGTGAGCCGTTCACCTATGACCCAACATTAGTTGATGCACTTTTTATTACCCACGCTCACCTCGATCACGTTGGTCGAATTCCACAGCTTGTGAGGGCTGGGTATAGAGGACCGATCATTAGTACAGAGCCAACCCGTGAGATGGGGGAGCTTATCATGCTCGACTCTTTGGGTATCTTGGGTAAAGAAGCGCTTCAGGCAGGACTCCCTATGCTATATGAAGAAAAAGATGTACTAGAGTCTTTGCATCTTTGGGCAACAACACTTACCTATGAACAAGTGTTCACATTTCCTACAGATGATGGGGATGCGACCATCACGTTACATGACGCTGGACATATTTTAGGAAGTGCAATAGTAGAAATTGCCTACAAAGGGAAGAAGTTGGCCTTTACTGGTGACCTTGGCAATACTCCATCGCCACTGATGCGAGATACGACACTCCTTAAAGATATTGATTACCTGGTAATAGAAAGTGTGTATGGTGACAGAAACCATAAAGACAAAGATAAGCGTATTGAAATATTTAAAGAGGCGGTGACAACAACGATTGCAAAAGGTGGTACAGTGCTCATCCCGGCATTCTCTATTGAACGCACACAAGAGATGCTCCTTGCCTTTAATGAGCTTGTGGAAGGTCACCAGATTCCAGAAGTGCCTGTCTATTTAAATTCACCACTTGGCATCAATATTACAAAAGTGTATAAAAAGTATGAGAGTTGGTTTAATGAAAATGTTGAATCTGTTATTAAAAGTGGGGATGATATTTTTGCTTTCAAAGGACTTATTCAGACACCAACACCAGAAGAAAGTAAGAGTATCAATGGTGACACTCGACCAAAAGTAATTATCGCGGGAAGTGGTATGAGTAATGGTGGAAGAATTTTACATCATGAGACTAAATATCTACCAGATCCAAATAGTACAATTATTATTGTTGGGTATCAAGCCATAAATACCATTGGAAGACATATTGTCGATGAGGAAAAAGAAGTGTATATTCACGGGAATGCAATCCCACTACGAGCACGCGTGGTGAACATTCATGGATTTTCTGCACATAAGGATTCTGATCATCTTGTGGAGTTCGTTGGGTCAACTGCTTCGACACTAAAAAAAGTAATTGTCGTTTTAGGTGAGCCTAAGAGTACCTACTTCCTAGGCCAAAGAATTCATGAGACATACACTGTGCCAGTTGTGGTACCGGAGAAAGGGGATGTGATAGAACTTGAATGATGCAGCTAATGGCTTATAGTAGATAGCTTACGGCGGATTACAAAACACTCAGAGTTTGGCAAAGGTCGACAAGTTTTTGTATTTCAATTTACAAGGTAACTAAACATTTTCCTTTGGAAGAGCAGTTTGGAATAATTTCTCAGTTGCGTCGAGCTTCACTTTCAATACCTTCAAATATCGCAGAGGGTAGTAAGCAGTCAACAGATAAAAGCTATGCTTCCTTTTTAAGAATTTCCTTGGGCTCTGGGGCAGAAATCGAAACACAGTTGTATATTGCAAAAGAACTACAATATCTTTCTGAAAAAGAGCATGACGAGTTAATTCTTGAGCTTGGTGAAATAATGAAAATGCTTATGATGTTTATTAAAAAAGTAGCGTAAGTGTACCTATTGAGTTTGCTATAAGCTATCGGCTATTAGCCATAAGCAATCTACTATTCACTACCAACTATCAACCATTAACTATATACTATCTACTATATGAAATCACAACGCATTACCATCAGTGTTTCAGGTGCTGCCGAAATTGCACACTGTGGCCCATCAGTTATTCCAATTGCAAAAGAACTTGGTCGAGAGATAGCTCGCCAAGGTGCACAGATTGTAACAGGGGCAACGAGTGGATTTCCACTCTATGCAGCAGAAGGTGCAAAAGAAGTGGGGGGTTTTTCTTTTGGACTTTCTCCAGCTGCAAGTAAAAAAGAGCACATCGAAGTATATCGCCTTCCCACAAAGGCGATGGATGCTATTATCTATACTGGTTTCGGTTTTCCGGGGCGTGACCTGATGCTTATTCGGTCATCTGATGCTGTTGTTATTGGCTGTGGGCGTATCGGGACAATTCATGAGTTTACTGTTGCCTGGGAGGCAAATATGCCTCTTGGGGTGTTAGAAGGCGAGTGGGCAACAGATGAAGTTATCAGAAATATTATTGCCAATAGTAATCGTAATAATCCTAATGTTATTTTTGAAAAAGATCCGAAGATTATGGTAGAGAAGTTAATTGCCATGGTTAAAGCTAAAGAGGGTAATGGTGAAAGGGAAATGCGCCTATAGTTAAAATATCAACTTCAACTTCATCTGCTTTGTTGTGTGAAATTTTTATTCCCGCAATGTACTATTCGTACATTTTGGTCATAAAAATTTCACACGCCTCGCATCTGAAGTAATATTTTAACTATAGAAATTCTGTGAACAATAAAAATTTCTGAGAAATAATTTCCTACATACTCTTATTAAAAGCTAAAAGCTACTTATATCTATTCTATGTCCATAAAACTTATTACCATCCTTTCAGTTCTTTTCTTTTTCTTTTTCTTTTTTAATGGTTACTTTGATTTTTCTAACTATGGATTAGACAAGGTATATCTTACCGTGAGTACATTTCTTTTTTCAGTCTTTAATGGATTTTTTATTTCACGACAGTCGACACGTTATAGTGATATACGTAATAACCTAAGTCGCTTCGATGCTGATATGACTATTGTCTATCGTGAAGCATCTCACCTAGAAAAAGAGGAGCAGGTTCATATTGGGAATATTATTCGCGAACATTATGAGATATTACTTAAGAAAAAAGATTGGACGTATTACTTTACTCATAAGTCCAATTTAATTGCGAATCTTCACGCATACATTCAAATTTGTGGTGACGTAAATATGGACAAAGTACGAGGGGAGTCGATGCGAAAGACCATGAATACATTAGATGACGCACAAATTGTACGAAAGCTTTTAGTGTCACTTAAAGAAGAAACAATACCAAGACTTCAGCAGATTTTTATTTACGTTCTCGCGGTTATTCTTTTTCTCGCAGTCCTTACGCTTCCCTCGCAAGATCTCGTCCTTGCTTCACTTCTTAAGAGTGTCTATATGATGACAATCGTGATGGTGGTTATCTTACTTAAAAAGTTTGATGACCTCACCTTATTTGAAGGAACTATCGGGGAGCATAGTGCGAAGGATGTGTTAGAGATTATTGATGGGGAAAAGTAAGGCACAGCTGTTAGCCATTAGCTAATAGCCTTTAGCTTGATACAAATACACAAGCAAGAGCGACACCTTACGGTGTCGCTCTTGCTTGTAATTCGATATATATATATATACTTCTTGGTATATGAAAAATCCAAACCACCAAATGCCAGGTAACAGTATTGATTTTGAGGTTGTTTCACCTGAAGTTGCTGGGCAAGTTAAGTCTCCTGCTGAGCATGCAGCACAGATGAAAAGTCTTGACGGTAAGTTTGCTATTCCTGAAACACAAGCGGTACATAGACCAGATGATGTTGCGAAAGTAGAAGCGTTAGTTCAAAGCTTGGAAGCTAAACCTGTAGTACCGGAAGCAAAAGTAGAAAGCCTAAGTCAAGCTGTTAAAGATGTCCCAGAAGCGCCAACTAAAACAGCGCTTCCTCAAATAGGTCTGACTAGAAGAGTTAAAAGTTTTTTCGCTAAGTTTAATGATCCTGAAGCAAAGTTAGCAGCTACCCCTCTTGGTCTTATATATAAACGACATGATTTTGGCAATAAAATGGCTAAAAAATATCCAGAAATGTCAAACGAGGAGATACGGGATAAGTATAATGTAATACTTGTAGAAAAAGTAACAAGTATAAAAACCCCAGAAGAAGCAGTTAACATATTTAATAAATTAAATATATGGTATTTAGAGCCAAAACACTTGGCAATGTTAGATAAGATTATATTAGATTCTCCTCAGTTTCAAAATGTAGTACGTAAGTCAATTGGAAGAAATATTTTTTATCCCTATACTTTTTTACCTGTCTATAGTCCAAGTAATAAGAATTTCCTAGACCAAATGCAGAAACTTGGATTGGTAACCAAGCAAGATATTGTGAAAGAAATTGGAAATAAGAAGGTGTTGGATACTATCCTACAAGAGACCCTTCGTGGTGCCAACCTGGGTCATGGATGGAAAGAAAGTATCAAACAACTAATTGAAGATTATGATATACAAGTAGACGATAAGCATTTTAGAAGTGTTTTCGGTCTTAATCATTAAAAGGCAATTATAAACAATCAAAGTTGTTGTATTCTTCTTCATTCACACCAGTGATCATACCAAGTCTGTGGCTGGTAACCGATGGCTGATAGCTTAAAATAAAATATAAAAAAACGATACCCCGGGGTATCGACTTTATATTTTGTATCAGTCATAGTATCAGATGTCTGAGATTTTGATCGACTAACTACTCTTTTACTTGAGTTACAATTCTTTCAAATGTCTCTGGTTCTGTTTGAGCGAATTCAGAAAGCATTTTACGATTAATAACCATACCTTTCTTAGTGAGCTTGTCGATGAATACTGAGTAGGTAATATCAAGTGCGCGTAATCCAGCATTCATACGTGTTGTCCAAAGACGACGCATGTCAGTCTTCTTATCCTTTCGATGAGCAAAAGCATAAGCTCCAGCATGACGAAGTGCCACTTTTGCTTCTACTTCTTTTTTACTTCGTCCAAAACGATACCCTTTTGCAGCTTTTAGGACGTTTCGGCGATGCTTCATCGCAATTTTGCTTCTTTTTACGCGTGACATGGTGAGTGAGTTAAATAGTTAAATAAGTTCCGAAAATTATACAAAAAATTACAAGAGTCCTGGAAGAAAACGTGACTTTTCTTTTCCTGTCATAGCAAAGTTTTGTCCACGCTTTCCAGCTAGTTGCTTTCGTCGAGATGTTTTTGCATTAAAGTGGTTAAGACCTGGTTTTCGGCCGATAATCTTACCATTTTTCGTCACTTTGAGACGCTTTAGGAATGATTTGTTTGTTTTCATAATAGATTTCTAACTTTTCGAGATAGTTGGGCTATTATATCATCTTTATCTTGAAAAGACAAGACTAATCAGCCTGTTGTAATCAGCTTGTAGACCGTAGCTAAATACTGGGTAACAAAATA
>JAYWBQ010000019.1:0-15734 GCA_043781255.1 Minisyncoccota bacterium | reverse complement strand
AACAGCCACCAGGCTTTCGACGCGAGACTTCGTTTGCGAAGATGTCGAACAGCCACCAGGCTTTCGACGCGAGACTTCGTTTGCGAAGATGTCCTGATTCAGCAAAATCAAGTCTTGGACTACAGCCAGCAGGCGTAGGGACCCTTAGACTGTGATTCAGTAGAATCACCTACTGGGTAGACCACAGCTTTATTAATCTAGATGCACTCCAATATTTTCGTTACCCACTTATATTTTCTAGGTATGTATTTGCATATACTACAGCCTAGCGTCTAATGTCTACAGTCTCTTAAAAGTATTCTTGCATCTCTCTTCACAACTCTATATACTGAGCACACAATGTTTTCCTCTATCACAAATGTCATCCTAAATTCCGTTTCTGACATGACACAGAATCCTGTTTCGCTTACTATTTTTGGAATACTTTCTCTCATTGTCATCCTTCTTGCTATTGCAATGTTCTCATCAGGTACACGAGACTTTCTTGTCAGAATAAAACTTCTCGAAGAAGATGAAGAGCCGTCATCACTTCTCATCTGGATCGTAGGAATTATTATTCTCGTAAAATTAATTCAAGCATTTCTCATTCAGCCATTTATCGTGGACGGCGCGTCTATGCTACCAACGTACCATAACAAAGAATTTCTTCTCGTGGATAAATTCTCATACCGTGTAAAAGCTCCAGAACGAGGAGACGTAATGATTTTCAAACTTTATGAAAATACTAACAATCCGTACGAAGGTAAACATCTCATCAAGCGCGTTATCGGTTTACCTTCCGAGCGAGTTGTTGTAAAAAACGGTGTCACAACTATCTATAATACTAAAAATCCATATGGATTTGTGCTCGATGAGCCATTTGTATCATTTAAAGAAACATCTAAGGACGCTGAAATTACACTTGATGACCATCATTACTTTATGATGGGAGACAACCGTGCACAAAGTTATGACAGTCGTGACTGGGGAGCACTCGATGCCACCAACATCAAAGGACAAGTACTTTTCCGAGTCTACCCTTTCAAGCAGGTAGGCTATGAACCAGGAAGATATTCTTTTACTAAATAATTAATTGTTACTCTCCATAAATAACTTACGTCGTATGAATGAAAATGAAAAACAAGTAAAAAAAGAAACTCCAACATCTTTGAAAGGAATGGAAGATCTCATCGACGATAGATATTATGCCTTTCAAGGACTCTTTGAAAAGGCTCAGGAAGTTGCAGTCTATTATGGTTTTAAACCAATCGAAACACCTGTTCTTGAACATGAGGAAGTTTTCGTTTCAGCAATTGGAGAAGGAACAGATATTGTTGATAAAGAGATGTACACCTTTAAAACTAAAGGCGGTGATAAGCTCGCACTTCGTCCTGAGTACACAGCAGCAATCATGCGAGCGTACCTAGAACACGGTATGCAAACACTTCCTCAACCTGTCATGCTCTACTCCTACGGCCAGACATTCCGCCATGACAAACCACAACGTGGCAGATGGAGACAATTTCGGCAATTTAACTTAGAGATTCTTGGAACACCAAAATCTGTTGCTGATGCGCTTATTATTCGTACACTCACTACCATTCTAGAGGAGTATGGTTTCAAAGACCTCATTGTTGATATCAACTCAATGGGAGATAAAGAGACTCGTCCAGCGTTTATCAAAGAGCTTGTCAACTACTACAAAAAGCATTTAGATGGACTTTGTAAAGACTGCCTTGAACGTATCAAGACTAACCCTCTTCGTCTTTTGGATTGCAAACAAGAACAGTGTCAACCGTTTAAAGAAAATGCACCGTCATCATTATCGTATCTTTCTAATGATGCCCGTAATCACTTCAAGGAAGTGCTTCAGTATCTTGAAGAAATGGGTATTGCCTACAGAGTCAACAACTCACTTGTTCGTGGACAGGCATACTACACCCGCACTGTGTTTGAGGTGATTAAGGTGGATATTGATGAGAATGGTAAAGAAAAAGAAATATCCATCACAGGAGGTGGTCGTTATGACAATTTAGCTCGTATGATGGGAAGTAAAAAAGATGTCTCTGCCATCGGTACAGGACTCAGCATGGAACGTATCATGATGTTCCCTGAATGTAAGAGCGTCGCACCACGTATCATGAAAACACCAAAAGTGTATTTCATTCAGTTAGGATTTGAAGCTAAGCTAAAAAGTCTTTGTATTATGGAAACGTTACGGAAGAATCGCATCCCCGTGTATCAGTCTATTTCAAAAGACTCTCTCGGGGCACAGTTGGCACATGCAGAAAAAATGGAAACTCCTTATTGTATTATTTTCGGACAAAAAGAAGCAATGGACAACACGGTTATTGTACGACACATGGGAACTAGGTCACAGGATACAGTAAAAATAGATGCGTTATCGGATTATATAAAGCATCTGAAGTGATAGACTTTAGCCATTAGACTGTAGTAATGGATACAAGGGAGAAAAAGGGAGGCGCTTCATGCCTCCCTTTCTGTAATTGCTGTTTCTTGTTATCTATGCTAGTATTCCATCAGAGTTTCAACTTTACTGGAGAAAATAAATGACCCCCAACCCAGAAGACTTAGTCGTTATTGTGATTGAAGTTAGTTCACCGAAGGCGCTTCACTTCTTCTCTTACGGTCGCAGATATGGAGACGATTCCCATCAGTTTTACTTCAAAGAGTTTTCACCAATACGGCTTGAAAAGTATCCGAGTGGGTACTTTTTCTACGCCCTGTACTCTCAGTCTAAACTTGAAGAACTGTACAGAAAAGTCGATATGGCTCACCGAATTGAGCCTGTTGATAATCTGATGTGGGCAAGAGATGGTGCTCCCTACAGAACATTTCGCACAAGTAATCTGGAAATGATGACCAGGCTGGGGAAGTTCGAAATTGTCCCAATCTCAGAAGTCCCTCGTGAAGGAACTCTAGGACTGACAGACACATACCATTATGTGATTGATGAAATCTTTGGAGAAACAAGCCAAGGAGTCGAGAAGAAGAACTACATTATTGAGTTCCCAAATCAAAACTCTGCCTTAGGTGGTCTCCGGATGCTACTGGAAACACTTAAAGTATCAAAGGATACTGTACGTTTTGGGACAATGCAAGGTTGTGGCTGGCTACTGTCAGTTACCCTCACTGCGGACGAGATGTCAAAACTCGATGAAGCTTACGATGACTATGACCTCCGTCTGACGGAACATTCAGTCGAAATCCCAGCAGAAAGCCTTGGGTTCTACGAAACCGAAAATGCCCATGTATCAAGTCTGAAGGAAAAAATTGGAAGTTAAGCAAAAAGATGACTTCCCACTTCTCTGTCTTTAGAATCAAAAGTGCAGCACAACGTGCTGCACTTTTTATTATTGTTTACCTTTATAACTTCCATCTTTGTGTATTTGTGATAGTATCCAACCTAGACCCTTAACCAACCAAGGAGCACATTATGGCTTTAACACTTGCAGAGCATTTAAAGATTCCTGTCATCGAAAAAATCTGTCCGCTATGTCAGCAGCCCATTCAAGAGGGAGAACCTCTAGGAAAACGTTTCATTGACATGGCTGAAGTTTGTACTGATTGTTATTTTGATGGACTTGGAAATCAGAATGAAGGTTACTCATCTACTGGCGATAAAGAGGGTGACTACTGACAATTATTCTTACAACTTCTTTTGACAAAAAGACTGCATACTCTGCAGTCTTTTTAATTTGTAAAAAATACATCTTTATGGTAGAATTGCACCTACATATGTCAAACGTCAATGTAGAAGTAAAAAAGAATGCAAGCGAGAATGCTCTTTCTCTTATTCGCCGTTTTCAGAAGCGAGTCCAAGAATCAGGAGTACTTCCTCGAGTTCGTGGTATTCGCTATAACGATCGTCCACTTTCAGATCTTAAAACAAAGCGAGCAAAGCTTAAGAAGCTTGCTAACCTAGCAAAATACGAAGATGACAAGAAGATGGGGAAAGTAGTCGAACGAAAGAAAGGCCGCCGATAGCAATAGGCTATACCACAACATCAACAAGGAGCACCTTCGGTGCTCCTTATTGTAGTATGGTATTATATATAAGAATCTATGGCACTCACAGAACTCCACAATCTCACCATCATTCGAAAAAGTGGATCTCTTCCTCTAATCCCCTATCTTGATATAAAAGATAAACTCCTTGGTAAAAAGTATTCTCTTACAGTTATTTTTTGTACCCCAAAAGAATCCCATGAACGTAACAAAACCTATCGAAACAAAGACTATCCGACAAACATTCTCTCATTTCCTCTTGAAAAAGATGAAGGGGAAATCTATATTTCACTCTCCGTAGCACGAAAAGATGCTAAAAAGTTCGACATGTCCTACCTAGAATTTCTCCACCTTCTTATTATCCACGGGAGTCTTCATTTGAAAGGACACGGCCATGGTAGTACAATGGAGGAGTTGGAACAAAAATACTTAACTACATTTTTCCGTGGCTCGTAATCAAGAAGTGATGATAATTGGTATTGATATTGGAAGTGGCAACCTCCGCGCAGTCGGAGCTATTCGTCATGAGAACAAAAAGTACCCTGTTGTTGTTGCAACACACAAAAAATCTCTCGATGGTATAGACCGTGGCAATATTCTTGATGAACGCGAAGTTGCAAATGCTATTAGTGAAGCAATTATCTCTCTTGAAGAACAGTCAGGCATGACAACAGTGCACACCCTTGTCTCATTAGGTGCTATAGGTCTCTCTTCACACCATGCGAGCGGCTATGCACAGGTATCTCGTGGAGATGCATCAGTCACTGACCTTGATATAGAAAATGCCATCAAAGACGGGAACCGTGCCGTTCCAGATATCCGCAACAAATCCATCGTGCATGCCATCCCCATGGACCACAAAGTAGACGGTAACAAAATCCAAGGAAGTATCATTGGTGTTCGTGGCAACAAACTAGAAACAAAAACACTCTTTGTTACCTATCCACTACAGTGCATGAATGTCCTTAAGAAAACTCTTGAGAGCGCCGAAGTTCGAGTGACCGATATCGTTGCAGGACCAATTGCAGAAAGTATTCCCCTTCTTACCAAGAAACAAAAAATTGCAGGTGTTGCACTCATCAACATTGGCCAGGCAGTTACCTCTGTTCTTGTCTATGAAAAAAATATCCCACTTCTTGTTTCCACTATTGCAGTTGGTGGAGATGATATCACCAAAGACATTGCTCTTGGTATGAAAGTAACCCTTGAAGAAGCAGAGGACATGAAATGTGGCAGGGCAACATATGCATACTCAAAAAGAAAAGTAGAAGAAATCATCGAAGCACGACTCGAGGACCTTTGTGTGAAGATATCAAAAGAGTTAAATCGTATTCAACGCAATGAACTTCTTCCTGCTGGAATTATAGTCACCGGTGCATCGTCACTGGCTCCACGCCTTGAATATGTTTTTAGAAATGAACTTCGTCTTCCAATAAAAGTTATCACTAATGAGTTAGTGAGAATTACTGAAGATGCTCTTCGAGATGGTGGTTGGGCAAGGAGTTACGGACTGACTTTTCTTGCACCACATGATACCGAAAAAGATGTATTTAAAGACCTTATAACATCAATTTTTACTCGTGTCAAAAAAATAGTTTCCCAGTTTTTACCTTAAAAAATAAAGCTTTTTTAGAAAAATAGGGCTACAAATGTGACTTTGCAAAAAATGGCTCAAGTTGGTATAGTTATTACATAATAACGTAATGATATCTTATCCCCTATGGCAAAAGTAAACCCAGAAATTGAAAGCTTCGCACGCATCAAAGTAATTGGTATCGGAGGCAGTGGTAAAGGAGCACTGAATCACATGATCAACTCTAAACTTCAAGGGGTTGAGTTTATCGCTATGAATACTGACACACAAGATCTTCACCACTCTTTAGCTGAGAAAAAAATTCACATTGGAAAAAATCTTACAAAAGGACTTGGTGCTGGAATGGATCCAGAAGTTGGAAAAAGGAGCGCAGAAGAAACTCGCGAAGAAATTCAAGATGTCATCAAAGGGGCTGACATGGTGTTCATTGCAGGAGGAATGGGAGGAGGAACAGGAACAGGGGCCGCCCCTGTCGTAGCTTCTGTTGCAAAGAGTGAAGGCATTCTCACTATAGGAGTAGTTACCAAGCCTTTCTTCTTTGAAGGAGCGTCTCGCATGAAGCTCGCAGAACGAGGTCTTGAAGAACTTGAGAAGGAGGTGGATGCTCTTATTGTTATTCCTAATGATAGACTTCTTTCTGTTATCGATAAAAATACGACGGTTAAGCAAGCCTTTGAAATGTGTGACGAGGTACTGAAGCAGGCAGTAGAGGGTATTTCAGATATTATCCGCACAGCAGGAACCATTAACCTCGACTTCGCAGATATTAAAAGAATCCTCAAGGATTCAGGTACAGCACTCATGGGTGTCGGACGTGGCATGGGAGAGAATCGTGCACGAGAAGCTGCAACCGCTGCTGTTAACTCCCCTCTTCTAGATGTCTCTATCCACGGAGCAAAAGGAGTTCTTTTTGCAATTTATGGTGCAGAAGATCTTGGAATGTTCGAAGTACAAGAAGCTGCAAAAATAATCACCGAGTCAGTTGATAAAGATGCGAAGATTATTTTCGGTATTGCGACTGACAGCACACTCAAGAAAGACGAGATAAAGGTAACCGTGATAGCTACAGGATTCCCAAGTGGGTTTACGAGTAGAACATCTGCTCCACTTACTCATTTAAACACACCACTTCATAGTGAAAGCACTCATGAAGAACTTCCTCGTAAAGAAACAGTTGCTGAAAAAACAGAGACAATTCGTGACAGCATTATTGAATCCACAGAAGAAAAGCGCACTGATAGAATTGATCTTGAAATGAAAGAAGGTGACACAAAATTAGTTGATGACGGAAAGAAAAGCACTGTAGTAGCAGGTAAGAAGCCAGTGTTTAAATTTGACGAAGAGGAAGATGATGATGAATGGGAAGCTCTACCACCATTTCTCCGTCGAAAGAAGTAATTTTACTTATATCACACCATCTACGTTTTGCCAGGCATGAATCTACTGATTCAGTTACGAATTTTTTGTCAGTGAATGTACCAGTAAGTACATTTCTCTCCAAAAAATTCTAAACTCCTAGTATCTGGTGCAACCTAAGTAACATTCTAAAAGCTCTACTATTGGTAGAGCTTTTAGTTTGTTTTTTTAGCATGCTATAATTAAAAAACTAACTTTTTAATTATATGAACGTCACACTCACCTCTATATCTTCTACTCTAAACCCTACTTATGATTTAATCATTATAGGTGGAGGCCCAGCAGGAACTTCCGCTGCAGTGTACGCTGCACGTAAGCAACTAAAGACACTTCTTATTGTCAAAGAATGGGGTGGGCAATCCACCGTCTCAGATGACATCCAAAATTGGATAGGTACACCACATATTTCTGGTGCAGACCTCGCAAAGTCGCTCCGTGCGCATGTCGAAGAATATAAAGGTGATATCCTTAGTATTCTTGAAACCGAAGTGATAAAAGTAGAAGGTTCTGAAGGAGATTTTACTGTGACAACTGCTAAAGGTGAACAAAAAAGTAAAACAGTACTCATCTCATCTGGATCATCTCGTCGTCGCTTGGACGTCCCGGGTGCTGATACCCTCGAACACAAAGGACTCACCTACTGTGCATCATGTGATGGGCCATTATTTGGTGGCATGGACGTGGTGGTGGTTGGCGGAGGAAATGCTGGCTTTGAGTCAGCAGCACAACTTCTTGCCTATTGTAAGAGTGTCACCCTACTATCCCGTAGTGCGCCACGTGCAGATGCAATCACAATTGAGAAAATAAAAAAGAATAAACATTTTACGTTAATTGAAAATGCTATCCCAACAAAAGTAGAGGGTTCTGTATTTGTAGAATCTATTTCATACAAAAAAGACTCTGGCGAAGAAGTGACTCTTCCAGTATCTGCAGTATTCGTTGAGATTGGGCAAATTCCTGCTACCTCATATGTTGAAGGTCTTCTTGAAATGACACCAACCAAAAACATCGTGATCAATCCTCGTACACAAGAAACTTCTGTCAAAGGCATCTGGTCAGCAGGAGACTGTACCGACGTCCTCTATCATCAGAATAACATCGCAGCAGGTGATGCAGTGCGAGCACTTGAAGATATTTATCTTCACTTACACGCTTAACAAAGAGAGATTTCATTTCGAACTCAGGTAAAAAAATTTGACATAATTATATTAAAGTTTTATAATATAAATCTCTGTAACCAACTAAGCAAAGGAAGCAATATGCTAGCTATTCTAGTAAAAGGAATCTACTACGTGCCAATACCTGACTTGATAAAAGAAAAACTTATAACACCAGAATATGGAAGATCTCTAACGAGACAATCCAGAGAATAACATTATTGATGATGAAACATTTTCAAACATGAGTCTCAAACCTAACAGCGAGAATGACTGTGATTGCGACTGTGCCCAAGAGTGTTAAAAACAGCAGAGCTTCTTAGTGCGAAATCACTTGAGAAGCTCTTTTTACTTTCTTTTTATTTATTATCTAGAGTACTAGATAGCATTTTATTACAAAACAAGACTTACAAAAAATGTAAAGATCTGTTATCCTAAGAAGATGCAAAAATACTTCTCTCTTATAATTCGACTTTGGAAACTTCTCAAAAACTTTCAAAAGGATTTTTATATTCAACTCTTTTCTATTATCATTAAACAAGCAATTGGGGTTGGCGCTGTATTTATTGCTGCAAAGATGCTTGATGCTCTTGTAACAAAAAATACTTCCAGTATCTGGTGGTTAATTGGGGTATATTTCCTTGCAAATGTAGTGCAAAATAGAATCGGATTATACGCGGAGCTACATGCACTTAAAAAAATAGAGAACGGTATTCAGCAATTTTTAGAAGAATATTCTTTCAAAAAGATTTTTTCACTTAATGCTTCTCAGTATGTCGAAGGTCACTCTGCAATCAAACTAGAGGTAATCAATCGTGGTGAAAACTCCGTCCAACAGATTATTCAAAATATAGTACTCACTATTTTACCTGCAGTAAGCCAAATACTGTTTTCAATTATTGCAATTAGTCTCTACTCGAAAGTCCTTGCAGTATGGTGTATGGTAACCGTTCTTGGAATTATTTTTTGGAGCTATCGATTTTCGAACTTCCATAGACCTTTTATCAAAAAACATATAGCGAATTGGGATACTCAAAAGAAAGTACGAACTGAGGCATTCCAGCACTTAATACTCATAAAAGTAATAGCTGCTGAGGCACACTATCTAAAAAAATATCTTTCGAACAGATTTTCAATTGTTGAATACTCAACTCTTACTTGGAGTTTAGGCCTTCTTCACGGCTTCAGAAGAGGGTTAGTAATGCACGCAAGTAGAACAATAAGCACTATTATTATTTTTGTACTTGCAGTTAAAAGCCTCATTTCAATCGGTGCAGTCTATGCTATTTGGAGTTGGATAAATGATGCCTACAATACTATACAATCACTTGTCCAGAGCATACGACAGTTACCCATTAGATTTATAGAAGTTGAAAAATATTTAGAGATAATGGACACCGAAGCTCTTTTTGACGAATCAGGTAAAAAAGATACCCGTTTCGATTCCACGATTACTTTTTCAAATATTTCTTTTTCATACCCCTATGGGGATCACTCTGTTTTTGAAAATATTTCTTTTGTTATTCCAGAAAAAAAGATCACGGCATTTGTTGGTGCTTCAGGGTCTGGAAAATCTACCATTGTAAAGTTACTCCTTCGTATGTATGACTACAAAGATGGTAGTATCACAATTGGCAGCACTGAACTTCGTGATGTTGATGGGAGGTATCTTCGTGAACATACTGGCTATGTAGAACAACATGTTGAACTCTTTGATGAGACACTTCGTGAAAACATACTTCTTGGTGTAAAAGATCACACTCGAAAGCTTGCGGAAAGTAAGCTAGAGGAAATCGCTCACATGGCACGTATTGATCAGTTCTATCATCGACTTGGTGAAAAAAGATTCGATACTATTGTTGGTGAACGTGGTATTAAACTATCAGGTGGAGAACGTCAACGTGTAGGTATTGCGAGAGCTATTATCAAAGACCCAGAAATACTTATCTTCGATGAAGCAACGTCATCATTAGATAGTGAGAATGAGAAATACGTCATGGAAGCAATCAATGATGTGTCAGTTGACAAAACAACCATCATCATTGCTCATCGCCTCTCCACAGTACGAAATGCTGATAAAATTATTGTCATGGATAAAGGACGTGTAGCAGGAGAAGGAACTCACAATGAGCTTATGGCAAATAACTCAATCTACCAAAACCTTGTAGCACATCAATTATCAAGCTAAATATAAGTCAGTAGTTTCTAAGGTTTAGTGATGGTCAGAAATGTAAAAAACTTTCTTAGACTTTTGCTAAAAAAAGCAATAGTCTAGAAACTTAATAAACCAACTGTAAAGTAAGGCTAGATTTCTGTATCTTTTTTCTAAAAAAATTATTTTTATATATTTTAGGTTGTTTTTAAAACCAAAAAGTATCCCCTTAGTATTTCCTCACACCCCAAACAAGTCTTACTTCACAAAGTGTGATAACGCTAATTTTTAATCTATTGACAAATATATATATCCTGTTATACTATACAATAGGATTGACATTTCGTCAATACTGCCCTTCAAACTTAAGGATTCTTTCATGAAAAAACTGACCGTTGTTCTCGCTTTTGCAGCTGCTACCACCCTCGTCTCAGGCGCCGTCTTCGCAGAAGCAAAGGGCGGGAAAAGTCCCAAACCTATCACAAAAAAAGCCGATGTCATCTGTGTCACAAACACAGTGCTCGCAGTTGAGCAAAATGGAGTCTTTGTATTTCTGGATGACAAAGGCAACTCAATTGCCTGCCATGTAGGCCTGCAGCGTGGTGGTGACCATGAACTAGAACACTCTCCCGTAGGGGAAAACATAACCCTGCCAAATGGGGCCATTGTTAAAAAAGACAAAATAATGGGCGGCACCTGGATCTGGGTCTTTGTGAAAAACAAGTAACCCTGACTCACAGTCCATCCATACACAAGCCTCTAGTATCCATTACGGAACTAGAGGCTTTGTTACTCCTTCCTTATTTACTTTTACTTCTTTCTCCGCTGACCTTTCTTACTCCTCCCATTTGTTATCTACTGTCCATTTTAAAAAAAATAACAACTCATCTTTTCTTCTTCTATAATTTCGCTACCGTTAATACCACATCTAACCACTCATCCCTTTTTTTTATCTTCATAGACTTCTCCTGGAACAAGAAAATAACAAATATGAGCCTCCTTCCTCTCAGATTTATCTACGACCAAGCCTTAATCACCAGATCAAGATCTTGGACGTAAAGGTCTACTGACTCGGAATTGTTTGCTTCCTCTTTCTAAATACCAATCTTTCAGATCCTTTGAATCTTTAAAATATAATTCGTCATCTTCCATAATCGCAAAGGTCTCACCTTCGTAACAGAGCCCCTAGGCACCCATCATGCTGCGCGCTATAATAGGTTCATTCTCATTGAAATATGCTGCAGCATCTACTCGGGAAAGGTAGTATTTTTCATATTTTCTATTCTCACAATTATTTACTTACCAAGACATGCTTGAAGTATCAGCACCCCACAACCTATCACCCGCAATCTGCTTCTGCTATACTAAACGACATGTTCTCTCCTTGGAATCGCTTTAAAAAATCTCTTGGCCCTGGACTCATAACAGGAATTGCTGACGATGATCCTTCAGGTATTGCAACATACGGACAGACTGGGGCTATTTTTGGGCTCACCCAATTGTGGCTCACTCTTTATGCTATTCCGTTTATGATTGCTGTGCAAGAAATGTGTGCACGTATCGGTATCATCACTGGAAAAGGCTTAGCGGGTGTCATAAAATCTACGTATTCAAAAACTATTCTTATTGGTGCCATTACTCTGCTAGCTATAGCTAACATTATTAATATCGGAGCAGATCTAGGAGCGATGGGGCAAGCAGTAAGCATGATATCCCCTATTCCTTTTGAAGCTGGGCTTATCGGTATTACTATTTTTACCATATTGACTGCAACACTTGTCCCGTATCCAATATATGCAAAGATACTTAAATATTTTGCAGCGACAGTTTTATCATATGTCGTTGCAGCATTTTTTGTTACACAAGATTGGAGAGCTATCACCTTTGCAACACTTATTCCTCATATGGAGTGGAATAAAGAATTCTTGCTTAACATAACAGCTTTTTTAGGAACAACAATTTCTCCATATCTCTTTTTTTGGCAAGCAGACGAAGAGGTTGAGGAAGAGATAGCGCATGGAAAAATTGCTGATTTTGGAAAAGGTACTCCAAAAGTTACCAAGGCTGATTTACGACAAATGAGATCTGATACAGTTGCCGGGATGGTACTTTCTAATATTGTGGCATTCTTTATAATTATAACCGCATCAAGCACACTTACTGAAAACGGCAATCATATGATTGGATCTGCTGCTGAATTAGCTGAATCACTTCGACCTCTTGCAGGAGATTTTGCCGTGTACCTGTTTGCATTTGGAATACTAGGTACTGGTCTTCTTGCTATTCCAGTGCTTGCAGGTGGAATAGCCTATGCGGTAGCAGAAACTTTTTCACTACCAGTTGGACTCGGAAAAACATTTAAACAGGCCTCTTATTTTTATATAATCCTTGGAATATCTGTTGTTACAGGTGTGCTCCTTAATTATGCTGGTATTGACCCTATCGCAATGTTGTACTACTCTGCGGCAGTTAATGGAGTACTAGCTGCTCCACTTCTTATTATTATCATCATGATTGCTAATAACAAAAAAATTCTCGGAGAACATACTAATGGGTTACTCAGTAATATATTTACTTCACTAACAGCCCTTATTATGGGAGTAATTTCACTTCTTACAATTTACTCATTTATTGTTTAACTATGACACCTCTCCACAATTAAGATATATCACATATGATATACTTACTTATATATGGGACCAAATGATCAAGAAAAAATAGGGCTTTTTATCAAAAAATTGAGAGACGAAAAAGGAATGACTCAAGGAGAGTTCGCTAAAAAACTAAAAACTTCTCAGTCAGCAGTGGCCCGCATCGAGAGCGGTAATCAAAATGTCACCATCGAACAACTCATGAAAATGAGTGAGGTTCTTAAACATAATATTGTAACAATTTCAGATGCAATTGACTTTAAGGTGGAAGGTGGAAGAAAGCTGCACGGAACCATTGTCACCAATACTTCTAAAAATGGAGCAATTAACATGATGGTAGCAGCTCTTGTTAACTCTGGCACTACCGTATTACGAGACATTCCACATATTGAGGAAGTATCTCGCTATAAAGAACTCCTTGAAAGTGTTGGTGTAAAAATAAAATGGACACATAATGACACAGCTCTTGAGATCACTCCACCTAAAAAACTCTCCTTCTCAAAAATTAATAAAGCTGTTGCCGAAAAGATACGATCATTCACTTTTGCTGGGGCTTTTATTCATTTTAGCAATTCATTTACCCTCCCTCACTCTGGTGGCTGTAAGATGGGGGAGCGAACTGTTGCATCACATAAATATGCTCTCGATTACCTGGGGATAGCCGTTGAAACTAAATCTGACCACTACGTCATTAGCTATGAAAAGTTAACACCCGGAATAATCCCTTTATATGAATCCTCAGATACTGGCGCAATCACTGCTCTTGTTGCAGCTTCAAAAATTGAAGGTGTTACTGTTATAAAATTCGCACCACCTAATTATCAAGTACAAGATGTATGTTTTTTACTTGAATCATTTGGTATAAAAATAGACGGTATAGGAACTACGACATTGACCGTGCACGGTAAACAAGAAATCAATTGTAACGTTGAACACTATAATAGTGAAGATCCTATCGAAAGTATGTTTTTCTTATCTGCTGGAATTGTAACGAAATCAAAACTCATAGTAACACGTTGTCCGATAGAATTTCTCACACTTGAACTAGAAAAACTTAAAAGAATGGGTCTTACTTACAAACAATCAAAAATATATCTCGCTAAGAATGGTAGGACATCTCTTGTTGACATCACAGTTTTTCCTTCAAACCTTATTGCTCCACACGACAAGATCCACACTCAGCCATTTCCAGGCATCAACAATGATAACCTACCGTTTTTTGTGCCGATATGTTGTTTTGCAGAAGGTCAAACACTCATTCATGATTGGACATGGGAGAACCGTGCGATTTATTTTACAGAACTTAATCGGCTTGGAGCTGACATAAAACTACTAGACCCACATAGAGCATTAGTCACTGGAGTACACAAGCTTCGCGGAGCACAGATTGTATCCCCTCCTGCACTACGTCCTACTGCTATTATTCTCATCGCCATGCTTGCAGCAGAAGGACAATCTCTTCTTAGGAATGTCTACTCTATAAAACGTGGATATGCAGACATCGCAGAGCGATTAAATAGTATCGGAGCGAAGATAACTGTATTGCGAGGAGTCTAAAGCGTCTATAACAACGCCATGAATTTACTAATTCGAAATGAGATACAAATTAGTAAATATAGATAGTCATTAACAATTACAATACAAAAGCGACTTTTTTAGAAGTCGCTTTTGTATTGTAATCTTCCACACCACAACCCAGGACTCTGCCCAGGCGGTTGACTTGTATTTACTGCAATCTATATTTCACTCTCTACAATCTACTCCAATACCGTTCTCCCCTCTTTCTTCTTCATACCTTTTACTGGAAAGGCCATATAGAAGGTTGTCCCCTTACCAAGCTCTGACTCAAACCAAATATTTCCATCTACCTGAGATAGATTCATCACTGTCTTTGCAATGTGAAGTCCTAATCCTGAATCTGATCCAGGTGCATCTTCTGCATTACTTCCTCTAAACATCCTTCCAAAAATCTGACTCTGGTCCTTCACTGGAATACCTAACCCAGTGTCTTTCACAGAAACAATAACACTATCATTTTGTATTACTACTCCTCCAACAGTGCTACGCTTATTCGCACAAAACGTAGTAATGGTTATTTTACTTCCAAGAGAAGAAAAAGCTATTGCGTTAGTAAGTGGCTGTTTAAGGACAAAATTACACAAATGCTTGTCAAGCATCATTTTTGGAATATCACCATATTTTTCTTCGAGGATTTCTATTTGTTTTTTAGCTGCCTCATCTTTAACGGAAACTATTGTAGAAGTTACAAAATCTAAGATACTAAGCTCCTCTGGTGAAATACTAAACGTATCCAGATCTAATCTGGATACGTTTAGTAATGACCGTATGAGATCTATTGCACGCTGATTACTATTTTCTATAACGGTAAGATATTTCTTTTGCTCCTCATTAAGGGGGCCCGCATCTTCATCAAGAAGTATTTCTGTATACCACTTAATAATAGATAGCGGACTCCTTAGTTCATGAGATGAAATGGCGACAAAGTCGTCTTTTCTGATTGAAGGAGCTTGGAATTTTTTCTTACTAGAGAACCAAGCAATCATACGTGTATAACTATCGAGTTACAGAAATAGTTGCTCCACTTTCTGGGAACTGAGCAGAAACAGTGATGCGTCCAGTTGTGTTTTTAGAAATCTTATACCCCGCACCATTAGGATTTGTCTTCTGTGGTTCATCAGGAATAGCAGTAACATACTTTCCAGCAATAGTAAGCACCGAGAGGTCAACAAGGCCGG
>JAYWBQ010000018.1:0-16180 GCA_043781255.1 Minisyncoccota bacterium | reverse complement strand
GACACAACGTTAGAACTTATCATTCCTAAAATTATCAGACTACAGTACTATAATGACCCAGTAACAGCAAAGCAGATGCTTGATGATTTTCGCTATGGACAACTTGAAGATACGATTAATTCGCTAAATAAAAAAATAGATAGTGTTAAGTCTAAACAAAATCAGATACAAGGATGTATCAAAGACTTAACAACTGGTGGATATGGATACGGTTGTAATTAATTCATATCTAATGAATAACAAAAAAATGAAAAAATTTTGCAATCAATGCGGGTCTAGTTTAGAACAAGAAAGTAAATTTTGTTCTTCTTGTGGTTTTGAAATAAAGCATTTGGTACATAAAAATATTGATACTAAAAAAAATAAAGAAGTCAATTTTGAAAATAGAAATGTAGATAAGGCTAAGAAATTAAAAAAATTACTTTTTACATATGATGGCTGTATTACAAGGTCTGATTGGTGGTATGGGCATCTTTTCTGGTTCTTGCCTATCATTGCTATAAGTATTCTCGTTGGTATTAGTATTGTTGTTATAAATCCTGCTAAAAATGGAAGCGATACCTCAAATGATCTTAGTCTGTTTTGGATATTGGCTGGGATTTTTTCCATTGCCATATATATACCTTTAATATATTCATCTTTTTGTTTGAATATAAAAAGGTGGCATGATCTTGGCTATTCTGGATGGTTTAATTTATTTTTTATTATTCCAATTATCAATTGGATAGCTTTAATGTTTCTTTGTTTTGTAAAAGGAGGAAAAGGAGAAAAAGAAGAGATAAGAGAAGAAGTAAAAGAAAAACATATAAATAAAAGTGAAAATATAGAAGTGGAATATTTCAAAAATGAAATTCTTAATAGTGATGGAGATAATTATTATTGCAATAATTGTATACTCCATTACAAATCAGAAGATGGTATTTGTCCTAGGTGTGACAAGATTAGTAAAAATGTTTGGAAAAACAGTGATGAAGATGATTCCGATAATGATTTAAGTAATATTTTTGTTACCTATTTTGGTAGATTTTTTTCTAAGAATTCTATCGTTTCTGATATTGCTTTTGGTATTGCAATTTTAGCTGTAATTGGTTTACTGGCTTCAATTTAATTTATGAGAATCAGAAAATTTTACAAAGGAGAAGGAGAGCTCGGTATAGTTATAGTTTTAGCTGTCTTAGGTCTTGCAGTTTATGGTATTTATGCACTTTCTCAAACTTCAGGAAGCGGTGAGCAAGAAGGAACAGTGGATTATTCTGATTGTAGACAAAAAGTAGAATTGAAGGATGGTGATAGTAAAATACAGTCAAGAAAATTTACCTGTAGTTATTCAAAAACTTCTACAGGAAAAATAATGAGCGGTAGTTGTATTAGTATTGAAATGGAAAATGGCAAATGTGTCACTGCTTATATGTATGAGAAAAAATCAGAAATAATTTGTAAGGACAATGAACAGGTTTCGTATGATGGTAGTTGCTCATGTGCTTATGGTTTCGTGAATAGTAGAGGAGTTTGTGTTTCAAAAAATCAGTCCTGTATTAATTCCTATGGGTCTTATTCATATAGTAACTCATATGATAATGACTCTTGTTATTGTAATTCTGGGTATGTTTTTAATAGTAACAAAACATCATGCATTTCAGCTGAGCCATTAACTAATGGGTGTAAAAAAACGTATGGAGAAGGTTCATATTTTACATATAAGTTTGAAGATGGTAAAAGTATTTGTGGTTGTCTTGATGATTATGTTTGGAATTTCAGACGGGATACTTGTGTAACAAAGGAGTCAGTAGATACTTCTTGTAAGAAGAGCTATGGTTCTGATAGCTATTATCTTGGGTATGTGAAAGATAGCAGTTATATGTGTAAGTCTAATTAATTATTTCTTAACAGAAAGAGTATTATTTTTGTATGAAGATTAAAAAACTCGAAGAAAAAATTGTAGAAATAATAATCCCTGTAACTGTTTATTTGTCATATTTTTTTGGGAAATTTTCAAGACGACTAAAATTAGAACGATTTTCAAGTGAGAGAAAACAAGAGATATTTTTAGTAGAGCAAAAACAAGGTCGGTTTTCGACAGGACAAAAGCAAGTTTTTGTTATTTTTCTCGGTGTATTATCTGTATTTGGTATTTTTGTATACGGAGGAGGCCTTGATAAAACAGATTACTACTTCAAATGTCCTAATACCTTTAAGTCAGAAAAAGAGTACACAGATTCTCTTTATATATGGTTGCTTCATTATATGAAAGAGCATCCAAAAGTAACAGAAGATGAAATAATGGAAGCAAGAAAAGTTTTAATGAAAGAGAATAATTGTGAGGTAGGTAAGTTTTCTATGGTTAAAATATCTGACGACTTCCAGTTAAAAACTGCTAGTCTATATAAAAAGGATTTCTTTTTGGATTCTGTTGATTTTATGGATGAAACAAAGGTATGGATTGCTTCCTTTTTGCCTAGTTTAGATGAGATTGATGGTCAGGAAATATATATAAATTTTTATTTACAAGGTATTTGGAAAAGTGGAAAAATCTCAGCAGAAGATATTTATCAAACTTATTTAGAGAAGCCAAAAAATAATTTATTAGTTGAATTACTAGCTAAACCTTTTGTAATAGAAAAATCTTCTCAAAAAGAAGCCTCTTATTTTATTATTCAATATGAGGACTATCCAGAAGAAAATTATGGGTACCTTTATATTATAAAAACATCATCAATTGGAAATAGTGCTTATTCTATTATTTACGCAAGAAAAATAGAAGGTAAGACAAATGAAGAAGCTAAGAGCAACGCAAAAGCTTGGTTAAGTAAAAATCTAAAAATAGATACTGGTTCTTACGCTTATGAACAACTTGACTCTATAAAGATAGATGAAGATATTCTTAAGTATCTTATTTCTAAAAGTAAATAATCTCTTGTTGGAATATCGGCACCCATATCCGATATTTTGATTAAAAAAACCTTATATCATATAACTTTAACTGTAAGCTGTTTGTAGTAGATATTTCTCTGTAAGTAGTGGTACCTTATTAAGAACAAGCACCCCGCTGAAAGATAAGGGGTGGCACCCCCCCTCGAAGATATTAATCACGGCTAAAAATCGTCTACAGCAACATCAAAAGCTAAAGAGGATACAACCTACCTCTACCCCTTTTTTGTCCTAAATAACCCTTGTAATATAAGGCTCAATTTCCACGTTTTTGAATTGTTCGCCCCTATATTTAGCTAACAAGTGAAGGTTATGAACATTGAGAGTGTTACCCTTATTTCTTACTCAATACCCACACCAAATACTCCACTTCCTTAGCAACTTGTTTCCAAAACTCGTTCCCGTAGTCCACAGATACAAAAATATCCTCAGTTAAAACTGAGGATATTTTTGTATCTGTTGGGCACCTACAGAAAACCAACTGCTGATTAGTAAATCACGCAAGGAGACGTAAGGCTTACGAGAGATGATCAGCAGATCACGCCGGGAGGTGCTCGAATACTGCGATTAGTAAGGCGATTAGTAAATCGTGCAAAGAGGCGATGTCGAGAAACTACTTCGAGCAAACCGAGAGGTTTCCTGATCGATTATTCTAAAATGACAATATAGATTTTATACTTAAATGGTGACTGTACCCATTACCAACACAAATACTCCAACTCTTTTACAATTTTTTTCAGAAAAACTAAACCGAAGTCCATCAAAAGAAATATCAGTAGAAACAAACTATCCTACGATTGAAGCCAACGATTTTGCTTCGTAACTGTGGGTTAAAGAATACATGCTAAAGAATAAATACTCAAATTTACTTTGTATACACACTTTTCTTTACTATACTGACAGTATGCTCACCGTACACAACCTTACAAAAACATTTGGAAATAAGAAGGCTGTTAATAATGTTAGTTTTACTATTAAAGAAGGAGAAATATTTTCTCTCATTGGACCAAATAGTTCTGGTAAAACAACTATTGTCAAAACTATTGTTGGTTTGCTCGCGCCAACTCACGGCTCGGTTACTGTCGGTGGCTATGATGTCGTAGCATATCCAGAAAAAGCAAAAGCTCTCATCGGATATATCCCCGATGAACCATCCATTTGGCCACATATGACTGGTGAAGAATTTTTATACTTCACGCAAGCGCTTTTTGGAATAGACGAAACAACACGAAAAGAAAAATTACCAGAACTTCTCAAAACACTTAAACTTTCCGGACTTGAACAACAGTACTTCGAGGAATATTCTCGTGGAAACAAGCAGAAGTTTAGTATTACTGCAGCTTTTTCTCATCATCCACAATTACTTGTGATTGATGAACCTATTGTAGGACTTGACCCAACAGGTGCAGAAATTGCCAAGAAAATGTTCGTAGACTTTGCAAAAAATGGTGGCTCGGTGCTTCTTGTAACTCATACCCTCCAGTTTGCAGAAGAAATATCTGACCGCATCGGATTTTTGAAAAATGGAGAACTGGCTATAGTTGGCACCCTTTTGGAACTCCGTGAAAAAGCAAACCTTGCGCACGATGCACACCTAGATGACATCTATAAAAAATTAGCATTGTAAAAAAGATTTTATGATAACACTTTTTTTACGATTTGAGTTGCAAAAAATAGTACGCTACTTTAGAACAACAACGCTTGCAAAAGTAATTACCGCATCTTTATTTATTGGTGTATTTTTATGTGTTGGTGTTGGATTATACTTTTTCTTTCTCGCTGGTTTTAGATTCGTTAACTTTAGTATAGAGCCCGAAATACAACAACCACTCACGCTATTTATTTATGAACTTTTTTTACTTGTCTTATCTGGTGTAATTGTATTTAGCGCTCTTATTTCTGGAATATTTTCACTTTTTCGTGATCAGTATGATGGATGGCTCATAAGCTCACCTGGGTACAAACTGCTTCCTCGCTTTGTTCTTGTAAAAAGTCTCCTTAGCTCGTCGTGGCCGCTGTTTGTTATTTTTTTACCAGCGGTACTTGCATTCACAAAAATCTACCACATGTCATCTCTTGGTATATTTTTTATCATCGTATCTGTCCTTCTTCTACTTATTATACTTAATACACTCAGTCTTCTTGTAATACTTTTTATAAGTTATGGCTATCACAATCTATCCAAAAGTGTTGCAAGCTTACGTTTTAGTTTTGGTGGATTAATCACAAGCATATCACTTATCGTTATAATGGTACTCCTGATAATTTGGCGCACCATTGCTGAGATTGATCTTGTAAAACTATTTAAAGCTGACAATGTCAACGTAAATGTAAGTATTCAAAATATTAGTAGTCATTTTACAGCGCTTCCAACACATCCACTTGCACTTCAAATTCTCAATTGGCAAAACAATAATACATCAACCGCACTTTCGTATTTCTTCTTTCTTGCAACACTCACAGCATTAATGGTCGTTCTTTGGTGGAAGCTTTCCCCTAGCTATTACCCGCTCTGGCAAAAGTTCCAAGAAGGAAGCTCGTTATCAGCAAAAAGTGAAACGGGAGCAGTAAAAACACGAACACCGTATTACTTTTATGGAAGCTCTAGTATGGCACTCTTTAAAAAAGAAGTCCTCAGCTTTAGCAGAAATCTACGAGGTGTTATGTGGTTTCTTTTTCTCTTTAGTTTATGGCTTGCACAGCTCGGAACAAATATAATTCTTCATAGAAATATCTCTACCTACCAAACGGATGTAAGTGAAAAGCTGGCAGTATTTCAAGCAATACAATTTATTATCGCAATTTATTTTATCTGTTCATTTGCACTACGGTTTGTTTTTCCATCATTTAGTGTCGAAAAAAAAACTATGTGGATAGTAGGAAGTGCTCCACTTAGCTTTACAAAAATGTTCTTTAGTAAATATCTTTTTTATACTACTTTCTTTATTGCTCTTGGTGGCATGATGAGCTACGTCAATACACGAATTCTTAACCTTGCGTTTACGTACACTACGTACTCAATGTCACTTTTTATTGTGACAGTCGTTTTTATTATTACACTCGCACTTTCTCTCGGAGCCCTCTTCCCAAGCACTGAAACTGACGATCCAGAAGCCATCAGTACAAGTATGCCTGGATTATTTTTTACAGCATTATCACTTATCTATGGAGCGTTAAGTTCTGGCGTTCTTTATGTCACAATTATCAAAGGTATAACTACTCCCCTTGTTGTTTTTATTCTCGTGACACTCGTATGTATTGGAACATTATTACAAAAAATTCCTTCTGTGGTTAACGCCAAAGTATATACGTAGCATATTCTTAATTATAAAACTCATCGAAGTCACAATTTTTGTAAGGCTTTGTAAAGTGTCGTCCACAAATACCTACCAAGGTACAGCTAGATAAGACGATACCTAAAAGATTTTGACTTATGGAGAAGCCACGAATCTACTGATTCGAAAAGGTCACCAAGTGCGTAAGTCTTATATAATTCAAAAAAGTAGTATACTTTATTACAACTCTATCACTATGAAATTCTTTTACGTACTTCTCATTGCCTCCCTTATAGGACTTATGTGTTTTAGTTTTTATTATACTAATATTCATAAAGGAACACTAAAATACACAGTAAATGAAAATCTCGCTGATGGATCACTATATCTCTACAATGAATACGGTGATATTTTTTACAAAACTAGCTTACAAGGTGTTTATATGCCATTTGCTGGCAAAAAAATAACACTCCCAAATCATGTGTTTGTAAAAACTGGTGATAGTCGTGGCTACATTTTATTCCCTAATACTTCAAGTATCTCTCTTGCAACAAGCACCGAGATAGAAATTACATTTGAACCAACAAAAATATCTGTTATGCAGCTACGTGGCTCTACCTATCATCGTGTTCTAAAAGTAGGACTTGGAAATACCTATGAGGTAGTAACTCCGAACACTCTTGCGAAGGTCTTAGGTACAAAATTCGCAATCATCTATAGTCCAATTCTTAAGAAGACATCTGTTGCGGTAACAGAACATAACGTTGAAGTGACTCAAATAAAAGAAGATGGAACTATCTTAAAAGCTCCTGTTGTTGTTTCTAATGGAAGCCTGGCCGAAATCCAATCATCCATCATAGCTTCAAAAAAAGATGAGATGACGAGTACATCTTTTGATAAAGTTACAATTACAACAATAGATGAAAACAAAGAAGCTTCTATTTTTATTGATGAAAATAAAGAAATAGATATAGCGTACGATAAGGTCTCTCTACTTTCTAAAAAAGAATTCCTTGAAAAACTTATTGACTCATTGCGACAAGATAAAGAAGCGACTACTGCAACAATTATTAACGAAATATCGCAAAGTCCATCAGTAAAAGAATCAAGAACTGAGACTATTAATCGTGTACTCAAAAGTAGTTCAACAACAACAATTAAAGTTACCCAAAGAACTTCATTTGAAGAAACTCAAAAACCACAAAATATCGCTTCCTCGACAAAACTATCAACAACTGCAACTACTGAATCTTCTCAAAAACTACTAAAAACTGACGAAGGAGGCAATAGCACAAGTGGCGGCACCGTCCTTAGAAACATCCCTATAACCGCAGAAGAACTCACTCCGATTGACGAGACATTTATTGACGCTTTTTATATAGTGTATGAAAAATATTTCCTCGTTGAGGACCCAAGCTCATACTGCGCTAAAATCGGAGTAATATCTACCGAAGATATCATGAAAAACCTTCTTTTTGTGACAAATAAAGCAGGAGTATTTCTTCCAGGACAAGGAGAACTTACTACCTTTGCAGAAGATCTTGTCAATGCATGTAAAGATGGAAGTATGCAAGCAAAATCTACAGTATTTAAGACACGTTTTGACGTTGCATATCCGTATTAGTAGCCTAAAATTATACCTTTTAAACAAAAAACGTCCGGGCGTTATATTTGACGTTGTAATGTCCACCTTTGAGCAAGTTAATACTACGAATCACACGTTAGAACACTTCCACAAGAAGAGCTTAGTTCACATGCTGTTATCCATGCTCATGACTGGCTATGTTTTAAGGCAGCTAAATTTCTCTTTTCAATTTCTCTTTTCAACTGCATATTCTAAAACTTTTGTATCCTAGTCTTACTTCTCTACTTATCGCACCTTAGTTGCAGCCAAGTATTTTTCCTATATCTTTTTGTAAATATCCTTTACTTGTGAGCATATTTAATTCCTGTCGTTTTGATTTTGTTAGTTGTGATTATTACGGAGGTATTATGCACGAATAAAAGCATTTTAAGGAATTTTAAAAATGTAAGATATACATTTTATATGCGTCATTATATATGATATGCGGTATTAAAAAATACTGTTGAAAATATTGTCTTAAAATTTATTACCCAAATAACAGTCAACAAGACTAAGGTATATCAAAAGCATGTCAAATTAAAATTAATTATTTAAACAAAAAATCATGTTACATAAAAAAATAACGTACGGATTTATTGCTGTAACTTTAGCTTTATCTACTAGTTTGTTGGGATATGCTTCTAGCCACAGAGAGGCCCCCCTAATCAGTGGAGACCCTAAAGTTGACGCAACGGATTTGTATGCATTCGTGAGTCCAGAAAAAAACAATACAGTTACATTAATAGCTAACTACATTCCACTAGAAGAGCCCGCTGGAGGCCCAAATTTTTATTCATTTGATCCTCGGGCTTTATATGAAATAAATGTAGATAATAACGGTGATGCTAAGCCAGATATCACGTATCAATTTAGATTCAAGACAACTGTCATGAATCCAAACACATTCCTATATAATACTGGACCAATCAATTCTTTGACTGATCCAGATTGGAATGTAAAGCAAACATACACACTCACAAAGATTGAAAATGGAACAAGTACCATCATAGGTACAGATCTCCCAATGCCACCAGCAAATGTGGGCCCAAAGTCTACACCAGACTATGCTAGCCTTCAGGCTCAAGCAATCAATACTTTGTCTAATGGAACTAAAGTATTTGCTGGTCCTAGTGATGATCCATTCTTCGTTGATCTAGGTGCTACATTTGATTTATTGACAATTCGTAACCTTCCTGGTGATTCAAAAGGGGGAGTTAATACTGTTCAAGGATATAATGTACACTCTATTGCTCTTCAAGTTCCTATCTCACAGCTAACTAAGAATAAAAATATTCCTTCTAGCGCAACATCAACTGATGCAGTAATCGGAGTATGGACAACAGCTTCCCGAAAATCTATGTCAGTTCTTGGGGCAACAGGAAGTATCACAGATTCAGGTGACTGGATACAGGTTTCACGACTTGGTGCGCCGCTCGTGAACGAAGTAGTCATTCCAATTGGTTCAAAAGATCTTTTCAACTCATCAAAACCTGAAAATGATGCACAATTCGCAGAATTCGTTGCTAATCCAGAAGTTCCAAAGCTCTTAAAGGCGCTTTATAACATCAATGTGCCTCCACAAGGTTCATTTGGTTCTTCAACACAGCGAGATGATTTGATTGCAATCTTTTTGACCGGAATCCCAGGTTTGACACAACCAGCAAACGTAAAGCCGTCTGAGCAATTACGTTTGAACGTAGCAATCGCTTCAACCAATAATCCAAGTAGACTTGGTGTACTTGGTGGAGATACACAAGGATTCCCTAATGGAAGAAGGTTAAGTGATGACGTTGTTGATATTGCACTTCGAGCAATTGCTGGGGCAGCATATCCACTATTTCATCCAGAATTTACACCTGATGCTACTGGGATACGTTTGGGTGACGGTGTAGATAACAATGACAAGGTGTTTAGAGGATCATTCCCTTACATGGCACTTCCAACGTCTGGATTTGATTCAATTCCACACGGAGTAGCTAATAATACTGGAAATGGTACAACAACAAATCCAGGAACAGGAACTGGAACATCTACTAGTCCAGGAACAGGAACTGGAACTGGAACATCTACTAATCCGGGAACCGGAAATGGTACCACGACAAATCCAGGTATGGGTAATGGGACGAGTCCTTCAGCAATTGTAAGAGCGCTTGATAAATGTATATTTTCGAAAAATCTTAGCTTAGGAATTAGAAGTCAAGATGTTAGATGTATTCAAGAATTTTTGATTACTAATCGATTCCTTAACATCAACAGGCCGACAGGCCATTTTGGAGAATTAACAAGAGACGCTATTTCTAGATGGCAAGCATCACTAGAGAATGACCAAGAAATTGGAATATTTACAAATCCAGGAACAGGAGCTGGTACAACAACCAATACAAGTAATGGAAGTTCGACATCTGGAACAAGTACCTCAATTAATACCGGCAGCGGAACAACAACTGGTAGTAGCATTAATTCGGGAAATGGAACTTCCTCTTCAAGTAGTTCAACAACAGGGACAAGTAATTCTTCAACTGGAAACGGATCTACAACAGGAAGTAGAACACAAAGTAACTAATATTTTTTGAAATAATTTTGTTATAAATTATTTCTAAGACTTATTTTCAATGTCATTATATACAATACAAATTATATAATGACATGAATAAGTATGTCTTATATTACCAATAGAAACATTTAGATAATCGCTATATGACATCAAGATTAAAAATTTTAATCACAAGTGTCTTAGGAATATTACTTTTAGTAATAACAGTGGTGTACATAAGCAACAGACAGCAAACTATTATAAGTCCAACGGCTGTGGATATAACTTCCTCAAGCCTCGAGAGAAGAATTTTTCTATTTACTGAAGATATAAATAAAAACCCAAAAAATGTACAGAGCTATTTAAGTTTAGCTGGATTATATATTCAACAAATACGCGAGACCGGTGATGTCAGTTATAATTCCAAAATAAATTATTTTATGCAAAAAGCCATAAAGTTAGACTCGAATAATTCTGACATTTATGCTGTATTAGCAAACATAGAACTGAGTAATCATAATTTTGCAGAAGGTAAAAAACAAGCACTAAAAGCAATAGAATTAAACCCAAATAAAGATTATTATTATGGACTCCTTGGTGATGCACAAAATGAATTAGGTGAATATGATGAAGCCAGAAAAAGCCTTCAAAAAATGGTCGATATGCGGCCTGGCTTTGGATCTTACTCTAGGATTGCTTATATAAGAGAACTCCACGGTGATATTCCTGGAGCAAAACAAGCATTATTATTTGCAATTGATGCTGGCAGTAGTTATAAAGAGAATATTGCGTGGGCATATAATGAACTTGGAAAATTAGAAAGTAGGACACATCCTACGATTGCAAAGCAACATTTTGAAAAAGCTTTAGAATTATTTCCTGACTACCCTAAAGCACTTGATGAATTAGGGAAAGCTGCTTTTTTTGATGGAAATGAAAAGAAAGCAGAAGAATACTTTAAGAAAGCGTATGAGAAATTAGCAAATGCAGAAACAGCTACAAGTTTTGGTGACTTTTATTTTATAACTGATAAAAAAGATGAAGCCAAAAAATATTACAACCTTGCAGAAGCTGCCTATACTTCCGCTAAGAAAATTAATTCAAATGTTGATTACGAAGAATCAAGTTTCTTACTAGAAAGAGACCTTAACATTGATAGTAGTTTTACTCAAGCAGAAAAAGCATACAGTCATAGACAAAATATTTTTACTGCGGATAATCTTTCTTGGGCATATTATAAAAAAGGCAACTATGAAAAAGCAAATGAATATTCAAAAATAGCACTATCTTTAGGCAAAAATGATCCTACCATTCTTTATCACCAAGGAGCACTCTTGATAAAAAATGGAAAGACTAAGGAGGGTCGAGAGTTACTCTTACTTTCTTTAAAAATGAATCCTAGGTCTTCAATGATAAATGTTAAGCATATACAAAACATTCAGTCTGATAGCGGACTACTATGAAAAAAATATTCATCGTACTTTCACTATGTTTTCTGACATATATTACTTCTCTACGTACTTTTGCTCATGAGCTTATACCAAAAGCTTTAAAAGAATATGTTGAAGCTAATCCGAACGCAACGGCTTTACAAATTGAGAAATTTGTTCAAAACCAAACTCCTGAATTTGCAAAAAAATATCAAAGCGGGGAAGAGATTTTAAAAGTCATAAAAAATAAAAATACAAACTTGCTTGATAATACACTAGACTTCTTGAGAATTGGGATTCAGCACATTTTGAGTGGATTAGACCATATACTTTTTGTTCTTGCCATCCTTCTTGTTTTTGTTTCTTTGCGATTTACTTTAAAACTAACTGCGACCTTTACACTTGCTCACAGTATCACCATCATTTTAGCTGGTTTAGGATTATTAACTCTCAGTTCAAGAATTGTCGAACCTTTTATTGCTTTATCAATTGCGTATGTAGCAATTATAACCGTATTCTTTAAAAAGAATACTTTCATCGGAGGAACTAAGAGTAAAATTGGTGCGATATTTTTCTTTGGGCTTTTCCATGGTTTAGGTTTTGCTGGTCTACTTCAAGAACTTTCTATTCCGAAAGATAAATTCATTTCATCAATTATTGGTTTTAACTTGGGTATTGAAATTGGACAATTAATTATTGTAGCTTTAGCTTTACCATGTATCTATCTATTTCGTAATAAATCATGGTACAGGGAAGCTATTCAAGTAGTGGCTATACTTATTAGTCTACTAGCTTTCTTTTGGTTTATTGAAAGAACAATTGGACTATCATGGATACCATTCTTGAATAATTAACCTAAGATAATAGTGATATTTTTGGCTCAATGAACCTCCCTGAGCTGACGCCACAGGGTATTATTAGCGAATAAATTTTTTCGTTAGAGTTACCAGGAAATACTGGAGTTATTCCTTTTAAACACTAGTACTTAAAGGATATACTTGACGTTGTAATGTCCGCTAAAAAAGTTCTCATGTTTGGGTGGGAATACCCCCCACATCATAGCGGTGGATTAGGCATTGCTTGTAAAGGCATGGCTCATGCACTCATTGATAATGATGTGCACGTGTGTTTTGTCTTACCACGAAAACTGCACCTCGAAGAAAATAAAGTGGCGATACGTTTTGCTGATACGACTTTCGATACACCGAAAAGTTCTCCACATGAATCAACACACACCCCTCATCTTGAGACCTTAGCCCGAGAACTTCAGAACCCATATCTAAGTTCTCTTGAATATGAGAAGCGTTTAAAAATTTTTATTTCCGCAGGTGGAAAAATAATTCCTCGCACACTCTTTGAACAAGTAGATCACTACGAGACTCTTGTACGAACATTTTCAAAAGAAGAACTCGATCAATATGATATTATCCATGCCCATGATTGGCTATGTTTCCCAGCTGGTATCGCAGCTAAAGAATTAACTGGTAAGCCACTCATTGTACATATTCACGCAACAGAATTCGATCGTTGTGGAGGAAAGAATGTAAATCAACAAGTCTACGATCGTGAGAGAGAGGGAATGCATAAGGCTGACCATGTCATTACCGTAAGTGAACTCACTAAGAAAAAAGTAGTGGAGCATTACGGTATTTCTCCACATAAAATCACTGTTGTTCATAACGGCAACTCACTTCTTCCAGAAGCTTCTCTAAAGTATAGTTACCTCCACGATTTTAAAAAACAAGGAAAGAAAGTTGTCCTCTATGCAGGAAGAATTACTATTCAAAAAGGTGTAGATTATTTTATTCATGCAGCAAAAAAAGTGCTTGAGCACGAACCTGATGTATACTTCATAGTAGCAGGATCAGGTGACATGGAAGGACAGATAATAAATCTCACCACTGATCTTGGTATCAGTCATCATTTTATTTTTACCGGATACTATAGTCTTTCTGACTTAGCAGAATTCCTTTCAGTGTCAGACCTCTTTGTTATGCCATCTGTGTCTGAACCATTTGGTGTTACACCACTTGAGTCCATGAGCAGTGGCATACCTGTTATTATTTCAAAACAGTCCGGAGTTGCAGAAGTAGTCTCGCATGCTCTTAAAGTAGACTTCTGGGATACCGATGAAATGGCGAATCAAATTATTTCTGTGCTTCGTTACTCATCACTACAGCAAACCCTTAAGCACGAAGGGCTGAGGCAAGTAGAAGGTCTTACGTGGGACAAAGCCGCTAAAAAACTCAAGACTCTTTATCAAAAAATCTCTTAAATGTATATGCCGTCAATTGCTCTCTATCTCAAAACTCATCAACCTTTTCGCATCAAACACTATCGCGCTTTTGATGTTGGCTATGATCATGAATATTTTAATGATGACGGAGAAGCAAATACCAACAACGTAAAAATTCTTAAAAAGATCTGCGAAAAATCCTATAAACCAACAAACAAAATCCTTCTTGAACTTCTCAAAAAGTATCCAGAGTTCACTTTTAGTATTTCTCTTTCTGGAGTACTTCTCGAACAACTTGAAAAGCATGCCCCTCTAACTCTTGAAACATTTAAGAAGCTTGTCGCTACTGGCCGTGTTGAAGTGCTTGGTGAAACCTACTACCACTCGCTTGCTTTTTATTATTCTCTTTCAGAATTTGAAGCACAGGTAAAGATGCAAAATAAAACACTTAAAAGACTTTTTGGGGTTACTCCAAAAGTATTTTCAAATACTGAACTAGCATATCGCAATGACTTAGCATCATGGGCAGAAAATGCAGGATACAAAGGAATTATTGCTGAAGGGTGGGATCCAATTCTTGGTTGGAGATCAGCTAACTTTGTCTATCAACCACCTAAAACAAAAAAAATAAAACTTCTTCTTAAAAACTACCGCCTGTCAGATGACATTGCCTTTCGTTTTAGTAATAAAGAATGGACTGAATGGCCTCTTACTGCAGATAAATTTGCACACTGGGTAAACGCCGTGAACGGCAACGGTGAGACGGTTAACCTTTTTATGGATTATGAGACTTTTGGAGAACACCAATGGGAGAGTACTGGTATATTCGAATTTTTACAACATATGCCAAAAGAAATTCTCAAAAATAAAGATAATGGATTCAAAACTCTCTCTGAGACATGTAAAGCATATGATGCAAAAGACGTTGTCGATATGCCTCATATTGTAACGTGGGCAGATACTGAACGTGACTTAACAGCATGGACAGGTAACAGCATGCAGCAGTCATCACTCACTGAGCTTTATCGCATTGAAGACCAAATACTTGCCACCAAAGATGCGGTACTTATTGATGATTGGAGAAAACTCCAAACATCCGATCATGTATACTATATGTGCACTAAATGGTCTAATGATGGGGATGTTCATAAATATTTTTCACCATATGATTCACCATACGAAGCATTCATCGCTTTTACAAATGCTTTCGCCGACCTTAAATTACGTGCAAAAATAACATAACCCTGTATGGCAAAATCAATCATCTTAGCTAATGGAAATATTTTTGTCGGATTAAATTCGTCCGGATTTGTAAGTGACTTCTTCTTTCCATATGTTGGAGTAGAGAACCATGTGCGAGGTGAAGCACATCGTATTGGTGTATGGTATCAGCATAAACTCTCATGGCTTGATGATGGGAATTGGGATATAGAGATTAACTTACAACAGGATACTTTTATTGGACTCATGAAGTGTACTAACAAACATACAGGCCTCACAATCAACATAACAAATGTCGTCTATAATGAAAAAAATATTTTCCTACGTGAAGTAGAAGTGACGAGCGTAAGTGATCACACTGAGGAAGTTAAACTATTCTTTCATCAAGTATTTTCTATTTATGAAACCTTACAAGGTGATACTGCATATTACGACCCTGTAAAAAATGCGCTCATCCACTATGAAGGACGAAGGATGTTCCTTGTCTATGGAGAAGTAAGCGACATTCCTTTTAATGACTTTAGTCTTGGTCTGTACGGCATCGAAGGAAAAGAAGGTACCTGGAAAGATGCTGAGGATGGCGTTCTTTCTAAAAATCCAATAGAACATGGTCATGTAGACTCAACACTATCTCTATCACTTAGCATTCATAAAGGTGAAACCAAAAAAGCTTACTACTGGGTAACCGTTGGGGAAACAAAAAAAGACGTGTACGAGCTCCATGATTATATAAAATACAGAAGCCCAAGCCAACTCATCGAAAGTACAAGTAAATTCTGGAAGGCATGGCTCACTCGACAAGAGTATCTTGTCTGCAATAATACAGACCCAAAACTTCTCGAACTCTTCCGAAAGTCCCTCTTTTATATACGTGGGAACATAGATAACCGTGGAGCGATCATCGCCTCAGGTGACTCAGACATGCTACAACAC
>JAYWBQ010000017.1:0-41809 GCA_043781255.1 Minisyncoccota bacterium | reverse complement strand
TGTAAAAAGAAAACGGACCAGAATTTATTCTGATCCGTTATTCGTGTATCGAAATATTTTTCATAATTCTCTCGAGAAGTTCCTTTACTAAGATATGGAGGAATTTCTTTTTCTGGTGAGAAGTGGAAAGTTTTCTGATACTCTGGTACGCTTTTTTTGCAAGAAGTGGGTACTCTTTTATTACTTCGATAACTTTTCGCTTGAGATGTTCTCCTTCAAAAACACTGAAGGTTTCAGTATTTTTAGTGCAGTCAGCCAACTTGAGAACACAGCCACGCATAGCAATGGCTGGTCTTTTCTCTGCGTGGATACGTATAAAGAATAAAGCTTTTTCATGAGGTCGTTTTGATTTGGTGACAAGCTCGACGATATCGCGAATCGTTGGTCCAGAATTTTTGGTAATGAACTGACGTTTGCGGTAGCGTTTATGCTTATCATGCTCATCTTCCACATTGTCGTGATAAATTGATGCGACGGTAAGTTTGTAATCAAAGAGTCCAAGTTCAAAAAGTAATTCAACAAGCTCAAGCGGGTGAACTATGTACGGAGTTCGTTCATCTTTACGGTAGTACCCCTTATGCCACATCGAGGATGTCAGTATCGCAAGAATTATTTTCTCAGTTTGGTTTTTGGCGAAGTGATGTTCTGCATTTGCAATGATAAAAGTAATCAGATCTGTGAGCCTGTTCATCGTCTTGTTATCAAGACATGGAGTATGGTGGTTCACTTTCCAGATAAGGTCATCTATATCCATTGTTTCCATAACTCTCTCCTTTCGTAAATATGGTGATGAAAATTAGTGAAACTAAAGAAAGTCACGGATGATCTCTTTTGGATTTGTCCATGTAAAGAAACAGTACCCAAAAAGACCAATCAAGAAAATAAGACAAGGGAGCAGCATGAGTGCACCGAGTAGAATGTAGAGTGCCCACATTAAGGGCATGATTATTATTTGAAGTAATCGCACAGTACCTCCCTACTATGAATAAATGTGAATGAACAAGATTATATATACACTACAATATTTTTTATATCGGGTCAATTTTTTAGAAAATATGATAGAGTAGAGTGTATGTCATTTTCATTTGAGATTATTAAAAAATGTGAAGAAGTGGATAATGAGGGACTCGCGCGCGCGCCTTTGGCGCGCGCAGGCATCATTCACACGCCGCACGGAGATATAAAAACACCAGCTTTTATTACAGTAGGAACAAAAGCCACAGTGAAAGCACTCACCATTGAACAGGTGCAAAGTTTAGTCGGTGCTCAGTGTGTACTAGCTAATACGTACCACCTGTACTTACAGCCAGGGGATGACATGGTGGCCAAGCATGGAGGGTTCGCTAAGATGATGCAGTGGGGAAAAAGACAGCAGATAATAGGTGGTCAGACAATAGGCAAATTTGAACTCATGCCGACATTTACCGACTCAGGAGGATTTCAAGTTTTTTCATTAGGGCAAGCCATGGGGCACGGTGTAAGTAAAATTGCCACCAGTAAAGAAATCTCAGAAGGAGAAGCAAAGAGTAAGGGACAACTAAAGCGCGAAGAAAAAGAGAATAGTACAACACATGAGAAGCTGGCAAAGATTGACGACGACGGTGTAACATTTAAATCTATTCATGATGGCAGTATGCATCGCTTTACCCCAGAAAAAAGTATGCAGATACAGCACAATCTTGGTGCAGATATGTTCTTTGCGTTTGATGAGTGTACTTCACCACTTGCTCCTATTAAGTATCAACGAGAAGCAATTGAGAGAACTCACGCATGGGCAAAGCGATCACTCGATGAGCATCAGCGACTCGGAGTATCTTCGGCAACAGGAGAGATGCAGGCACTCTTTGGTGTGGTGCAAGGTGGTTCGTATGAAGAGCTTCGCA
The DNA here is from genome assembly GCA_043781255.1 of Minisyncoccota bacterium. Classification (GTDB taxonomy): domain Bacteria; phylum Patescibacteriota; class Minisyncoccia; order Phycocordibacterales; family UBA5272; genus UBA11704. The sequence goes on along the minus strand of JAYWBQ010000017.1, from coordinate 39,926 downwards.
AAGAGTCGGCGCAAGTCCTCGGAGCGATGGATTTTGATGGCTATGGAATTGGAGGGAGTTTTACCAAAGAAGATATGGGGACGGCAGTAAAATGGGTGTGTGAAATTTTACCAGAGAATAAACCGCGACACTTACTTGGTATAGGAGAACCGCTGGACATCTTACTTGGTATTGAAAACGGTATCGACACATTTGATTGTGTGGCACCTACTCGTATCGCGCGTAATGGTGCACTCTACACAAAAGATGGACGTATTAATATAACTAACTCAAAGTATAAAGAAGATATGTCACCAATTTCTGACGATGAGACGTGGTACACACATAACTATACAAAAGCGTACCTCTCACATTTATTTACCTCAGATGAAATGCTCGCAGCAACACTCGCCTCAATTCATAATCTTAAGTTTTTAACAACTCTCTGTGAAGACGCACGTAAACATTTAATTGCGGGAACATTCCAAAATTTTAAAGATACTTTTACTAGGGGATATTATAAAAATTAGTAACCTTTTTAGATTAACGCTATCGGGTATTTTTGGCATAAAAAAATCACCAGAGCTACTTATATAGTTGGTGGATTTTTAAAATGTGGAAGAATTTTCCGCCTTGTCGAGGCTACGGCAAGGGGTTTCCTATTTTTACAGTAGTCCATATGCTTGAATCATGTTATAGACAGTCATGAAAAATTTAGGGGAAGAGAAAAAGTTTTCGTTTTTTCCAACTATAAGTAAAATAAACAGTAACAGAGTAAGCGATCCTCCTGTCACAAACAAATTGCCACTCCGTGTCCGGGGCTTAATTTCATTTTGGTCTGTCATGGTCGTCCCCTTGTTTTATCTTTTCTTCACGTTTGAGCATCCACAGAGGGATACCAGCGGTGAGTGACCATATGACAAGAAGTAACCCTAGAATCCCTAGTAGTGGTAGCATAAATATTCCTTAAAATTTGTTGAAGGACTTTCCAGTTTTATGCTATAATTATATATCAACTATGTCAAGTAATCAGAAACAACCTTTAGAAGGAACTTTTAACCTCAAAGGGTTTGTGCCAGCAGGAGATCAACCAAAAGCAATAGCTGGACTTGTGAGCGGGCTACAACAAGGAATGAAAAGTCAGACGCTTCTTGGAGCAACAGGCACAGGAAAAACTTTTACCATTGCAAATGTCATACAACAGGTACAGCGTCCAACACTTGTGATAGCACACAATAAGACACTTGCTGCGCAACTCGCACAGGAGTTCCGTACATTTTTCCCAGACGCTGCAGTGCATTACTTTGTCTCGTACTATGACTACTATCAGCCAGAAGCATATATGCCGGTGACGGACACGTACATTGAAAAAGATGCACAAATCAATGAAGAAATAGATCGTCTTCGCCATGCGTCTACTCAGGCACTTCTCACACGAAAAGACGTGATTATTGTTGCATCAGTTTCTTGTATTTATGGTCTTGGGTCGCCAAAAGATTATGAACGAGAAAATATAAAACTCTCTATTGGGGATACCTGTACCAAAATGAGCCTTATGCAGCGCTTCGTAGGTATTCAGTATGAGCGTACAAACGCGGATCTTTCCCCAGGTACTTTCCGAGCACTTGGTAACCGTATCGACATCATGCCCATATCCGAGACAGTTATGTTACAGATAGAAATTGCAGATGGTAAAATTTCTCATCTTCAGATTGTTGATCCGGTGTCGATGAAGTTACTTAAAGTCGTGTCTGATTATTTTATTTTCCCTGCGAAGCACTTCATATCGGATGTCCCCACACGAGAACGTGCTGTGCAAACTATCGAAGCTGAGCTAAAGGAGAGGCTTGTACAATTTGATAAAGATGGAAAGATTTTGGAAGCAGAAAGATTAAAGCGTCGCACACGGTACGATGTTGCTATGATTAAAGAAGTTGGATTTTGCCAGGGAATAGAAAATTATTCACGACATTTGTCAGGTAAATTACCAGGCGTTGCGCCAGACACGCTCCTTGAATATTTTCCACACAATGAAAAAGGTGAACCAGAGTTTTTGACTATCATCGATGAGTCACACGTGACACTTCCACAATTACACGGAATGTATGCAGGAGATCAATCACGAAAAAACACACTTGTTGAATATGGTTTTCGGTTACCGAGTGCGAAAGACAACCGTCCACTAAAGTATGAGGAGTTTGTGACGAGGATTAACGACGTGATTTACGTGAGTGCAACACCATCTTTGTTTGAACGTGAAAATTCTGATCAGATCGTTGAGCAGATTATTCGCCCAACGGGACTTCTTGATCCAGTTCTTGAAGTCCGCAGAGTTGCTGAGAGTAGTACATACAAAGGTCAGGTGCATGACTTTATCGCAGAAGTTGTGGCTGAGGTAAAAAAAGGTGGACGGGTGCTCGTCACAACGCTCACCAAGAAAATGGCAGAAAACCTCTCCACATATCTCAAAGAACAAGGGGTGAAGGCTGAGTATGTACACAGTGATATTAAGACGATGGAGCGTATTACTATCCTCACGAGTTTTAGGCGTGGGACATTTGACTGTCTTGTGGGAGTGAACTTACTTCGTGAGGGCTTGGATTTACCAGAAGTAACTTTGATTGGAATTTTAGATGCTGACAAAGAAGGATTTCTCCGATCGGAGACTTCTCTCATTCAGACTATTGGACGAGCAGCACGTAACTCACGTGGACGAGTTATTTTATATGCTGACCTGATGACTGGCTCGATGGATCGCGCTATAGCAGAGACTAATCGTCGTCGAGGTATTCAAGAAGCGTATAACAAAAAACACGGTATTACCCCAACAACTATTGTAAAGAATATTAAAGATATTACCGAGGAGCTTCAAAGCGATCATGCGAAAGCTGTGAACGTAGAACTCGCTATTGATAAAAAGTTGTTTGCCAAGAATCCAGACAAACTAATAAAACTCAAAGAAAAAGCAATGAAAGAAGCAGTAAAGGCGCTTGATTTTGAAACAGCAGCCATCCTTCGGGATGAGCTCGTGGTGCTGAAGGGGCAGATGGTTACTAAAGAGGAGAAATAACTCTTTACATTTTGACAATATGTGTTTTTGCGCTATTTTTAAAGAGGCGTATACTGGCAGCATATGAAAAGATATGTACCGATAATTATAGGTGTTGTTGCTCTTTGTGCTATTTTATATTTAGGAAGTAATAGATTAAATTCTAATGATGAAAACATTACTAAAGATGAGGTTAAAAGTGAAGTGACAAGTAAGTCATTCCAGGGAAGTGTTACAAAAGTATTTGAAGGAGACAATACGCTTCTTTATGGTTTTGATATTGGAGCAACAGCAACTGCAACTGTAGCTATGGATGGTGCACTTGTTAAAGTTACTGATAACGATGCACCTGTACTTGCTATGTATGTAAGTTTTGAAGGAGGGCGAGGATATTCACCAATGGATTACATTACAAATAATATTATTCCAAAAGTAAGCAATGCTGTTGTTACAGGCACAACAACAATTGGCGTTAATGAGTGGACTGTTGTTGAATCAAAAAATAGTGTATGGCATGTAAGAAGTGTTGCTGAGGGTAAATGGCTTGTTGTTATGGAAAATACAAAAGTAGGTGCCGAGAAAGCAAACGCAATTATTGAAACATTCAGTACAAAGTAGTTTTTAAAGATAATTTTAGAAGAAAAAAAGCGGAGCCTATGGCTCCGCTTTTTTTCGTAAACAAAAAAACTCGTGGAAAGAGTTCTCAGTTCTTTTTTGACCCAATAACACTAACTTCGTTGATGTTGGATTGATGCGCTTTTCAAGCATACCAATACCTGTCCATCGCCCCGGTAGAGCTAGGGTTGTAATGCGGTAGAACATAAAATTTAAAGCCACCGACGGGTGGCTTTAAGAATCACTTTGATTCGTTGGGTTATTCAGGTTACTCAAGATTTTTACGAGAGGGTCCTGTATCCTCTCTAATTCGAATATCATCCGGTTTACCTTGATTAGTCGGATTCATTTTTTGCAACGTTTGGCGACTGTTGCCACCATTTGCATGAGGCATTGGGAGGACTGTTTTTGATTGTTGCAGGGACATGTTTGTATCTCCTGAATTAGTAAATTCATGGCTTGGCCACAAATAAATCTACGAACAACTTTATGTACTATTTTACATAAAGGCCTACGACACATACTACAACGAAAGTGTATACGTTTGCAATGCAAATATGGTAGAGTATCCACATGCATAAAAATTCTAAAAAAGTTTTTGTTGGACTTTCAGGAGGTGTGGACTCATCTGTTTCAGCACTCTTACTTAAACAAGAAGGTTATGACGTTACCGGAGTATTTATTAAAGTCTGGCAGCCAGATTTTATAGAGTGTACATGGAAGGAAGATAGACTAGATGCAATGCGGGTTGCCGCACTTCTTGACATCCCTTTTGTAACACTTGATCTTGAAAAAGAATATAAAGAAGGTGTGATTGATTACATGATAGAAGAATACAGACGTGGGAGAACTCCAAATCCAGACGTGATGTGTAACCGTGAGGTGAAGTTCGGTGCATTTTTTGATTGGGTCAAAAAGCAAGATCCTAAGGCATTTATTGCAACCGGACATTATGCCAAGCATAATCGAGTATCACTTGTAAAAAGTAATGATGAAAATAAAGATCAGACATATTTCCTCTGGATGCTTACAAAAGAAATAATTCCATCAGTTATCTTTCCTGTTGGAGGAATAGAAAAAAGTGCTGTGCGAGAGTTAGCAGTAAAATATAACTTACCAGTAGCTTCCAAAAAAGATAGCCAAGGATTATGTTTTGTAGGGACCATTGATATTAAGAAATTCCTTAAAAACTATATCGAAGAAAAGAGGGGTGATGTGATAGATGAACAAGGAGAAGTAATAGGTGAACATGAGGGTGTTACGTTATATACCATCGGAGAACGTCACGGATTCACTATTACAAAAAAGACAACAGATGAAACGCCTTATTTTGTTATTAAAAAAGATTTAGAAAAAAATACTATTACCGTATCACATACCCCGCCACATGAGAAACAAGGAGAAATAATTTTACTTGAAAAAACTAATTGGACTAAAGCTGTGATACCAGGGAAAATTTATCATGCTCGTGCTAGATATCGTGCGCCACTTGCAAGAGTAGAAGTGATAGATGAGACACACATGAAAGTATTTGATGGTGAGATAACCAAAGCTTGTGGTCAGTCGCTCGTGCTCTATGATGAGGATGTTTGCATTGGGGGAGGAGTCATTGGGTAGACGCAAGATTACAGACAATAGACTGTCAGATATCAGATTTAGATACATACAAATACACACAAAAACCTGCATATAAAAATATAGGTTTTAAACTTCCTTCTGTTGTCTGTTGTCTGTTGTCTGTTGTCAAGTGTCTAGTGCTCATGGCTATCATATTTCTTATGGAACCTAATCTCAAGATAAATTATCCAAAGGACGATAGCAGCTAATGATGAGACACTTGCTATTTCTACTGCTTGGAATTGCTCATCATTAAATTGTTTTCCAAGGAGATAGATAAGAATAGCAGAAGCAGGAGATCCTATCTGTGCAAGAACACCATACAAAATTGTTTTTCTAATGGTGAGGCCTAGACTTCGCAGTACGGTAATTGTACCAATAATTTTTGGAAGCTCGTGAGTAAGGATACCTAACGTCGCCGCATAGCCTAAAAGTGGACTGACAAGGTAGGTCATACCAATAACAGCTCCATCGATAAGGGAATGAAATGCTTCACTGATGACGATACCTTTTGCGCCTTCTAGTTCTGTGGCGTGATGATGACCATGAGAGAATTTGGAGAGAATGAAAAGAGTGATGACTGCAGTTATTGCACCAACAATAACATCACTGGCGCCGATGTGGCCACGGTGTTCATGGAGCGTGTCTACTACTGCAACAATAAGGAGCCCAAGGCCGAAAACTAAAAACATGAGTTTCCAAGGCCCTTTGAAAAGATTACGACGAAGAAGCAGTGCTAAAAAAGCAAGTAATGGCAAAGCGCTAGCACTTAATACGACGAGGATGAAATTTGCAGTCATAATAAACAGTAAGTTACTTTTGTAAGAATATAAGTACATAGATAACTATAACGTAGTCTATAAATATCTGCAAGTGGTTCGCATAATGCTAGACAGAACAAAAGATAATATGCTACCATCATCGTACTATGGCACGATACACAAAAGAAGAATTAGAGACAATGATTAAAGAAGCTGACCTTCGTGTGACGGGGCACCGGGTTGCGGTGTTGTCTGCGGTTTCAAAGGTTAGACAGCCGATAACTGTCTACGAACTTGTCGATGTTCTTCGTAAAAAAGAGAATATTGATCAGGCGACTGTCTACAGAAATCTCTCATCGCTTCATGAGGCAGGATTGTTACGGCGGCTTGATTTTAATCACGGCCATGCTCATTATGAACTTGAAACAGGAAGAGCCTCACATCAGCTTGTGTGTCAGACCTGTGAGACAATCGAAAAGATTGAAGGAATATCAGTGGATGATGCAGTAAAGAAAATGCTCAAAAAAAGTAAGAAATTTAAAAATGCGAGCACGCACTCTATTGAGATATATGGACAGTGTAGGAACTGTATTTAGTTTTGGTATACTAAGAGCATGCTAGAACTTCATCACAAAGCCCCCTCATTTTTGTTACTCGATCAAGATGAGAACACTCATACCTTAGAACAGTATCTCGGTAAAAAAGTACTTATCTATTTTTATCCAAAAGACGATACTCCAGGGTGTACCACAGAAGCGTGTAATTTTCGTGACAACTATCAGGCACTAAAGAATGCTGGACTTGTGGTGCTCGGCATTAGTAAAGATGGAACAAAAAGTCACAAGAAGTTTGCAGAAAAATTTGATTTACCATTTCCACTTTTATCTGATGAAGATACTTCGGTATCTCAGGCATACGGTGTCTGGGGGATGAAAAAATTTATGGGGCGTGAGTACATGGGGATAACACGTTCAAGTTTTTTAATAGATGAAAAAGGGCTACTTTCAAAAATCTACGAGGATGTAAAACCAAAAGTACATGCAGAGGAAGTTGCTAAAGATATAGGATAATAGGTAAAAATAAAAATTCGGAGAATGCTCGTTAGCATTCTCCGAATCTGTGGTTACCTATCGTTAGGCTACCATTAATTCCCCTTCTTGAATTTTGACCGCGCCAAGCACTTGTTGGAAACTTGCAGCAGGAAAATTTTCTATTTTTGAAGAAATTTTTGTTACAGTGACACGCTGTGCCCATGCAATAATTTTTTCTGCGTCTTCTCCACATGTAGCGTAGAGCTTGTCCTGAAAAACAAGACGTACACATTTTCCGTGTAAGTCACTACTACTCACAGAAACATGTGTCAATTCTGAAAGGCTAACATGCATATTTGTACATGTTAAAACTCTGCGTAGTGGGGGTTTACCAGCTTTGATTGTCACAATGGTGTTGATGGCAATTTTAAGCTTGCTCCCCTCGGTCTGGTTTCCCAGCTGCCTAATTGAGTTACTAATTGTAACTTCTAATTTTGAACAGCCGTTAGAATGTTGTGCCATTGTCTGCTTTCAGTTTTTTGAATGTACATGTGACTCTCAGGGTGAGAGGCACTCTTTTGTGGAATTCTGAGTATGTATCAGTTGCCACCTAGTTATACTACAACTCATAAGCAATGTTGTAAAGGAATATAAAAACACCCCGAGAGGTGTTCTTTAGAGCAGTCTTTCTGCTAATTTGTTGTTGATGAGAAGAAATGAATGTGTTTTGGGCACTTAAGTGGCTCTGACATTTCCAAAAAAAAATTTTTGGTTGCATTCAGATTTTCTTTGAGCCAGAGAATGAATGCTGTTTTGTGTGCAATCAGATCAGTTCGGTAAAAGATTTTACCAAACTTGAATCCGATCCATGCCCCGTTTGCATAAACTTTTTCCGGTTTATTAGGTAACAAATGGTCTATCTCATTGCCGGAGTACTGGCCGGTATGACTTCGGTTTTGAATAATGAACATTTTTTTTGATGCTGCAAGCATTTTAAAAAATTTTTTAAGTAATTGTTCCTCTTGCTTTGCTATGCGGGAGTATGTCAGGTTGTCCCTTTTTAGGGCTATCTTTTTTACTGTCATGATATTCTCAATCTTTCTTGTGAAGGTACATTCGGTTTTCTGGGTAGAACACCGTGCTTTTTTGTGGGTAGTCCGTGTTTATCGGTTGCCACCTCAGTATCTTACGCCTTATAAATTATATTGTAAAGTATACATCTGTACTATACTGTGGTTTATAGTAACTTACACATCATATGAACACTCTTAAAGAACTTCTAAAAAATAATATTGTCGCATTTGGTGCTCTTATTAGTATTGCTTGGATTATAAGTTCATTTGTTCTTGCAAATGGTCTAGCGTCAATTAATTCCCATAATGCGATCTCAGTGACAGGAACAGCAGAAAAAATGGTAACAAGTGATGCAGGTAAATGGACGTTCATGATCGCAAAGCAGGCAACTCCAGAAAGTTACGCTTTTGTATCAAAGCAGTTGCGTGAGGTAGTGCCTGTAACAACGAAGTATTTTACATCTCATGGAATTGATGAGAAATCAATCATCGTACAACCAATTACTTCAACCGTTGTATGTCAGTCACAAAACCAAGTGATGTATGACAGTATGGGGCGCCAGCAATGTTCAGGATCTTTTACATACAGTCTTGTGCAGACAATAATTATTGAATCTGATAAGGTAGAAGCCGTTCGAGATCTTTCACTTAACGCGCCAGGAGCACTTGCTGTATATGGCATTCAGGTACAAACAAATTCTGTAGATTTTTTCTATACAAAGCTAGCATCTCTTAGGGCTACTCTTCTTGAAGAAGCTTCAAAGAATGCAAAAGAGCGTGCTGTTGCTATCGCTAAAAGTACAGGGAATAAAATCGGAGGAGTAAAAGATGCTTCTCAGGGAGTCTTTCAAGTCACACAAAAGAACAGTACTGAAGTAAGTGATTATGGAAACTATGATACCTCAACTGTTGAGAAAAAGATTACGGCAATTGTTCGAGCAAGTTTTGAAGTACGATAGAAAAACCTCCAGTCTTTAGTTCTTGAGGTAAAGCTAGAAATGCATAAAGAGTCGCCCGAAGGGCGACTCTTTATGTGCATCTTTGCAACGGTTTCAAGGCTAATAGCTACAAGCTTTCCTAATCTATCTCGCTAGTGCTTCGTCAATAGCTGTCTTAAAAAATTCGTATTGACGAGCTCCACTTACAAGAGATACCACCTCATAGCCACCACGCTTCTTAGCAAGAATAAATGTTGCAGGTGTTCCTTCTACTCCAGCGGCAATTCCATCTTGAGTGCTTCTGTTGACTGTTTCTGCTCCTTCCGGTCCCTGCATACACGATGTAAATGCTGGCAGATCTACCCCGATATTCTTAACAAGTGACTCCATTCCGTTTGGAGGAAGGACCATGTTTTGTTTGCTTGTTTTATACGTAAACATTTCATTAATATAGTCCATGCGTTTTTGAGCACCGGCAACTTTTCCTACACAGAATATTGAACGAGCTTCGTCAAAGGAGTGAGGGTGAATTTGTGTCAGAGGAAAATATCGATACACAAAAGAAACTTTAGAAGCATACTCGTCTTGAATTTTCTTTATGGTTGGATGAAGTTGTGCACAGAAAGGACATTCGGTGTCTGAGTATTCAACAACAATAACATCGCTGTTTGTTTTTCCTGTTGCGAGGTCACTCGCATCAATCGCTCTGCCTTTAAAGGTTTCAAGCTGCTTGCCTGTGGTAGGGCTTGAAATAATTGTAGCGTATGAGATGTGAGACACTGAAATCATGAGTGCTCCAATAAGTATCGCTACGGGGGTTGTCATGTGCACTTTGTGGTAAAGTTTTTTGAAAAAATGTTTAATTGTTTGCATATCGTTTATACTATGCTCTATATCATATCATGAATAAAAAAACTAACCCCATTTTCTCTAAAAAAATGTTTACCCATATCATCTCCTCGTCACTTTTGGAGTTTGGTCCAGTACTTCTTTTTTTAGTATCATTTAAATATGTCAGAATTTATGAGTCAACCATGATACTCATGGTTGCTACTATTATTTCAACTATCGTGACATATCGAGCACAAAAGCGTATCCCGTACCTTGCACTCTATGTTGCCTTTCTTACGATAATCTTTGGTTTTCTGACACTCCATTTCCGTATGGTTAAGTTTATTCAGATGCGAGATAGTCTCTATGACGCAACATGCGCTCTCACTCTCTTAATTGGTTTACGTTTTAATGTACGTTTTTTAGAATTAGCTTTTGATAAAGTCATTCCTATGACAGTGAGAGCATGGGAGAAACTTACGTATTTTTGGATTATCTATTTTCTTACTATTGCGAGTAGTAATGAAATTATTCGTCGCTTCTTTAGTATTGAGGATTGGTTTGTTTTTAAAAGCGTAATTCTTGTGATGACGTCACTCTTTGGTTTTTTTACGCTGTATGTGTGTTATGAGTCAAAGCATAAGAATAGTTAAAATAGGATAATTTATGGTAGAATATTTCGCATTATGCATGAAACTCATAAAGTAGTAACTACTATACCCGGACCCGGAAGCTTTTTTCAGGTACATGAAGAAATTCCAACAATTGCTGCGCCAGTATTAGGTGATATTGGTCCTGTTACAATTGCAACTTCATCTCTTACAATACTTCTCATTACACTTCTCTTGATAGGGCTTTGTATGGCGGTGTCTCGTTTTAAGCTGGTCCCATCAAAATTTCAACATCTCATGGAAATGCTCTACGAGATGATCGAGTCATTTATTACTTCCATTCTTGGTGATAAAGACAAGGCGCACGTTGTCATTCCATATGCTGGGTCTCTTATGCTATATCTTTTAGTTGCAAACCTTCTTCCGATGATGCCAGGGATTTCAGGTTTTTCTTTGATGATTAGAGGGGGTCATGTGCCACTCTTTCGTGGTGCAACTACAGACTTCAATACTACTTTTGGTCTTGCCCTTGCGGTGATTGTTACCATGCAAGTAGTTGGTATGAAAGAACAGGGAATTTTTGGGTATCTTTCACATTTTATACAGATAAAGCAGGTGATCCATGGATTTAAAAAAGGTTTTGGAGAGGGAATGGTTGCCATCATTGGATTTTTTGTTGGATTAATCGAAATTATTTCAGAGTTTGCAAAGATGCTCTCACTCTCACTTCGTCTTTTTGGCAACCTTTTTGCTCATGAAGTTCTCACGGTTATTTTACTCGGTGCGTTTGCATTCGGTGTTCCTTCATTATGGATGGGGATGGGAGTTTTAGTAGGAATCGTACAATCAATTGTATTTACTGCACTTGTCACCGTGTACTACTCTCTTGTACTTAAAAAAGAAGGGGGTCATTAATTTAGAATTATAGAATTCTCTTCACGAAAAGTACAATCACGAATTCCAGATAAAGCTTATAAAATAAGGCAAAATCAACATATTTATTGACTTTATTGATAAATATGCTATCATGTATATACAAAAAATGTTCTTTTACAAAATGTAGTCACAGCGATATGTATTCACACATAGGACGGACCTATATAGTTCTCCCGAGGCAAGACCTCGGGGGTAGAGTAAGAAAGTGGAGAATACATATCGCTGTGACTACTGGACGTTTGATCAAGTACACGGCAATTGAAAGGAAACGTCATCATGACGCAAAAAACTTTTGACCCACAAACAGCGGCATTCATTTCAAGATGGATTGATGCTGCACCAAGGGATATAAGTGGTGATGAGATGCAATGGGTTATTGATAACCCACAAAAGGCAAGGTCTGGTCTCTTGAGCATGATGAGACCTGTATCTGTGCCGGAGACTGTTCAACCAGTTATGTTCGGTGATCATCTCCGACTTGTCCCTGGCGCAGAATCACTCGTGATTCCTGCGATCAATGATATTCGCTTCATCGCCGAGCGGAGTGACCTGTTCCAAGGTTGGATCGACTCTGACTTTAAGAACTATGGACTTGCACTGAAGCAGGTGCCAACGGTGGCCACCAAGGGGCAAGTCCTTGAGCAAGTCAAGGATGGCAAGTTTGGGAACATCTACACCATCCCCAATTGTTCACTCGAAAGTCTGTGCTTCACTCAGGCACAAGTCGCTCTCTTTGTTAAAGAACACAAAAACTGGTTGCGTACTGGTGGCTACGGAACCTTCTTCCTTTTCAAAGAAAAGGTTGATGGTAAAGACAAGTTCTTTGTGGCCTGCGTGTACTTCGGTGACCGTGGGCAGCTGTCTGTCGGCGTGTACTCGGTGTCCCGCGACTTTCTCTGTTATGCCGAGTGTCTTCATCGGTTCGTTATCCCGCAACTGGCCAGTTGAATCTTTGTGAGCCTTTGTTACCCTTCGCACAGTGACCCTTTGAGACTTTGTCTCTTTGACACTTGTGCACAACCCCGAGAGCTTCGTGCTCTCGGGGTTCTTGTCTACTACAGAAGCAATACATACGCCTAGACGCTAAAAAGCACTCATGGTAGTGTGAGTTAAGATTTTTACTATGCTTGGGAGGTAATATATGGTTATACAAAATCTGCTTGCTTTTCGGCGAGCAAAAGAAAAAAAAGCGAAAAAGATTCTTAGGAAAACTCTTCGTCGCATCAGTGTTAGATCACATAGTGCTTGGCTCAGAGATCATGACTGCTGTAAGTGTTCCGCACCTATTTCGGGAGGCATGTCATATGTTCGAGAGTTCTGGATTAGCGGTTCAAGGTCGTTTGTGAAGAAGTTTCACTTTCCGATATGTCCTGATCATTACCATCGCGAAGAAGAAAATCTTCGCGAAGAAGAAAATACTCGCAATGCACGAAAAGTGGCGTAGTTTTAAACCCTGTAAGCAAGTTCTGCTTACAGGGTTTATTGTTATCCATCATCTTCAACTACCACATAAGTCCTTCTTCTGCTATACTCTACCCAAAGCCTGAACAAGGCGAATTTTTATTGAAAGGTTTTAAATTGTGGTGAATACAGTATTTGTATTCAACTAACAACTAGCAACCATTAACTACAACTGTATTTATATGACCCCAGAAGCAGCAATTTATATCGCAAAAGGAATGTGTATCATGGCTATGGTAGGAACTGCCATTGGACAAGGATACCTTGTGGGTAAGACTATGGAAGCAATCGGACGTAACCCAGACATCGAAGGATCTCTTTTTTCTAAGATGATTATTGGTGTAGCGATGACAGAAACAACTGCGATTTTCGCGCTGGTAGCATTCTTTCTTCTTAAGTAAATTTATTTGTGTCATTCCCGCGAAGGCGGGATCCAAAACCTAGATTCCTGCTTTTACATTCCAAGGTATGACTTTACTAAATCAGGAATAACAATATGGAAATGGATGACACACTGAAGGACTATGCAAGAAATTCTCAATATTCTCGGTTCTGTTGGATTTAATTGGCATGTTGCACTTGCTAACTTTTTCAACTTCCTCATTATTCTTTTTCTTCTTAATAAATTTTTCTTTAAGAAGATTGGAGCAACTATCACTACTCGTCAGGGGATAATTGAACGTAGTCTTAATCAGGCACGGGATGCAGAAAAAGCTCTCGCTTCTGCCGGAGAGGAGAAGAATAATATTCTTAAAGCTGCACGAAAAGAACGAGACGCCATTATTGCAAATGGGGAGGCTCTTGCTCGTGACTTGGCTTCAAAGATCAAAGCAGAAGCAAATGAAGCAATTGCGCTTACAACAGCAAAACTAAACGAAGAAGAGGCTCATTTGTCCGCAACTGTTGAAAAATCTTTTAGAGAAAAAGCCCCACGACTTATTGCGGAGCTGTATACTAAAACTCTTGTAAAAGAGCTCACACAAGAAGAAAATGACAAACTTATTGCCGCACTTCAGGTATAATCTTTAGAAAATTAGTATGCCATTATCACGAAAGTTAGCTTCATATCTTATTTTAGGAAAAGTAACACTTGATGATGTTGTTGTACTCCTTACAAAATATAAATTGCTCACACTTTTACCTTCAATTAGGCAAGCGTTACAGCAAATGTCTTCTGGTGTAGAGAAAAATGCAACTATCACAATAGAAACACCATTTCCGCTTTCAATTGCCTCGATACAAAAAATAAAAGAGATGACAAAAAGCCATAAGGCACCACACAAAATTATCATTAATAAAAATATTCTCGCTGGATTTAAAGCAACGTATCATGGGATTATGTACGATGGAAGTGCGGAGAGAATTATTAGACAATTACTTCACTAATAAAGCAAGTATATAAAAAATATTACTAATCACTAACAACTAATAACTAACCACCATGTCAGTAGAAAAAATAATTCAAGAAATCGAACAAAAAATAGCACAGATACAAACAAATGTTGAAGTACATGAGGTCGGCACTGTTATCTCTGTGAGTGACGGTATTGCTCGTGTTTCTGGACTTCTCTCATGTGCTTCTTTGGAAGAAGTTACATTTGCTTCTGGTGCAAAAGGTCTTGCACTTAACTTAGAGAGTGACATGGTAGGTGTGGTAATCATTGATGGGGCCGATCTCGTGTCTGAGGGGCAGGAAGTATCTCGTACTAAGCGTGTGCTTTCAATTCCGGTAGGGGATGCGCTCTTGGGTCGTGTGGTAGACCCTCTTATGAATCCAGTTGATGGGCAGCCACTCACCGGACTCACTGACCGTGAACTTGTAGAAAAGATTGCACCAGGTGTAATGGAGCGAGAGCCAGTGAACCAAGCGCTTCAGACAGGTATCAAAGCGATCGATGCGATGATTCCTATTGGGCGTGGCCAGCGTGAGCTCATCATTGGTGATCGTCAGACAGGAAAGACAACTATTGCAGTAGATACAATCATCAACCAAAAAGGAACCGGAGTTATTTGTGTGTATGTGGCTATCAGTCAAAAGGAATCTAAAATTGCACAGATTGTTGAGAAGTTACGTGCTGCAGGTGCGATGGAATACACCGTAGTTGTGCTCTCTGGTGCGTCACATTCAGCGGCACTTTCGTACCTTGCACCGTACTCAGGGGTGTCAATCGCTGAGTATTTTATGAATAAGAAAAAAGATGTTCTCGTTGTCTACGATGATCTTTCAAAGCATGCAGTAGCCTACCGTGAAATGTCACTTCTTCTTAAGCGGCCACCAGGACGTGAAGCGTACCCGGGGGACGTTTTTTACCTTCACTCACGTCTCCTGGAACGAGCGTGTCGTAGAAATGAAGCCTCAGGTGGTGGGTCTATCACCGCACTTCCAATTATCGAGACACAAGCAGGGGACGTGTCAGCATATATCCCAACAAATGTTATTTCAATCACTGATGGGCAAATTTTCTTGGATGCAAATCTTTTCTATAAAGGTATGCGACCAGCAATTGATGTTGGTCTCTCTGTATCTCGTGTTGGTTCTTCAGCGCAAACAAAAGCGATGAAGAAAAATGCAGGCAAAATGAAGCTTGCGATGGCGCAGTATAGAGAGCTTGAAAGTTTCTCACAGTTCGATTCTGATCTTGATCCAGATACAAAAAGGACAATTGAACGAGGAAAGAGAACGGGTGAAATGCTTAAGCAGTCAAATGGGGCACCACTTTCTGTGGGTCTCCAAGTTGCATCAATTTATGCAGTTAACAATGGCTTTATTGATGATATTTCTGTACCTGAAGTTGTTGTGTGGGAGAAAGGGCTGCACACATATATGTCAGCTTCTCATAATGAGCTTGTTACAAAACTCGCAAAAGACTGGTCAGAAGATCTTGAGAATACTCTTAAAGAAGCGCTGGCTTCTTACAAAGAAATGTATACAAAAGTAGAGTAATGTATTTAGTCTGCATGGTTGGACTAGCAAGCAAATCAGTAGATTTGTGTCCTGGGCAAAGGTCTTTCACCAAGCATTAAACAGTATGCAAACAAAAGTAATTAAAGAAAAAATAAAAAGTGTCGGAAGTATCAAAAAAATCACTAAAACGATGGAGATGATTTCTGCGACGAAAATGAAGAAAGCTATTGGTAGCACTCTGTTACTCCGACCTTTTCGTATTGAAGCCCAGCACATTTTGCATGACATTTCACTTGACCCACATACTCGTCATGAGCTTCTCAAACATAACGAAGTTTCTGGTGAGGTGATTATTTTAGTTGCTTCTAATAAAGGACTTTGTGGAAGTTATAATGTGAATGTGTATCGTAAGTTACTTGCGAGCTATAATGAAGAGGCACGGAAAAATCTAAAAGTAATTGCATTTGGAAAATATTCTGAAAAGGTTGCCAAGAAACTTGGTCTAGAAGTTCTTGCATCATTTAACCATGCACTTATCACAGGAGATGACGCGCACGCAACATCGACCCTAATTGTTAATTGGTACAAAGAGAAAAAGATTGGAACTGTCAAAGTTCTCTACACACATTTTATTTCTGGAAGCGTGTTTACCCCAACGTTACTCCAACTCCTTCCTTTTTCATCAGAAGGTGAGCCAGATAGAATAGGTGAACCACGATATGCATATGAACCAGACCAGGACACAGTACTGTCAAGTATTATTCCAATGATGCTTCACAACATTATTTATGGTGCGATTCTTGAAAGTTACGCATCAGAGCATACTGCTCGTATGCTTGCGATGAAGAGCGCAACTGATAACGCAAAAGAATTGCAAGATGACCTCAAGCTCTTCTATAACCGTGCTCGCCAAGGAGCGGTGACGCAAGAGATAGCCGAAATATCATCTGGTGCTATGGCGTTAAGTAATTAGACATCAGATCACAGACAAACAGACAACAGATAAACACTATGAAAAAAATCCCTGACAATGCAAAATTAGTTTTCAAAGGAGTACTTCATGATGTTTATCATTGGGATCAAGAAATGTTTGACGGTTCTTTTGCAACATTTGAGGCACTTAAGCGAAGAGATGCAGTTGTTGTGATTGCGATTACTGACTCAAAAAAGATTTTATGTAATGATGAAGAACAGCCAGGCATGGAACCTTTTGTGACTCTTCCAGGAGGAAATTCTGAAACAGCAGATTTTATGGATGACGCAAAGCGTGAGCTTCTTGAAGAATCCGGATATGCAGGTGACTCATGGAAGCTATGGTTTAGTATTGATATTTTAAAATACCACAAAATAGAGTGGAATAATAACTTTTTTATCGCTCATGGTTGTAAAAAGATTGCCGAACAAAATCTTGAAAACGGTGAGAAAATAACAACACGATTAATAACTTTTGAAGAATTCTTAGAATTACGAAATAATCCAAAGTTTAGAAACAAAGATTTGATACCATTATTAGAAAAAGCAGCAGGAAGTAAAGAAGAAAAACAAAAATTAAAAGAACTGCTCGGAATAAAGAATTGAATTACTAACCACTAACAACTAACAACTAATCATTACCACTATGAACAAAGGAACAATAACACGAATCGTAGGGCCAGTCGTCGATGTCACGTTTACTGATGGCGTACCAGCACTTAAAAATGCGCTCACACTCGTCGACCCTCAGGGCATACTTCTCACACTTGAAGTTGCGCAGCATTTAGGATTTAACGATGTGCGTGCAGTTGCGATGTCTTCTACTGATGGACTCACTCGTGGCATGGAAGTAATTGACACTGGGCACTATATCGAAGTACCAGTTGGACCAGAAATTCTTGGGCGTATGTTTGATGTTGTTGGTAATCCTATTGATCAGAAACCTCCTGTTGTAACTAAGAAGAAGTACCCAATTCACCGTGCAGCACCAACATTTGACGAACAATCCACAAAGGCAGAAGTACTCGAGACGGGAATCAAAGTGATTGACCTCATCTGTCCATTTCTAAAAGGTGGGAAGGTTGGACTTTTCGGTGGAGCTGGTGTTGGTAAGACCGTTGTTATTCAAGAACTTATTCGTAACATCGCAAGTGAACACGCTGGATACTCTATCTTTGCTGGAGTTGGTGAACGATCTCGCGAAGGAAATGATCTCTACCGAGAAATGGAAGAATCTGGAGTGCTCGATAAGACGGTGCTTGTGTTCGGTCAGATGAATGAGCCACCGGGAGCCCGCGCTCGTGTTGCACTTTCGGCACTTTCTATGGCAGAATATTTCCGTGATGAAGAAAAGAAAGATCTCCTGCTTTTCGTGGATAATATCTTTCGATTTACGCAAGCAGGATCTGAGCTCTCAGCGCTCCTAGGTCGTATGCCGTCAGCCGTAGGATACCAGCCGACACTCGCAACAGAAATGGGCTCCCTGCAAGAGCGTGTGACCTCTACAAAGAATGGTTCTATTACATCAGTCCAGGCAGTATATGTGCCGGCAGATGACCTTACTGACCCAGCACCAGCGACAACGTTCTCTCACCTAGACTCTACCGTGTCACTTTCTCGTCCACTTTCTGAACTTGGTATTTATCCAGCTGTAGATCCTCTTGACTCATCTTCAACAATCCTTCAGCCAGATATCGTAGGGCAAGAGCACTACGATGTGGTGCGTGGGGTTCAGAAAGTACTTCAGCGGTACAAAGACCTCCAAGATATTATTGCCATCTTAGGAATGGATGAACTTTCTGATGAAGATAAAAATATTGTGGGGCGGGCACGTCGTATTCAAAAGTTCCTCTCACAACCCTTCTTCGTTGCAGAGCAATTTACTGGTGCAAAGGGTGTGTATGTAAAGCGTGAGGATACTGTGCGAAGTTTCAAAGAGATTCTTGAAGGAAAACATGACCATGTACCAGAGTCAGCATTTTATATGAAAGGAAGTATCGATGATGTTCTCCTGGCGGCAAATCAGACAAAGTAGTAATATACAAGTAATTAGTTGAATCTTTCACATATCTACTAGTAACTTTATACCCAAGATACGAATTTACTAATTCGCAACTAATCACTACCTCCATGTTAAAACTAAAAGTAATCACTCCAGATAAAATAATCACTGACGAAGTTGTTGATAGTGTTAGTCTTCCTACTACAAGTGGTATGATAACAGTGCTAAATAAGCACGTAGCTTTGGTGTCAACAATTAAGGCAGGGGAGATGATGATAAAAAAAGGAGGTAAAGGTGTCGGGTATTCAGTATATAAGGGACTTGTGAACGTGAGGCCAAATGTTAAAGGTATTACTGAAGTGGTAGTGTTGCTTGAGCGAGGAGAAATGATTGAAGAACTCGATCATGATAAGGCGGTAGCAGCACTTAAACGAGCCGAAGAGTTACGAGATGAGCAGATGACCGAAGCAGAGAGCAGACTCTTTGAAGGTCATGTAGAAAAAGAACTTAATCGTGTAAAGATTTCGAAGAAGTATAGGAGGCATCTTTAATAGCTAGTAGTATATAGCTGGTAGTCTTTAGTCTTGAATCTCTTGGGGTCACATTCCCCGTCAACTTGCTACGGAAAGTTTTTGTTTTTACCTTGATACCTCGTCAGCTTGCTGCGAGGTCGTTCATTACAAATACAAAAGCAGTAACGAAGGTGTCCCTTTTATAGTTTACAGTATTATAACCCTAGACTCTGTTTGAAGGTTTCTTTTTTAAAGAAGAATAATAAGCAAAGTAACTCCCACGATGATGCGATACCACCCGAAGATGTTAAATGAATGTTGACGGATGTACTGTAGTGCAAATTTGATCACAAACATCGCGATGAAAAATGAAATGACGGTACCAATAATAATTGGACTTATAGAATCGATACTAAGCTCCTTATGTTTCTTAAGAATCGTGTAAAGTGTCGCCACAGTCATTGTCGGCACAGCAAGTAAGAAAGTAAATTCAATTAATAGTTTGCGAGATAACCTCATAAGAAGTCCTCCCACAATAACAGCACCTGATCGCGATGTCCCTGGGATAATAGCAAGCGCCTGGAAAAGACCTAAAATTAAAGCTTGTTTGTAGGAGACCGATGAGATTTCTACAACTTTCCCCTCTTCTGTTTCTCGTTCATATCTCTTTTCAACAAGCAAAATGACGACACCACCTATAATGAGCATGCTCGCTACAATATAAGGACTATATACCCCCGTGAGCAGATATTTTATATATGGATAAACTACAATACCAATAATTCCCGTTGGAAGAAAACCAATGATAAGTTTTTTTATCATGTCTAGTTGGAAAAGTTTTTTATGGTACAGTACAACAACTGCAAGGATGGCCCCAAGTTGCACCACAATTTCAAAGGTTGCAAGAATTGCTGTGTCAGGAATATGCAAGAAGTGCGACACAAGAATCATATGTCCAGTAGAAGAAATAGGGAGGAATTCAGTAAAACCTTCAATAATACCTAAGATGATTGCGTGTAATGTTGTCATATTTTCTAAGTGTAACATGTTATAAACATCAAACATCAAACATCAAACATCAAACATCAAACATCAAACATCAGAAATTCTTCACAGGTCTTTTAAACATTGGAGTGGTATACTTTAAACATAGAAAAATAAAATATAAAGTCTGTATCTGTTTTTATCTTCAACTTTCTATATTCTATCCTCTATTCTCATGCGCCTCTCCTACATCACCATCCAAGGCTTTAAGTCCTTTGCAAAAAAAACAACGATTGATGTTACACATCAGGTGACTGGTGTTGTTGGACCGAACGGGTCAGGAAAATCTAATATCGCCGAAGCTATCCGTTTTGTACTCGGCGAACAATCCATGAAAAGTATGCGAGGAAAAACTGGCTCAGATGTTATTTTTAAAGGTTCAGAACATCTATCGTCACTTTCTCGAGCATCTGTCACTATGGTAATTGATAATAGAAGAAAGGATGCTATTAAAAAATTTGAAGTTGGGTCAGTTGCGGTAAGTGATACGCTTGCCCCGTATCTTGTCTATGAGCACCTTACATTATCGCGTACTATTTATGCAGATGGAACAAGTGATTATACGTTAAATGATGCAAAGGTTCGTTTGAAAGATGTTCAGGAGTTACTTTCTTTTGCAGGTATTGGAGGAAGCGCCCACACTATCATTAACCAGGGTGAAGCAGACAGAATATTACTTGCATCTCCTAAGGATAGAAAAGAAGCACTTGAGGACGCCCTTGGACTTCGTGTGTATCATATGCGATTGGCTGAAAGTACAAGGAAACTTGAGAAGGTAAAAATTCATGTCCGTGAAGTGGATCTTATTCGCACCGAAATTAAACCGCATCTACAACACCTTGAACGCCAAGTAAAAAAGATAGAATCCCAAGAAGAGGAGCGTAAAAACCTCCACATACTTTTAGTTGCATATTTTCATAAAGAAGACGGGGAGTTAGCACTTCTCAAAGAAAGAATTCACGAAGAGGGAACATCAGAGTCTTTGCTCACGGTTGCTCATTCCATAAAAAAGGAACTTGAGATTCTTACAGAAAAGAAAAAAGATACAAAAGTTCATCAGGATATGGGAGTGAATGCAGAAAAAGAACGCCTCACCGCTGAATTACAAGTGTTTCTTGAACGTAAAGATCAAGTCATTAAAACTCTTGGACGTCTTGAAGGTGAAGAGGCTATTTTAGAAAAACAGATAAGTCGTGAACGAGAGGTAACTTCGGTAACGATTCCAATTGGAGAAATAAAGATCAGTCACATTACAATTATTAATCGCCTCAGTTTTTTATCAGAAGCTCTCAACGAATCTGACATCACAAAAGCATCTATCTTGGCAAACGAAGTAACAGAGGCATCCCATGACTTTTTTAATAAGTACACAAGTGCCAACACTTCAAAGCGTGAAGACACTCAGACAGAAATCAATATTATCATTGAGTCAATTCATGAACACGAAGGAACACTTGCATTTCTTACAAAAGAAATAACATCAGTTGAACAAAAGTTACGAGCATTTGGTACACAGGTAGAGCAGCTTGTAACGCATCGCCATGAAGAAGAGAAGAAAATAATGCTCTTGGAAAGTAAGTTACGTGAGCTTGAGAGTATTATTATGCTACGTAAACAAGAGGAAAGTGAACTTCTTCTTCGTACTGAGTATTCTCGGGCACTCTTACAAGAAGGGGTTACTATTGTTGGTCAGTACATGCTCGGCTACAAGAGTCTCACGCCAGAAGGAAAATATCGTGATACTAAAAAGCAAGACCTCATGCGAGCAATTGAACGCTCAAAACTTCGTATCGAAGAGGCGGGTATCTCAAATAAAGATGAAGTTGTTAAAGAGTATACCGTTACAAAAGAGCGTGATGAGTATTTGATGAAGGAACTTCTGGACATTAAACAAAGTGAAGAAAATCTCCTCATTCTTATTGATGAATTGCGAGCCACACTTTCTTCAAAGTTTTCTACCGGAGTGCAAGAAGTTTCTAAAGTATTTAGTACATTTTTTAGTGAAGTATTTATTGGCGGCAAAGCAAAACTTATACTTACAAATTCTTCCAAGATAGATGAAGAAGGAAATGAGACCGTTGAGCAAGGAATTGATCTTGATGTAAGTTTGCCGAATAAAAAAGTAAAAGAAATCAGCATGTTCTCAGGTGGAGAGCGAGCTCTGGTTGCTATTGCACTCTTATTTGCGATGAGTGCTATTACTCCACCGCCATTTATGGTGCTAGATGAGACGGATGCGCCACTTGATGAATCAAATGCACGTAAATATGGAGCGATGCTTAAGCGTTTATCTGAACATAGTAAATTACTTGTGATTACCCATAATCGCGAGACAATGAATCATTGTGACATGCTCTATGGGGTGACTATTGGAGTAGATGGAAGTAGTAAACTTCTTTCGATAAATTTTAAGGAGGCAGAGAAGATGGTGGATTAGTAAATTCACGCTTGGCGCCGAATTAGCAAATTCATGTTTTGATCATTAGAATAAAAAAGTAAAACGCGCCGTAGGCGCGCTTGTCAGTGAAAGACGTTAAAACTTTATTTTAGTCTATCTCTTAAGTCTTCAGCATTTTCTTGCAATCCTTTTGCAATCCTTTCTAGAGATTCAAGTACTGTTTTCTTGAATCGTTCTTTAGTGCGAGCTTTAATGTTTTCGCTCTTGCTAAGAGAGAAAGTGTGCTTTGAATTTAGTTTACCAATTAGAATATCTCCTGTGATTATCTCCCATTCTAGTTGTACCTGTACCTGTATACCACTAATAGAGTCAAACTTTACTCCTGTCCAAAGTACAAGGTTTTGGATTTTTTGAGGAAGGTGACCCCAACCCTCAATTACTCCTTCATAAGCTTCTCGGAGCTGGATGTTAAAGTGAGGCATTGTGCTGTCAAAAAGATCGAGACTAATTTTCATGATAAAGAACTTTCTGTGTCTAAGACACTATATTTCCTAGCCTACAATCGAGCCAGGTGATTTTGATTCTATAGTAAATATTTAGTTTGTAAAGGTTTTGTACACGGAGGCAAGGTCTCCGGTAGCCCGGAGGCCTTGCCTCCGTGTGTTCATGAAAATAGACTGTCTATGCTAGAATAGAGCGATATGCAAAGACTATTTACGGGGAATATTAGTATTACTTCTAAAAAAGATGGGTATGTGCGGGTGACGGATCTTGAACAGTCTAAAGAGGGGGCTATTTTTGTGGATCATTCGCACTTACATACAGCTCTCCAGGGTGATCATGTTGAAGTGGAGTTACTTGGTAAGCACAAGAATCAAAAAGGGGAAGACGAGTTATATGGTAGTGTCACTCAGATTATTGAACGAGGAAGAAAAGGGTATGCTGGAGTTCTTGAAGAGGAAAATGGTATGTGCTTTCTTGTACCTGATGATAAGCGGATGTATACGGATATTATTGTACCGAATAATGCACGAATGGACGCAGAGCTTGGTATGAAGGTGATCGTGGCGATCACGGATTGGACGGATGCGAAGAAGTCTCCAGTCGGTGAGGTGACGAATATTTTAGGTAAGCCAGGGGATAATAATGCAGAGATGCTCGCATATGCACTTGAGCGTGGGTTTTCTGATGAGCATGCAAAAGAGGTGAATGACGAAGCGAACAGTATCAAGGCTCGTGGCATTACAGAAGAAGACAAAAAAGATAGGCGTGACTTCCGTAGTGTGCCGACATTTACTATTGACCCAATTGACGCGAAAGATTTTGACGATGCTATTTCTTTTCAGAAACTTCCAAATGGTCACTATGAAGTAGGTGTTCATATTGCTGACGTATCCTATTATGTGCGTGATGGTATGGCGCTTGACCAAGAAGCGATAGCACGTGAGACTTCGGTGTATCTTGTTGATCGTGTTATTCCGATGCTTCCTGAAGTGTTGTCGAATGATCTCTGTTCTTTGGTACAAGGTGAAGACAGACTTGTGATGTCGTGTGTGCTTACACTTGATGATGAGGGGAACGTTCATAGTGAATGGTATGGACGTTCCTTAATTAACTCACATCGTCGTTATAGTTATGAAGATGCACAAGTAACACTTGATACGAAACAGGGTGATTTTTATAAAGAGTTGGAAATTTTAAATACTGTTGCGAAGAAATTAAACAAAGCACGCTTCGATAATGGTGCTCTCCAACTAGAAACCGAAGAAGTGAAGTTCAAGCTAGATGAGAAAGGTGTGCCAATTGACGTTTATGTGAAGACTCGTGGAGATACTCATAAACTCATCGAAGAGTACATGCTCCTAGCTAACAAATATGTGAGTAAGTTCATCACAAAAAAACAAGAAGAAATAAGTGGTGAAGGAAATGCAATTTGTATCTATCGTATTCATGATAAGCCAGATGCTGACCGTATGCATGACCTCAATTTGTACATTAAAGGTCTCGGGTACACGGTGAGATTTATGGATGGGCTTATTCCATCGAAAGATTTAAATGATTTGCTGGTAAAAATGGGAGACAGACCTGAGAAAGCGCTTCTTCAAGTACATATCACACGCTCAATGGCAAAAGCTATTTATAGTACTAATAACGTTGGGCACTATGGACTTGCCTTTGATTTTTATTCACATTTTACATCTCCGATTCGTCGTTATCCAGATGTGCTCACACATCGTCTCTTAATGCGGGTCCTTAACCAGGACTACCCAAAGCTTGAAGAACGTGGATTTTATGAGAAGTTATGTATGCAGGCATCTCGTCGTGAAAAGGAAGCCTCAGATGCAGAGCGTGGCAGTATCAAGTACAAGCAAGTTGAGTACATGTCATATCGTATCGGTGAAGAATTCAACGGTATGGTCTCAGGGATATCTGAGTGGGGTATTTTTGTTGAAGAAAAGAAAAGTAAATGTGAAGGTATGATACGTCTCCGAGATCTTGGGGATGACTTCTATAACTTTGACCAAAAGGGTGGACGAGTATTTGGTGAGCGCACAGGTGTTGAATACAAAATTGGCACACTGGTAAAAATAAAAGTTAAGAGTGCAAATTTTGAAATGAAAGTGATTGATTATACGCTTGTCATATAGTTTTTTCATTGCGCTATCATGTTATTAGCGTTATCATTACAGTATGAAAAAGAAAATTATGATTATTGAAGATGATAAACGTCTCCAAGAACTCTACACAAACTCCTTTGAAGCAGCAGGATACGAAGTTATCACTTTAGGTGATGGTCTCTCTGGGATATCTGAAGTTGTCGAAAAGAAACCAGATATTATTTTACTTGATGTCATGATGCCAAACATGGACGGCTTTGACTTTTTACGCGTCATACAAGAAAATACTGATGTTAACATTCCTGTCGTTGTTTGCTCAAATCTTTCAGATCAAGCAACGCACGATAGAGCGCTCGTAGCTGGAGCTACAGCTGTGTTACTTAAAGTAAATTATGGAGGAAAAGAATTGGTTCAAAAAGTAGATCTTATTTTGAATGAAAGTAAAAGTAAACACAAAGAGCATGCTCCAGATATAAGTACATAAATAGTTACACATATCGCATTTTTGCCATTCCATATATACTATTAGAAAGTCACGAGAGCTTTATTATTTACAAAGCTTCTGCGGTAGCGATAATTCTACATGCACAAGCTTCATTTACTTTAATTTATTATGGATCTTACTTTTCTTGATGGTGTCATAGATGGTGTACATTTTGACCTTTTGGGGGTCGGAATTGCGGTTGCTGGAGTGATGGCACTCGCTGCTGCAGTGCTCTATAGGAGTAAAAATAGTATTACCAGTAGAAGCTTTCTCTTTTTTGCATTTGTTACAATTTTTTGGGGTATTTCAAATTACTTTTTGTATAAATTTACTAACCCAACTGACGCACTTTTAGCACTTCGTTTTCATATTTTTCTTTCCATTTGGCATGCATATGCATTCTTTCAGTTGGCGTATGTATTCCCTAATGAACAAAAAGTGCTACCGTCGTGGCATAGGTACGCACTTTTACCACTCGCATTCTTTACGTCCTCTCTCCTTCTTATTCCTTTCGTGTTTAGTAAGTTCAGTAATTTTATTTCACCAGAAGAGGCACTGAGCCCTGAAAAGAGTCAAGGGATTATTCTCGCAGGTATTGTGACACTCTCATTCTTTATTGGAGGTATCGTTGTCCTCTTTAGACGAATTGGAGAGACAAAAGGAGATGAGAGGCGTCAGGTGATGCTCATGTTTACAGGGATGTCGCTGACTGCAGGCCTCCTCCTCCTTTTTAGTTTTATTCTCCCTATTGGATTTAAAAATTTTGATTTTATCCCATATGGTGCACTCTTTATTTTCCCGGTAATTGTGTTCACGGCGTATGCTATTTACATCGTAGAGTTATTCCACGTTAAAAATATCTTTGCAGGCCTCTTTATCTTCTTTTTATGTGTTGTTTCACTTATTGAGCTTATCTTAGCAGAAACAGTAGAGCAACTAATGCTTCGTATTTTGGTATTTCTCCTAACTATTGTCATCGGTATTCAGTTAGTACGAAATACGTTTGAGATTGAGCTTGCTAATGAGCAAAAATCAGAGTTGATGAGTTTTGCAACACATGAAATCCGTACTCCAATCACTGTGATGCGAGGCTACGCTACTATGCTTTTAGATGGTGATAAGGGGAAAATTAACAAAGATGCACGAGACCTTTTACAAAAGATTATGATAGCAGGGAATGATGTGACTACTCTTTTAGCTGAGTACCTCGATAAGTCAAAAATTGAACTTGGTCAAATGGAGTACATTCCAAGTAAATTCGATGTATCAGTTACAATTAATGAGATTCTTTCAATCTTTACGATTCATGCTGAGCAAAAAGGGGTTGTACTTACTCCATCACTTAATACCTCTCATAAATATATTATTTATGCAGATAAGGCAAAGCTTAAAGAAATTGTTATCAATATTATTGATAACGCAATTAAATACACACCACAAGGTTCTATCGATGTTTCTATAACCAATAAAGATGGATATGTTATTATTAAAGTTGCAGACACTGGAGTAGGGATTGGTACTGAGGTTATGCCGTCACTTTTTAAAGAGTTTTCGCGAGCAGATCTCCAGAAAGTAAATATTTTAGGAAGTGGTCTTGGTCTTTATTTGGCAAAGAAGTTCACTGAAGCACAAAAGGGAAAAATTTGGGCAGAATCAGAAGGTAAAGGTAAGGGGTCACAATTCTATATTAAGTTCCCAGAAGTTAAACACAGTTAAACGTATATACATGTATGTCAGAGACAAAGAAAAAAATTTTAATTATCGAAGATAATAAAGATCTTCAGGCTATTTATCAACACAGTTTTGAGAAGTACGACTATGAAGTAGTTGTGGAAGGAAATGGATTAGAAGGAATGAATAGCGTGCTTAGGAGTTTACCAGATGTTATTTTACTCGATTTAATGATGCCTGGAATGGACGGGTTTGGATTCCTTCGAAAAATAAAAGATGGGGGAGGGCTTTCTATTCCTGTAATCGTGTGTTCAAATATTTCAGATGTTGATACTATTAATAAAGCATTAAAAGACGGCGCGTTAGATGTTATTTTGAAAGTTGACTATTCTGGAAAACAGTTGGTAGACAAGGTTAATGCGCTCATTACGGAGTACTATCATCGTAAAATTGCTAGTAAATAAAACTCTAAAAATTAAAGATCTCTATAAATTTTAGGTAACCATTTTAGTTTTTATAGACTTACAAGATTACAACAAGATTATATACTTTCCTTTTTTGCTCACTTGTGGTAGAATACATCACATGTTAAAAATCAGATTACAGCGCACAGGACGCAAGAACGACCCACATTTTCGCCTTATTGTTACCGAAAGCACTCTTAAACCTAAAACATCTCAGTTTGCCGAGATCGTTGGAACTTATAATGTTAAGGCAGGTATTTTTGAAGCTAAGGCTGATCGTGTTAAGCACTGGATGTCAGTTGGGGCACAAGTTACACCAACTGCGTATAATCTTCTTGTCACCAAGGGTATTCTTACAGGGAAGAAGATTAATGTCCTTCCAAAGAAAACTCCTCAGAAGAAAGAAGTGGTGAAGGCATAACAAACTGTAGACCTTAGACTGTAGCAAGTGCCCAATACAATAAAAAACGAAAGCAGTCCGATAGGGCTGCTTTCTTATTTAGCTATAGTCTACAGTCTTTCCACTTGTGAATAACTTTACAGAAAGTTAGAGAATAGGTTGCTACACTAGAAGAATACAAAACAATTACATATATGAAAGACCAAGAATTTGTTGAATACGTTGTGAAAGCTTTAGTAGATAATGGAGATAAGGTGAAAGTAGAAAGAAGAGTTGATGAGATGGGGGTGCTTATTACACTTGATGTAGACGCAGCTGACATGGGGAAAATTATCGGGCGAGATGGTGCAACAGCAAAAGCACTTCGAACACTTCTTCGTGTTGTAGGGATGAAGAATAACGCGCGAGTAAATTTGAAGATCAATGAGCCGGAAGGGAGGCCTGCATTTAATGGTGACAAGGAAGTAGAGAAAAAGGAAGGAGGTCAGTCATACACACCTCGCTATGATACCGCAGATGTTGACGCTGTCATGAACGACCTCAAAAGTCTGTAGTCCAAAATCACTTCATTTACTTTGTTGATAAGGGTTTTTAATCGTCGCCGTAGGTCTACTACGTCTTCTCGGATTTATTTTCGTCCAAGACGTGAACCTGCTAGTTCAGCCTCGTAACTAAAGCAATTTTTGACCACAGACTCTGACGCAAGTTTAGATTCTATTTTAAGATAAAAGTAAAAGCCCTCTTGCGAGAGCTTTTGATTTCCAGCTTAGATTAAAAGAGTAATACCACAACATATGTTGCTAACGAAGCAGCTACCGCTAGCACCGTAGTACCATTTCCTACGACAATAGGTGAGAAGGAGGCAATACTCACTCCGACCCAGATGCTCGTAACTGCAACACCTTTTCCGATTCCATTCTTTATAGTGAGCTCCAAAAGTTAAATGTTAATTTAATAGAAGCTAGAAGCCTTGCTTATTATGCTATCATGTCAAGTATGAAGCAGTCCCCACTCCGTTACCACATTGTAACTATCTTTCCTGACATGTTTGTCTCGTATTTTGCTGAGTCGATTATTTCTCGTGCGATTACGAATAAGTTAATTGAAGTCAATACTTATGCGCTGCGTGAACATACGAATGATAAGCATCGTAGAGTGGATGGCAAGCCATACGGAGGAGGACCAGGAATGGTCATGTGGGTAGATCCGATTATTAATTGTGTAGAGAAAATACAAAAGAAAATTGCGAGGCGGAAAACTGCGAAAGTTCTCGTGGTTATTTTTAATGCAGGAGGGGAAATGTTTACAAATACACTCGCTCAAGTGTCCGTCAAAAAATATACCGACATCATTTTTATCTGTGGTCGTTATGAAGGAGTAGACTCTCGTATAAAGAAGATATTGAAGGCTAAGGAGTGGAGTATAGGAGAGTATGTGCTTACAGGAGGTGAGCTTCCTGCGATGGTGTGTATCGATGCTATCTCACGACAGATTAAAGGTGTGCTTCACGCAGAGCTATCTTTGGAAGAAAAGCGAATTGCTTCCCATGAAATCTACGCCCGGCCAGAAATATATGAATATAAGGCTAAAAAGTATAAAGTACCAAAGGTCTTACTCTCGGGAAATCATAAGCTTATTGATGAGTATCGATTACTTGAGGAGAATAAGATAGGGAAGAAAATAGTTAGCGCTATCAAAAATACCTTCTAGTCACTAGCTTATTTTAATTTGAGCCGTTGAGCAGGATTGATTACAAGTTTCATCTCGTCGCCACTCGATGAATTCGCTTTGGCCTCACGGCATGATTTACTAATCACCTGCCGCTCGCGGTTCGGTTTGAATCTATTTTTGTCCTACGTCTGCTGACTACGTACATCTTCGTCGCTCTTCGCTCCTTGAGCTGTGCCCATTCAATTCTGTTACGACATGAAGTAGTTCATGTCTACTCAAAAATGCTACGCAATTTTGAGCTCAACAAATCAAAAAATGAGTCGCATATTTTTGAGCCGTTGAGCAGGATTGAACTGCTGACCTCGTCATTACCAATGACGTGCTCTACCAACTGAGCTACAACGGCTTATTCGATTTTTATTTCACCGACCATCTTTGTGCACGCTTGAATAGTCTACCAACTGGGTCAAAAGTTTGCTAACTTTATGACATCTTCGCAGCCAAGCTGCTCGAGCTACAACGGCTTATTCGATTTTTAAGCGTAAAAATCGCTTCAAAATGAGCACATTTTGACGTAAATATATTTACTATCAAAATTAATTTATTTCACCGACACTCTATGTACACACTAGAACAATCTACCGACTATTGCGTTATGTGGGTGTCTCGCGTCGAAAGCTTGTTAGCTGTTCGACATCTTCGCGGCCGAGCCGTCTCGATGTTCTGTCGATTGTACCAAAAAAATTAACTATCTGCCACACTCACTCAGACTGCATTTTTTAAAACAGTCTTTGACACAATTAAGTCTCACTTTTGATTTGATATACTGCGTACATGGAACCACTTGCTTCACTTCTTAGACCAAAGTCTCTTGATGACTATATCGGTCAATCACACCTTGTAGGAGAGGGGAAGCCACTTAACCTCGCAATTGCTAAGAAGCATGCTTTCTCTTTCATTTTATGGGGTCCACCAGGCACAGGAAAGACTTCCCTTGCTCGTATTTATGCAAAGGCACTGAATACCGACTACCATGAACTCTCAGCTGTTTCATCCGGCAAAGAAGACATTCGGAGAATTCTTGAAGGCGGAAATCTTTTTGGTCCTAAAGTTATTTTTCTAGATGAGATACATCGTTTTAACAAAGCACAGCAGGATTTTCTTTTGCCGTATGTAGAGAATGGTCAACTTATTTTAATCGGTGCGACAACAGAGAATCCAAGTTTTGAAGTTATTCCTGCACTCTTATCTCGTACCCGAGTATTTATTCTAGAATCACTTTCTGAAGAAAATCTACGAGAAATAATTAGTCGTGCTGCACAAAAAATATCACAGAAAATTGATGAAGAGTCAGCTGAGTGGCTTCTTCGTATGGCAGGAGGTGATGCTAGGCAGATGCTTTCAGTTTTTGAGCATACCGTAGAACTTTACAATACAATCACTTTAAAAAACCTACAAGCAACCCTTCAATCATCACTCTTACGGTATGATAAAAAAGGTGAAGATCACTACAACACGATCAGTGCATTTATAAAAAGTATGAGAGCCTCACAGTCTGATGCTGCACTCTACTATCTTGCGCGTATGATTGCCTCCGGGGAAGATCCGAAGTTTATTGCGCGCCGCATGGTGATATTTGCTTCAGAAGATGTTGGACTTGCTGATCCAATGGCACTTATTATTGCAAATGAAGTTTTTAAAGCTGTGGAAATAATTGGTATCCCCGAGTGTTGTATTAACCTTGCTCACGGGGTAGGATATCTTTCGCATGCTCCAAAAAATAGAGCCGCATATGATGCGTACCAATCAGCTCTTAACGATGCTAAAAAACTAGGTAACCTTCCTATTCCGATGAAGCTACGAAATGCTACAACCAAGCTCATGAAAGATGTTGGCTATGGTGATGGGTACGAGATGTACGAGGATAAAGATTTTTTACCCGAAGCACTTAAAGGAAAAAAATACTTGAAAGACTAGGTTCTCAGCAGGCTAAGCTACTTTAGATACATACAATTTTGTTAATATCGACAAAACCATTTATTTTGTGTAGTCTTCTATAAGATATGTTTTTTGTGGAGGATTCACCATGTCTGATAAAAATGTAGAGTTAGACGTTTTTGTTCGCAAGGTACTTGCATGCATGAAAGAACAAAGACGAAGTGTAGAAGAAATACACGAAGAATATTTAAGGCTTCACCCACCTGGATTTTTTAGGAGACAACTCTTTAACCCTGTTAATAAGGGGATGATTGAAGTTGCTTTACGTGAGCTCGTTGTTCTTGAATTGCTCACAAAGGAGATAACTAGGTTTCATGGCGATAGAGCACTTCGAAACGATATTTTTGTGTATAGGTTAACCAATAAAGGGAGATCCTCTCTTCTTCCTCGCAAGAAATAGAACACCGCACTAAATCATTTAGGCGGTGTTTGTTTTTTTTGACTCTGCTTCAAAAATTCTCTTCCTGAGATCAGATGATGAATATGAATGAGTGCGAGAATTAAAAACGATAGGAATTGGCAGATCATATCCAGTAAACGGTTTTCCTTCCCAGTCTGCTCCAATAATTCGGATATCAATTTTCTGCTTATTTTTTGAAAGAATTTCGTAAAGTTCTTGTTCATTATGATAAACAATGATTTCATCGATGTATCGAATTCCTTCGAGTTGAATACGACGCTCCTCAAGACTTTGTACTGGTTTATTCTTATCTCTCCTGTCAACACTTGGGTCAACTTCAAGTCCTACAATAAGGTGGTCACAAAAGTTTTTACATTCTTTAAACATGAGTATATGTCCAGCATGGCAAAGATCAAACGCGCCACAGGTGAATCCTTTTTTCATACAAAGAATGATAGCATGAGAGCTCGTATACTAAAAATTCTAGAACAATATAGACGTGTACAACTTGTGAGCAATCTGCACGGTCAAGGCAGGAGGTCTTGCCTTTGTACAATAATTTTCTGCTATAATAACAGGTATGGAATCAAACCTTGATCAAGAAATCATTGAACTAGAAGCTCGTATGAATGGGATTGGTTTTTGGGATGACAAAGAAAAAGCTCAGGCTGCGATCAAGCGTTTAAAGGAATTAAAAGATAAAAAAGAAGGAGTGGGGGCACTCGATAAAGGAAATGCTATTATAACGTTTTTGGCTGGCGCTGGAGGGGATGATAGTGAAGACTTTGCTCGTATCTTATTTGAAATGTATGATGCATATTTTTCAGCTCATCATTTTACCTACTCAGTGCTTCATGATAATAAGAACGATCACGGAGGATATCGTAATCTCACATTAGAAGTGATTGGTAAAAATGCATACGGTACATTTAAAAATGAATCAGGTGTACATCGTCTTGTGCGTATCTCACCATTTAATGCACAAGCAAAGCGTCACACCTCATTTGCGATGGTAGAAGTATTGCCAATTATTCCGGCTGCAGAACGACAGGTGTTGTCACCGGACGAAATTCGTATCGAAACATCAAAGTCATCCGGTCCTGGTGGGCAGAATGTGAATAAGCGCGAGACTGCGGTGCGAGTAATCCATATACCTACAAATATTGCAGTGTCAGTAGCGACCGAACGGCAGCAAGATCAAAATAAACAAAAGGCACTTGAAATTTTATCTGCAAAACTTTTTAAACTCGAACAAGAGAAAAGAAAAGCAGAAGTAGAGGGGAGGCAGATTAGTAAGACAACTGAGATAGAGTGGGGGAATCAAATCAGGTCATATGTACTTCACCCATATAAGATGGTGAAGGATCATAGAACTGATGTAGAAAGTAGTGATGTGGAAGGGGTTTTAGAAAAAGGGAAAATCGAAGAGTTTTTGGAGGCAGAGAGGAAACTTTAGAAAATAACGATAATGAATATTGGTGGTTAGTTTTAGGGGAGGGGTGGACGAAAGCCAGCCCTCCCCAGTCTTTCCGTTGAGTTACTAACACCTAACCTCTAAAACCAGTTTCGAGTATCATGCTATACTTATCATATGCTTTACTTCGACAGAGTTTCCAAAGAATACGAGAATGGTAATAAAGTCTTATGCGATATCTCTCTCACTATCAATAAAGGTGAGCTCGTTTCTGTTGTAGGTCATTCAGGAGCAGGAAAAACAACACTTATTAAAATGCTTCTTGCAGAAGAGGCTCCAACAGAAGGAGTTGTATCTTTTAACTCCGATGATATTCATCTTTTGCGTGGGAAAGACATGACTAACTATAGACGTAAGGTTGGAGTAGTTTTTCAGGATTTTAGACTCATTCCAAATAAGACCGCATATGAAAATGTAGCTTTTGCAATGGAAGCGGCAGGCAGGCAGGACGATGAGATTAGAGAAGATGTACCGCACGTACTTGATCTTGTTGATCTTAAAGGTAAGATGCATCATTTCCCACATCAACTCTCTGGTGGAGAACAGCAGCGTGTTGCTATTGCAAGAGCTATTATCAATCGTCCAGAGATCATCATCGCGGATGAACCAACTGGAAATCTCGACCCTCTTAATACGTACGATATTGTACAGATTTTAAAAAAGATTAATGATCTTGGAACAACAGTCATTCTCACAACTCACAACAAAGGTATCGTGGATAATCTCGGGCGGCGTGTTATCACGATGGAAAATGGTCGGATTACACGTGATCAAAAATCAGGTAAATTTACCATGTAACTCATATGATGAAAACAGTACTCTGGAAAAGAACAATATTAGCAGGTCTTCGTGGGTTTTATCGTAATAGAACAGTGTCACTTTCATCTATTTTTATTTTAACGATTACACTTTCGATTGTGACTTCTTTTTATTTATTCGGTGCAGTTTTTGATTACACACTTGAACAAGTAAAGGAAAAGGTAGACGTGCGGGTATATTTTACAACTGATGCCACAGAAGAGCAGGCAACTGAAGTAAAAGCAAAACTACTTGGTCTTAGTGATGTAAAATCTGTGACGTACATATCACGTGAGCAGGCACTTCTTGATTTTAAAAAGAAACACGAAGGGGACCAGCTCACCTTGCAGGCACTCGATGAGCTTGGTATTAATCCATTTGGATCATCACTGTCTGTTATTGCAAAAGATACTTCTCGTTATGAGGCGATCGCAAGCCAGTTAAGTGATGGGTCAGGATTACTTGGAGACAACAAGGGGATTATTGATAAAGTAAACTACTATCAAATCAAGGATAGTATTGATAAATTAAATAGTATTATCGGATGGACCAATACCGTAGGCTTCTGGCTTTCTATTGTTTTTGTGCTCATGAGTTGTATGATTGTGTACAACACTATTCGTCTTGCTATCTTCGTATATCGTGATGAAATAGCCGTAATGAAATTAGTCGGTGCATCTAATATGTTTATTCGTGGTCCATTTATTGTAGAAGCACTTTTGTATGCGATTGTAGCTACGGTTATTACGCTCATCATTTTCTTTCCAGCAACAGTGTGGGTCACACGAAAGACAGTATTTTTCTTTGAAGGGCTCAATATTAACGCATTTTATACAGCGCATTTTATTGAGCTCATGCTTACACTGCTCGCATTCGGGTCAGTGCTTACGGTTGTATCTTCTTTTCTAGCCGTCCGTAAATATCTAAAAGTCTAAAAAAGAAAACCCACCGAAGGTGAGCTTTATCTTTAAAGTAGAGTACTTCCTAGTTAGTATGGATCAATATCCACATTAAACCAAAACAACATAATCCTATCTTTCCAGTACTCGTCAGACACCATTCCGGGGAACTCACTCTCTTTCCATTGTTTCTCCTTGGTGAACATGGCAACGTTTTCCCAGTGACTATAAAACCCTAAAATAAAAGTTTTGTATTTACTTATAATGAGAAATTCATCCTCATTGTCAAAGTGTATACGTATCCCAGGTCCAATTACGTGGTAATTGACTGACATAGAAAGCCTTCTCCTAAAAAATAGATTAACTTAAAGAACAAAAAAGTAATTATATAATAACATTTATAAAATATTGCGTCAAGTCTTTCTCCTTTTTACTTTTCCGCTTACACTGCTGTATATATCTTACGTATTTGTATTTAACTACTTTCAGCTTTCTACTGTCCACCTATGCTCCAATCAACCGCTCTTTCCATCCTCAAACTCGGCCACACCACGTTCTTAACTGGAGCAGCGGGGGCAGGTAAGAGTTATGCGCTTCGTGAGTATATCGTCTATCTTAAACGTCACGGTATCAGATACGCCGTGACTGCATCCACCGGGATTGCATCTACTCATATTAGTGGTGTGACGATTCATTCATGGAGTGGTATTGGTATTAAACAAAAGCTGCATGCATATGATCTTGATGCACTCGAAGAAAAGCAGAACCTTTACAAGAGATGGAATGAGACTCAAGTACTCATCATTGACGAAGTCTCGATGCTCCACGCATCATTTGTAGATATGTTAGATAAAGTAGGAAAGCATATGAGACGAAATGAAAAGCCATTTGGTGGCCTCCAAGTTGTTTTCACGGGAGACTTTTTTCAGCTTCCGCCTGTAGTGCGTCATGGGGATGAATATGAGAATAAAGAAGTATTTGCATTTACTTCCACAACGTGGAAAGAGGCAAAGC
The DNA here is from genome assembly GCA_043781255.1 of Minisyncoccota bacterium. Lineage (GTDB taxonomy): Bacteria > Patescibacteriota > Minisyncoccia > Phycocordibacterales > UBA5272 > UBA11704. The sequence continues at coordinate 3,300 of JAYWBQ010000017.1, read as the reverse complement.
CCGTCGTGTGTTATCTCACAGAACAATTTAGACAAGACGATGATAAACTTACTTCTATTTTAAATGCTATAAGATCAGGTGAAATAGAAGAAGATCATTATCAGATGCTACAAGAGACGCATGATAAAGCCCACATTGAGGACCATATAAAACTCTATACTCACAATGAGAATGTGGATAAGATAAACATGCAAGCATTTAATAAGATGCCAGGGGAGGCAAGGGTCTACCACATGATTACCAAAGGGAAAGCACAGCTCCTTCTATCACTTAAAAATAACTGTCTTGCAGAAGAAATTCTTTCGCTTAAAATTGGTGCAAAAGTTATTTGTATTAAGAATGCTCAAGACAGGTCATATGTAAATGGGTCGATGGGTATTGTGCATGCTTTTGATAACGAAGGTGCACCAGTTATTGAACTTGTGAATGGTAAAAAAATAATCATAAAAGCTGACTCGTGGAAAATAGAAGAAGATGGTAAAGTCCGCGCAGAGCTGCAACAGTTACCGATAAAGCTTGCATGGGCTATCACCGTGCACAAGAGTCAGGGGATGACACTTGACAGAGCAGAGATAGACCTCAGTCGGTCATTTGCTTCAGGGCAAGGGTATGTGGCACTATCTCGACTGAAGTCTCTCGACGGGCTTCATCTTAAAGGGTTTAACCCGCAAGCCCTGATGATAGCAGAGCAGGTACGTGAGGCAGATGTCATCTTTCGCACGAGAAGTACACAGGCTGAAAATGCCATTGTAAAATACAGCGAACAAGATCTAGAAAAGCTCCACGAGAAGTTTTTGACGGAGCATGGTGGGTCAGTTCTAGAACTTGATGAAGAGGAGGTAGAAGAGATTGTGACCAAGGTTCCATCTCACGAAATTACCAAGGAGCTTTTGAAAGAGGGTCTCACAATACTTGAAATAGCAGAAAAAAGATCTTTTTCAGTCGACACAATTATTGGCCATATTGAGAAGTTGCTTGAACTTAAAGAAGAACTTGACCTCACACAAACTATGCCACCAAAGAAAATTACTGAGGTTATCAAAAAAGCATTTAAAGAATTAGATACTCGTAAACTAACCCCGGTGTATGATCATTTAAAGGGTAAGTGTTCGTATCATGACATACGCATTGTGCGAGCATCACTTGAGTGAGTTTTTGGTTCAATAAGTCTTCGTCCAAAGTGTACTTTGTTCCAAATTCTTTCGTGGAAATAATACAAGAAAATACTCACGAGATTTGAAAGTACAACAATCCACAATGTAAGATCAGCTTTTTTTGTGATTGCAAAAATAATAAGAAGATCAAGTGAGATGCTTACAATTCTATAACTAATAGCTTTAGCAATTGAGCGGGTATGTTTTTCTGTATAAGGCATCATGTGAGTATAGCATTCCTGTATGTGTAGTGTCTGTTCTCGATCTATTATAAAAATTACTTCATTATCACGATTATTAAATACGCTTTTCATGAAGGTGTTTTTTAAGTTAGTGGATATTGAAAGATTGAGTTATCTTTTAGAATAAGGTATCTTTATATATAGGTTTTACACATAAGGAGAATAGTTGTGAAAATAAAGACCAAGGAAGAGATCTCTCGAATATACCGCTACGTTATTGTTAAAGCTATCAGCAAAGGTGAGTATGTAGTTGTTTCTGTCGCTACATATTTTAGTGTTGGCAGTACATATGTTCCGTATGCTTTTGCGGTCTCGTTCTTTTTCAGCAATATTTTGGATTTCTTAGGACAAAAGTTTTGGGTTTTTAAAAATAAGAAAGAATTATCTTGGAAAGTGTTGCGAGAAATTTTTTTCTATAGTTCGCTCCGTATGATAAATTTTCTCTGTGCAACATTTCTTTTTTACCTTCTCACTGAAAATTTAAAAATGAGTATAGTAGCTGCAGGTTTAGTTGTAGCTAGTATCTTTATTCCAATAGGGTTTTTATTGTATAGGTGGCTTTTCTTCGGGACTATTCAAGATCTCTTGGTGAATCGTAAATAAAGTCTAGGTAATTGCTACGAATAAATGTCTCATCTTAATCAGGTGAGCATTTTATCTGTATGATGTGGTGTGGGGTAGTTTACTCCGCTTTGATAGGTTTCACAGAGACGGTGGGGAGTTGTGCGCAGGTAGGAGGGTGTGAGGGGTTACCAACGTACGTAGTTTACATTTCAGTGTTAGTATGTTATGAATATAATATCTAGCTAATTGTGGTTAGATTGGAAGGATTAAAAATGAAAACTAAGCAAGCGGTCAGTCCTACTGGCCAAATCTTCACTATCAACGACGAAGGTCGAAAGGTAGACGAGGATGGGTTCATCTGTGCAATTGGGTACGCCTGGCCTCCGGAACCCTTTGTGGTTTTGTGTTTCCGTGAAGCGTAACAGCAACGGGGTGCAGGTGCGAGACACCAAAGACCCGACCAAAACCACTCTTTCTTTCACCAATGACGAATGGAAAGCATTTGTCGATGGTGTGAAGAACGGTGAATTTGACCTCAACTAACCAGAATCCTGGGTTGGGAAAAATGGTCGAAAGAGGAGCTACTTCAGCTCCTCTTTTTCTATTTACAGCTGCATAATAGTTTGTTTAATTGAAACTATCATTTCAGGGGTGTTTGCTGCATGTCCCGTGTTATTTATATTTTTTAAGTTAACTCTTTTATGCACTTTCGCGAATGCTGTAGACTGTCTTAGTACTTCGTTATCTTCTTGTTCCCCAACTAACAAAAAAGTTTTTTTAGAATTAATTTGTAAATCTTTTATTTTTGTAGACTTGGCAATAGTTAACCTCTTCTTTCCTAAAAGTTTTTTTACCCATTTTGGATATATAGTATCAGAAAAAAGAGGTGTCGGGGAAACCAAAATTAAACCTTTTACTTTAGATTCTGATGCAATTAGAATTGCAACAAGAGCAGATATAGAAAATCCAAAAATATAATAATTTTCTAATTCTTTATTTTTAAACTTTGTTATTATTTCTTGAGCGCACCCGAGCTGTGTTTGATATTTCCATGTAAAAATAGCAAAATCAACTCTAATATTTTTCTCTTTGAAAAGAGCTAGAATAGGTCTATAGTATTTTTTTTCACTTTCATTACTTAATATTAAAAGTACTTTCATGTAAAAATATTGTATCTTGAGTATAACATTAATTAAAAGAGTGATCAGAGAGGTCGTTCAATCTAGGTCACGTTTCCGTATTCCTCACAGAAGACAAGTAGTCTGCTTTCTGTACGCCAAGTAGCACGAAACAGAAATATGCTTCGCGTACAATGAAAATGTGTTGCTGGGGTTGTGGGA